>JAFEFW010000083.1 GCA_018240405.1 Pseudomonadota bacterium
CTGTTTCAGTGTGACCGCCCGATCCGTCCCCGCAACGGAGAACTTGCCGTCGGCGAATTCGATATCCGCCTCTGCCGCCTCCAGCATGTGTGCGGCGAGTTGCTTGCCCTTGGCGATGATCTTGTCCGCTGCCAGCACCAGGGCGCTGCCGCCGACGACCATTGAGCGTGATCCGTTGGACCCCATGCCGAAGGCGACACGATCGGTGTCGCTGTCGATGAACTGCACTTCCTTCGGGTCAATGCCAAGCTTGTCCCACAGGATCTGCTTGTAGGCGGTCTCGTGCCCCTGGCCGTGCGACTTCGTCCCCATCAGCATCATTGCACTGCCGCTGGGCTGAAAACGAATTTCCGCGTAATCCGGCACCGGACCCGCCGCCTGCTCGATGGCATTCGCCACCGCAATACCACGCAGTTTGCCGCGTGCCTTCGACTCCGCCGCGCGTGCCGGGAAGCCGGCATAGTCTGCGGCCTCCAGCGCCATCTGCAGGTTCTTCGGGAAATCGCCGGAATCGTAGGTCTGCCCCAACGCTGCCTTGTACGGGATCATCGCCGGCGTGATCATGTTGCGGCGGCGCAGTTCGATCGGGTCGATGCCCATTTCCTCGGCGGCAACTTCCAGAATGCGCTCGATCAGGTAGATCGCCTCGGGTCGGCCGGCGCCGCGATATGGCGCGGTCGGGTTGGTGTTGGACAGCACGGCGTCGATCGACACATGCGCGGCCGGCACATCGTAGACGCCGGTCACCGTAATGATCATGCCGAACGGCGTCAGCAACTGCCGGTCTGACGCGATGTAGGCGCCAATACTGGCCAGCATGTGCAGGCGCAGACCCAGGATCTTGCCGTTCGCATCCAGCGCCAGCGAGATCTCGCCGATATTATCCCGCCCGTGCTCATCCGCCATGATGACTTCGGACCGTTCGCAGCGCCACTTCACCGGGCGTCCCAGCTTGCGGGCGGCCCACAGCACAAGGCGGTGGTCGACGTACTGCCAGCCCTTCGCACCGAAGCCGCCGCCGACATCGTTGACCACGACGCGGACCTTGCTCTCCGGCACCTTGAACACGTTGTTCGCCAGCATGTTTCGCACGCGGTGCGGATAGTTCACGTCGGCGTGCAGCGTGTAACGATCCTCGAAGTCGTCGTAAGAACCCAACGAGCCGCGTGGTTCCATGTACTGTGCATGCACGCGCGTCACGACATAGCGCCGCGTCACCACATGGGCCGCTTGCGCAAACGCTGCGTCGGTCTTCGCCTTGTCGCCGCGCTCCATGGTGTGGGAGATGTTGTCCGGGTTCTCCTCCCAGACGCGCGGCGCATCCGGCTCCGCCGCCGCCGCGACGCTCGTCACGGACGGCAGGGGTTCGTAATCCACCTCCACCAGTTCCGCCGCATCCTTGGCCTGCGCCAGCGTCTCCGCAATCACCATCGCCACCGGATCGCCGACGTAACGGGGTCGGTCCTTGATCAGCGCCGGGCGTTGCGGCGCGAACATCGGCGAACCGTCGCGCTTCTTCCGCGGCATGTTGGCCTTGGGCATGCTCAACCCATCCGCCTCATAATCCGCGCCGGTATAGACCGCCAGCACGCCCGGCGCGGCCTTGGCTGCATTCGTGTCAATCGATTTGATCAGCGCATGGGCGTGCGGCGAGCGGACAAACACGCACCAGGATTGCCGCGGCAGCACCCAGTCATCCTGGTAACGGCCGCGGCCCGTCAGCAGACGCAGATCTTCCCAACGGCGAACAGGCTGGCCAACGCCGAACTTCGTCGGCGTGGCAAAGTCATCGGCTGGCACGGCAGGCCCTCTCACACAAATCGGGCGGAAACCGACCCGAATGGTCCGTAATCGATGTGGAACGTATCGCCGGCGCGCGCCTCGACCATGCCCGTGAATGACCCGCCCAGCACAAACTGCCCAGGCTCCAGAGCGATGTCGAAAGCCGCCAGCTTGTTCGCCAGCCAGGCGACGCCATTTGCCGGGTGGTTCAGCACCGCCGCGGCAACGCCGGACTCCTCAATCACGTTGTTGCGGTAGCACAACGCGGCGACCCAGCGCAGGTCCAGGTCCATCGGCCGCATCGGCCGCCCGCCAACAATCAGCGCAGCGTTGCCGGCGTTGTCGGCAATCGAGTCCAGCACAGTTCGCGCCTTGCCCGTTTCCGGGTCGACCCGCAATGACCGGCCGTCGACGATCTCCGCCGCTGGCACCACGTAGTCGGTGGCGTTCAGCACGTCGAAGATCGTGCAGTCCGGCCCCTTCAGCCGCCTGCCGATGACGAAGCCGATCTCGCACTCGACACGTGGGTTGAAGAAACGGTCACGCGGTATTTCCGCGCCCGTCTGGTAGAACATGTCCTCCAGCAGCGCGCCGTAGTCGGGCTCATTGATCCCGACCTGGCGCTGCATGGCGCGCGAGGTCAGGCCGATCTTGTGCCCCTTGATGCGGTTGCCTTCGGCGACCTTGATCTCCACCCAGCGGCGCTGTACCGCGTAGGCGTCCTCGACCGAAAACCCCTCATACTGCGCGGTGGCCGGGCGGACCTGGACTCTCTCCTTTTCCGCCCGGTGGAACGCACGCGCCAGCGAGTCGATCGTTGCGGCGTCAAGCATTGGCCCCGCCGTCAGGTTATGACGGCGAAGAAATCAGCCTGTACCAGCGCTCTGCTGTCCGGCGGCAGCGTCTGCGAATGCCGCGCCGGCCGCGCCTCCGGATCGGGAAACATCTTCAGCCAGTGCGTGTTGATGACCGGACGATCCTTGACCGGATCCTTCACGTAGAAGGTGATCTTCAGGATGTCATCAACCGTTCCGCCGGCAGCCTCGATGTCGCCCTTGATCGCGGCAAAGACATTGACAAGCTGCTCATCGAGCGTCGGCGGCAGTTCCCGCGTGCCGGGATTGGAGCCGCCGATCACGCTGGACATGACGATGTTGCCGATCCGGCTGGCGTTTGGAATCGGGTTCTCATGACGCGCGCGCGGCGCGTTGATGCTTTGACGTTTCCCCATGATAGCAATCCTTATTCGGCGGCGCGGAATACCGGCACGTTCTGGTGCTCGTCTTCCAGCGCTTCCTTGCCCTCGGTCGGCTTGGCGACGGCGAAGTTCAGGGCGGCATCGATGTCGCCTTCCCAGACCTCGCGCGGCAGCTCATACAGCAATTCGACGCCGTAACCGTTGGGGTCGTTGATGTACAGCGAGTGCGTCATGCCATGCTCAACCCGGCGGTTGAACTTCACGCCCTTGCCCTGCAGGTATTCCAGGTGCTGCAGCCACGCGTCGCGGCTCGGCAATGTAATAGCAATGTGATTCACTGCGACCGGCATGCCGAACATGCCCCATTCCTTAGGCGGCTCGGGCAGGTCCTTGTTCTCGACCAGGGCGATGTCATGGTGATTCATCTTGCCGTTGTGGTCGCAGCTATAGAAGCGCATGCGCGGCGGGTTCGGGCGCTGCGGGGTCTTCTTCAGCTCGCCGACCTGCTTCAGGCCGACCACTTCGGTCCAGAAGGTGTGGGATTCCTCGATGTCGCGCACGTTCAGGACGACATGGTTGACGCCCACCGGGGTTACGGGTCCAGCCATCGTTACCTCCTATTGCTTAACATGTGATGCAATCCTAGCGGCGCTTGGGCGGCGGCGCAATGGCCTGCCGCTATCGCCAAAGTAGGGGCCGCTAAACGACGACCAAGCCAACGTCTCTTGCCGCACCGCCGCGCAGAGGCGGCTGGAGGGATCGTCAGGGATATTGAACGTGATGTCAGGCGCAAGGTCGCATGGCGGCAGATGCCGCTTCTCAGCAGCAGGCTATCTGATTTACGCCACCGGCGGCGTGCGCCGCGTGAACTTCGGCAGGACGCGCTTAATCAACCATGCCTGCAGCCTGCCGCCGTGCAGCCCATCCCGGCGCTCGATCAGCACAGTGCCGATCTTGAGTTCCAGGATGGTGATCGCGGAGATGAACAAGTCAGCGGCGGCCACGTCAGTGTCGTGACTGTCATGGCTAGCCGTCGCTGGATGTAGAAACGTTACGACAGATCCCCGGGCACACCACCCGTAATGAGCCGACGTTTCCTGGCCGCTACTTGCGCTATGAGCCACTCCCGCCGAGCCACCCCCCGCCGTTGACCTCCCGCCGCCCCTGACGCAGCCTCCCCCGCACCCAAGGGGAGACCAACAGAATGTCCAGCGACTACACCGTCGGCGACCTCGTCGCCGAGTTCCTCACTGCGTGCGGCGTCACCACCGTGTTCGGCATCGCCTCGGTGCACAACATTCCGATGCTGGACGGGATTGGCCGGCGCAACGCCATCCGCTTCGTCATGACGCGCGGCGAACTCGGCGGCGCGCACATGGCCGACGGCTACGCCCGTGTCTCCCAGGGCCTCGGCGTCATCATCTCCTCCACCGGGCCCGGTGCCGCCAACACGATCGGCGGCCTGATCGAGGCCCGCTTTGCCGGCGCGCCTGTGCTGCACATCACGGGCATGACGTCGACGAAGTTCGCCGATCGCGAGATGGGTTCCGTGCACGACCCTGTCGACCAGCTTGGGATGATGGCGTCGGTCTGCAAATCCGCCTACCGCATTCGCTCCGCCCATCAGGCGCTGGGCGTGCTGACCCAGGCGGCGACCGAGGCGCTGACGCCGCCGATGGGGCCGGTGTCCGTCGAGGTGCCAATTGACGTCCAGCGCGTAAAGATCGATCGCCCGGCGATGCTGGACAATTTTGTCCTGCCACTCCCGCCGCCGCGCCTGCCCAGCGACGCCGAACTGGACGAGCTCGCCGACCGCGTGCTCGCCGCCAAACGCCCCATGCTCTGGCTCGGCAATGGGGCGAAGCAGGCGGGCGGGCCGGCGGCGCGGCTGCTGGAACTCGGCTTCGGCATGGTCAGCAGCTTCAACGGCCGCGGCACCGTCAGCGAGGAAAACCCCCGCAACCTTGGCGGCCTGACCGGCATCGGGATGCCTGTCATCACCGACTTCTACAAGACGGTAGACCTCTGCCTCGTCGTCGGCTGCCGCATCCGCGGGCATGAAACCAACGACTTTACCGTGCCGTTGCCGGCCAACCTGATCCAGATCGACTCCGATCCGCTGGCCAACGGCCGCACCTACCCGAACCAGTATTTCGTCTGCGGCGACGCCAACGCGACTCTGTCCGCCCTGGTCCGGCGCATCGAGGGCAAGCTGAAGATCGAGTCCGGCTACCCCGCGGAGTTCGAGAAACTGAAGCGCGACGCGCAAAGCGCCTTCATCGATACGCTGGGCGCCTACGGCACCTTCGCGACGCAACTCCGAAACGTGATGCCGCGCGACGCCATCTGGGCGCGCGACGTGACGCAGAACAACACCACCTGGGGCAACCGCGTCTTCCCGTTGAACGCACCGAACCAGAACGTCTACCCGGTCGGCGCCGGCATCGGCCAGGGCCTGTGCCTTGGCATCGGCGCGGCGGTGGCGGCGGGCGACCGCAAGACCGTCGTCATGACCGGCGATGGCGGCTTCTACCTGAACGTCGGCGAGCTTTGGACGGCGGTGCAGGAAAACCTGAACATGGTCGTCATTGTCATGAATGACCGCGGCTACGGCGTCATCAAGCGCATCCAGGACGCCACCGCCCAGGGCCGCCGTTACTTCGCCGACCTCACCGGTCCCGAAATTTCCAAGCTGGCGGCGCTGTCCGACATCCCGTATTTCCGCGTCAGCACGGCGGACGCCTTCGGCCCGACCGTGGCCCAGGCGATGGAGATTCGGGGTCTGACGATGGTGGAAGTGGATATGAACAGCGTGGGCGAGTTCCCGCCTTACTACCCGTTCAACCAGCTCGCCAAGAAACCCGCCTGAATGCTGCACGCCGGTCTGGGGCTACTAGCCCTCCTGCTGCTCGCCTACCTGTGCAGCGAAGACCGGCGGCGCATCCCCTGGCGCACCGTCGCCTGTGGCGTCGGGCTGCAGATCGGCTTCGCCCTGCTGTTGTTGGAGATTCCCGGCGCCGATCGGGCAATGATCGGGCTGAACGACGCCGCCAATGCGTTGCACCACGCCACGCTGGTGGGGACGCAGTTCGTCTTCGGCTACCTCGGCGGCGGCGCGCCCGCCTTCGCCGAGACCCATCCCGGCGCCAGCTTCATCCTGGCGTTCCAGGCCTTGCCGCTGGTGCTGACGATCAGCGCCCTGGCTTCCCTGCTGTTCCATTGGGGCATCCTGCAGCGCATCACCGCCGGCTTTGCCTGGCTGCTGCACCGGGCGATGGGCATCGGTGGCGCGCTCGCCCTCGGTGCCGCCGTGCACGTGTTCGTCGGCATGGTCGAGGCGCCACTGCTGGTCCGCCCGTATTTGTTGCGGATGCAACGGGGCGAGTTGTTCGCACTGATGACCTGCGGCATGGCCGGCGTGGCGGGGACGGTGATGATCATCTACGCCTCCTTCCTCGCGCCCCTGGTACCAAACGCCCTGGGCAACATTCTGATCGCCTCGATCATTTCAACGCCGGCCGGCCTGGCGGTGGCGGCGCTGATGGTGCCGTTTGATGCATCGGAGCGTAGCGACGCCAGGCTGGTCATCGAAGACCCGCCGCATGGCGCCATCGACGCGCTGGTCAAGGGCACACTGGATGGCATCCCCATCCTGGCGGCGATCATCGCCGTGCTGATCGTCACCATCGCCATGGTGACGCTGGTCAACATGGGCCTCGGCCTGCTGCCTGATATCGGGGGCACAGCGGTCACGCTCCAGCGGATCTTTGCACTGCCGTTCCGGCCGATCATGTGGCTGATCGGCGTGCCGTGGTCCGAAACCGCCGCCGCCGCCGGCCTGATGGCCACCAAGACGGTGCTGAACGAATTCGTGGCCTACCTGAATTTTTCCACCCTGCCCCCGGATACGTTTTCGCCCCGGACGCGGATGATCCTCACGTACGCGCTGTGCGGTTTCGCCAATTTCGGCAGCCTGGGCATCGTCATTGGCGGCCTTGGCGCCATGATTCCCGCCCGCCGCGCCGAAATCGTGGCGCTTGGTCCCCGTACCATTCTGTCGGGCACGATCGCGACCTGCATGAGCGGTGCGGTGGCCGGGGCGCTGGCGGGCTGATCAGGCCGGCCTGCGGAACAGCAGCAGCGCATAGCGCATCGCGCCAGTCCGGTAGGCAAGCATGATGCGCAACATGGTCAGCGCGAACACCCGGTTCTGGGCGCCAGTGTCCAGCAGGAAGCGGCCGTAGCGTGGGTCCGTTACCAGACCGCGTAGCACGCGGCGAACGCAAATGCTCCAGGTGCGCCGGACCGACCGGGTGAGGTCCTCGACGGCAACCACGTCGAAGCCGGTGCTCGTCGCCATTGCGCGGTAGTCCGCCTCGTCGCCCATGCCCGGCAGGCGGCCTTCGCGGCAGATCGGCTCCAGCAGGTGGCGTATCTCCCATCGCCGCGGCCGGTCACCAGCCAGCCAGGCGTTGATGGCCAAGAGCCCACCCGGCTTCAACGTGCGGAACGCTTCGGCGAAGAACCGGTCCTTGTCAGGCATATGTTCCGAACTTTCGATGGCGTAGAGCCGGTCGAAGCAGGCATCGGGAAAGTCGTTGCGCAGCCAGTCCTGTAGGCGGACCTCAACCTGCCCTACGGCAGAGTAGACCAGCGCTGCTTGGGCCAGTGCCGCCTGCACCGGCGAAATGGTCAGGCCGGTCACCCGGACGCCGAACCGCTGCGCCAGGAAGCGCGCGGGCGCACCGTAGCCGCAGCCGATGTCGCCCAGATGCTGCCCCGGCGCGAGATCCAGGCGCGTCGCCAGATGAGCGACCAGCGCTTCGGCGGCTTCGGTCGGCGTTTCGCGGCCGGTCGTCCAATAGCCATGATGGACATGCTCGCCCCAGACTTCACGATAGAAGCGATCGAGTTCGTCGTAATGACGCGCCACCGCCGCGGTATTCTGGATGCGTTTCGGAAGGATCATCGGTGCACAAGGTCAGGCAAGGCGCAACAGCGATCAAGCAGCGACGACAGTACGCTGATAGAGAGTCGCAGAAGTGTGACCGGGAGGACGGATGAAGCCGGTAGAAGCGGCGGTGTGGTTCATCGAGGGGCACAGGGGCGAACCGATCGGGTTGACCGAAATCGCCAGTGTGGCCGGCGTTTCACGCTTTCATCTGGTTCGGGTCTTCGGCCTGGCCACCGGCTTCCCGGTGATGCGCTATGTGCGCGCCCGCCGGCTGACCGAGGCGGCCAAAGCGCTGGCCGCCGGTGCACCGGACATCCTGGCGGTGGCGCTGGAGGCCGGCTACGGCTCTCATGAAGCATTCACGCGCGCCTTCCGCGACCAGTTTGGAACGACGCCGGAGGCAGCCCGCGCCGCTGGCACAGTAAATGGATTCTCATTGGTGGAGCCGATCACGATGACGACCGACACGACCACGCCGCTTCCCGAACCGCGCATCGAGCCAGGCCGCACCATGCTGGTCGCCGGCTTGCGTGACCATTTCGCATTTGAGGCACTGGGCGGCCTGCCCGCCTTGTGGCAGCGCGTCGCTGCGCGGCTTGGCCAGATTCCGGGCCAGGTCGGGCATGTCGCTTACGGCGTCTGTTACGGCATGGATGGGTCCGGCTTCGACTACCTTGCCGGTGTCGAGGTGGCACCCGGCACGGATGTGCCATCCGATCTAGCCAGCATCCGTGTCGCCGCGCCGCGCTATGCTGTCTTCACCCATGCCGGCCATGTCTCCACGGTCCGCACCACGTTCATGGCGATCTTCAACGACTGGCTGCCCCGTTCGGGATATCAGTTCGCTGAGGCGCCGGTGTTTGAGCGCTATGATGAACGCTTCGATCCGCACACCGGAAAGGGCGGATTTGAACTGTGGATTCCGATCCGGTAGGCGTCGGCGTCGACGACGCGCGGATCATACCGGTGGCGGTCGGAACCGCTTCGTCAGTGCCGCCGCGGCTTGACCAACGCGTGCCACCGGCCGCGGCTGGCCGATGAGCCACCATTCACGCCGGTCGCCCGGCCATTGCGAATGATTCCGCCTGAGATGCACTTGTCAGGCCGATAGCGGCTCGCTTGGCCACCGCTCCTGTGACGCGGGATGATCATTGCCAAGCCGGTCGCCGCGTCCGAACAGCTTGTGGCGATAGGTGCCGTCTGTATAGGCAGTCTTATAGACCCCGCGCGCCTGCAACTCCGGCACGACGAGGTTGATGAAATTCTCCAGCCCCTCCGGCATGACGGTCCGCGACAGGTTGAAGCCGTCCACATCGGCCTCGGTCATCCATTGCAGCATCGTATCCGCGATCTGCGACGGCGTGCCGACGAACGGCGGCATGCGACCGCCCAGGATGGCGTTGTCGATGAACATCCGCTTCGTCCAGCCGACGCCCAGCACCGCGGCGAGCGCATCGACATTGGACTGGATCGCCTGGCTGCCGTTGGCGTCGATTGGCTCATCCATGCCGAAGCGGCCGAAATCGACCCCCATTGACGACGACGCATGGGCCAGTACGCCCTCGACGCTGGCATGGCGGCGGTATTCATCCAGCCGGTCGCGTGCCTCGGCTTCAGTCCGTGCGGTCACCACGGTGGCCAACGGCAGCACCTTGATGGGGCGAGGTGCTGCGCGCCGCCGCAAATCCGCGACCAGGCGACCGGTCGCCTTCATGTCGCCGCCGTAGACGAAGACGCATTCGGCATGCCGGGCGGCGAAGACGCGGCCGCGGGTGGAGCCGCCAGCCTGGTACAGCACTGGGGTGCGCTGCGGCGACGGTTCCCAGATCGGCAGTGCGTCGACGCGGTAGTGCCGGCCCTCGTGGCGGATCGGGCGCACCCGGTCCGGCTCCGTATAGACACCGCGCACGCGGTCGCGGACCACCGCGTCGTCGCGCCAGCCACCCTCCCACAGCGCATAGACAACCTGCATATACTCATCGGCGACATCGTAACGGTCGTCGTGCGGCAGTTGCTGCTGCAGTCCCATCGCGCGGGCGGCACTGTCGAGTGCGCCGGTGACGATGTTCCAGCCGATCCGTCCCCTGGTCAGGTGATCGAGGGTGGCCATGCGGCGCGCGAACAGGAAGGGCGGGTCATAGGTCAGGTTGCAGGTGACGCCGAAGCCAAGATGCGTCGTGGCATGCGCCATGGCCGGAATCAACGCCATCGGGTCGATCAGCGGGATTTGCACGCTCGCCCGCAGCGCCGGGGCGGCGGATGCGTCCATCACGTCGTAGACACCGAGGATGTCGGCCAGGAACAGGCCGTCGAACAGCCCCCGCTCCAGAAGTTGCGCCATCGAAACCCAATAGTCCAGCGACGTATACGCCGACGCATGGTCGCGCGGATGGGTCCACATGCCGTGCTGGATATGGCCGACGCAGGCCATGTCAAACGCGTTCAGGATGATCTGTCTGGTCATGCGGCGTTCGCGGCTCCTCCGACGCGGGCCTTTCGAGGCGGTCCCGGCAAGACCGGTTCGGTACCGCCGCCGGCCCTTACGCGCAAGGTCAGCGGAGGGCACGGCCGAGCGAACTGTCCGGACGGCCACATCGTCCGGCCGCTGCACGGGTGTCGGTTGCGGCGACCGCCCGCGGTTGCGCGTGGCGCGCCATCGTGTAGCTTCGCGGCGTCTGACAATATTAACACTGGAAACGTCATGAAATTTACGCGTCGCCACGTTCTTGCGACCGCCTCTGCTGCTGTATTGCTACCGTCGTCCGGGCCGGTGCGTGCCCAACCGGCCAATGCGCCGGTGATCCGCCTGGGGATGCTGACCGACATGTCCGGCCCGTTCCGCGATGTTACCGGCCCGACCGGTGTCCTCTGTGCCAAGCAGGCCGTCGCCGAGTTCACCGCCGCGAACCCCGGCACCAAGGTCGAATTGGTCGTCGCCGATCATCAGAACAAGCCGGACAATGCGGTGGGGATTGTGCGCGCCTGGTTCGACCGCGACGGCATCGACGCAATCGTCGGCGTCGACAGTTCCGCCGTCGCACTGGCCTGCAGCGCCATCTGCGCGCAGAAAGACAAGGCGCATCTCAACACCGGCGCGGGCACCTCGGCATTGACCGGCAAGGACTGCAACGCCAACACGGTCCACTGGACGCTGGATACCTGGAACCTGCCGTACTCGACGGCTACGTCGACGGTAAAGAGCGGCGGCGACAGCTGGTTCTTCATTACGGCTGACTATACATTCGGTCACATCTTCCAGGCCGACACCACGCGCTTCGTCGAAGCGTCCGGCGGCAAGGTCGTCGGATCCGTCAAGTTCCCGTTTCCCGAGACCACGGACTTCTCCTCGTATCTGCTGCAGGCGCAGGCAAGTGGCGCAAAAGTGCTGGCGTTTGCGGCGTCCGGCACGAACTTCATCAACCTGGTGAAGCAGGCGCGCGAGTTTGGCGTCGACAAGTCGATGAAACTGACGGCTCTGGCGTGCTTCATCAACGACGTGATGGCGATGGATCTGCCGACCGCACAGGGGCTGACCTTTACCGAGAATTTCTACTGGGACCTGAACGACCGCACGCGCGCATTCACGGCTCGGTTAAGGCCGCAATTGCCGGCGAATGTGTTCCCGAACATGGACCAGGCCGGCAGCTATGCCGCGACGCTGCATTACCTGAAGGCGGTGCGTGAACTGGGCGTCGCCGAAGCCAAGAAGTCAGGCCGCGCGACAGTCGACATGATGAAGAAAATGCCGACCGACGATGATTGCTTCGGCCCCGGCCTGATCCGGGTGGACGGACGCAAGATCCATCCGGCTTATCTGTTCACGGTAAAGACGCCGGAGGAAAGCCGCTATCCCGGAGACGTCTATAAGCTTGTCGCGACAACGCCGGCGGACAAGGCATTCCGTCCACTGAACGAGGGCGGATGTCCCTTGGTCAAAGCGTGACCTCGGCCCACCGATCGCCAGATACCTTCCGGCGATCGGTGGGCGCGGCATTGGATTCAACAGCCTTCGCGCTCAGCCACAGCCAGTTGTGACGCTGAAAACGGTATCGGCGTGAAGATAGCGCGGTCCCGCGTCCGGCTGGCATCGGCCGCCGTATGCCGGCGGTTCGCGGTCTGTACCGGCCGCCGGCAATCGATTATCAGACCGCCATTGCGCGCGAGGCCGCCAAGAGAGCCGCAACCTGCACATCTGGCGTCGTGGTGGATTGGCTGGGGGACCTGGATTCGAACCAAGGATGCCCGGGTCAGAGCCGGGAGTTTTACCGCTAAACTATCCCCCAGTATGGGCGCGGGCGGCGCCAATAGCACGCCTGCCCCGACCCCGCAACGCCCGATCTCTATCCCAGCGCATTCATATCGCGCCGCAGGCCGACCGCGCGCGGCGTGCTCAGTTCACCATACAGGATGTCCCGCGTGCCCAGCCGTTGGCCGTAATATTCAGCGTCCAGGTTGGGCTGCGACTTTACGATCGATCCATCCACCGTCAGGCCGCCATACAGGCCGCTGCTGGATGACCAGACGACGATATCCGGCGGGTTCGGCCCGGCCAGCGCCCCTTCGACGTTGGAGCCGAAGGTGACCGCGGTGATCCCGGCCTGCGCGCCAATCTTGAACTGGTCGTGCAGCAGGCCGTTGACGCCGCGCTCGCTCATGACCAGCAGGATAACCTCGGCCTGTTCCAGGCCGATCTGCAGACCGAAGGAGGCAGCGCCAATGACATAGAAGGCCGGCTCACTCCAACTGCCCTTGCGGCGGACCATCAGCACGCCGTTGCCGCCCTCGCCGCCGACGATGAACCCGCCCTTGATCAGCCGCGGCACGATCAGTACGGCCCGCGCCTTGCGGAGCAATGTCCGCGCGTTGCCGAAAGCTTTGTCCTGGCGAAGATCGGCCAGAACCTTCCGCGCGCCGGCAATGGTAACCTCCTGCGTGGTCTGCGCTACGGCCGGTTCACCTGCACCCAGGACGCGTCCGACCAACAATGTTCCGGTCACCGCCGCAGTCGACCGCAGCAGAGTTGCACGTGTCAGCATTCTGGCTTCCCCCTCCAAATATCGCTGTGCCAGGGCATAACGCCGTCCGCCGGGGGCGCCGCCGCACGGCCTGGGTCACCTGTGCGTGAAGATCATGGTCTGCGTTCCGGCGCTTCGGCGTGCGACCCGGGCGATGAGCAGCCGCCTTTCCAGGGCGTTGCATGTTGACCTGCCAGCGCAAGGTCGGCGCGCTGCGCCGGGTGGACAAACCCGGCCGTCCAACCAACATCTGCGGCACATGCGAACGGCGGCAGAGACATTTCTTGATGTCCGGGATGACCTGACCCGTTCCGGGGGCAGTCGTTTGGCGGCCCCGCTGGATCCGCTCCAACTTTGCGACCGGACGCGCGATGCCTATCTGGCGCAGCGTGACCTTCCCGCCGCCGATGGGCTGTTCGGGCCGCAAGTATTCGCCAGCCTGCGCGCACTGATCGTGCCGCGGGCCGCCCAAGGCACGGCGCCCGGCCGAGCATCGCGCGCTTCCGCGCCGGCTGGCGGCCACGGGCCAAACC
>JAFEFW010000084.1 GCA_018240405.1 Pseudomonadota bacterium
AGTCGATCGGCGGCGGCGGTGGCATTGGTGGCCAGGGCAATGCGAGCCGGTCGAGCAAGACGTTGTCGGCGACATTGGAACTTGCGGTTGGCGGCGGCGGCGGCACCGGGGCCGATGGCGGCAGCATCACGATCGGCTCTGCCAACGCACCGTTTGCCGCGACTGTCAGCACCAGCGGCGCGCGGGCCTATGGGCTTCTGGCCCAGTCGGTCGGCGGCGGCGGCGGCATCGGCGGCACCGGTTCGGCGAACTCGCTGCTCACCCTGACAGTTGGCGGCCAGGGCAGCGTCGCCGGCAACGGCGGCAATGTCTCGGTTTATGCCGGCACCGGCAGCGGCACGGACCGGATCTCCACCAACGGCGCCGGTGCGCACGCGCTGGTCGCGCAATCCGTGGGCGGCGGCGGCGGCATTGCCGGCGATGTCAGCTCGCCCGGCCTGTCCCTGGCGCGCCGCTTCTCCGGGGTGAACGGCAGCGGCAGTGGTGGGTCTGTCAGCGTCGACTTCAATGGCGCGATCCAGACCGTCGGTGCGGGCGCGTTTGGCATCTTCGCGCAATCGGTTGGCGGCGGCGGCGGGTTTGGCGGCGACGCCTCGGGCTCGTTTGCGAGTTCGACCAGTTCCGGCGGCAGCGGACGAGGCGGTGCGGTGACGGTGAACCAGCAGGGCACCATCCTTGCGCTGGGTTCGGGTGGCATCGGCATCTTCGCGCAGAGCCAGGGACCCAGCGGCTCCAGCGCGATCAACGTCACGGTCGGCGGCACGGTTTATGGTGACCAGCGCGGCGGTGCCGGCGTGCTGATCTCCAGCGGCCATGACAACAGCCTGACTGTTACGTCCAGCGGTTTCCTCAGCGGCAATGGCGGCACGGCCATCCGGTACCAGGGCGATCAGTCCACCAGCGCCGGCAGCGTGCTGAACGTCTACAACTACGGCACGATCTTCGACGACGTCATCCTGACCAACACCAGCGGCAACAGCGCCGGCACCGTCTACAACTACAGCAACAATACGCTGGTTTCGCGCTCCCTGCAGGCCAACGTCGTCAATGCCGGCACGATAATAGTCGGCGGCCGGAACGAGATCGGCACCACGGTCATCACCGGCAATTTCGAGCAGACGCGCGCCGGCACGTTGAAGCTGGACGCCGACTTCGCCGCCGGGCGGATCGACCGCCTGAGCGTGCAGGGCGACGCCAGGCTGGACGGCCGTATCCAGGTCGCGGCCCTCTCGCTGCTGCCGCGGGCGCTCACGTTCCTTGATGTCGGCGGCACCGCCACCGGCACCTTGCAGGGCAGCCGGATGAATAACCTGTTCGACTTCAGCATCAGCCGGACGGGCAATGTCTATACCGTAACGCCGGACGCCGACTTCGCTGACCCGACGTTGGGCCTGACGCCGGCGCAGACACGCACCGCACAGCACCTACAGGCACTGTGGAATGCCGGCGGTGGCAGCTTCGGTCCGTTGTTCACCGCGCTGGCGGCGACCGATGGCGGCGGCTATGCCAACCTGCTGGGCTCCGTCCAGTCCGACACAAGGAACGCGCCGGCGGCCGAGAACCTGGCGCTTGCGCAGCAGCGCCTGGACCGCACCATGAGCTGCCCGGTCTTCGCCGGCAGCAGCGCCACGCCGGTGCAGAGTGAGTGCGTCTGGTCCCAGGCTTCCGGCGGGACCTCCAACCAGGGCGCATTCAATGATGCCGCGGCCTATGGCGACCGTGTTTTTGCGGTCGCCCTCGGCGGGCAGAAGCGGATCGCGACCGACTGGTTCCTGGGCGCGACCGCCGCCTATGAGAACAGCCAGATCCAAAGCAGCAATGGCGGCTTCAAGGCAAATGGCCAGATGTTCTCGGTTGGCGCCAGCGTGAAGCGGGAGAGCGGACCATGGCTGGTCGCCGCGGCCGCAGCCGGCAATTTCGGCAGCTTCGACACCAGCCGCTTCGCCAGCCTCGCCAACCTCGGCGGCGTGGCAAAGGGCACACAGGATATCGGCGGGTTTGGCGGGCGGCTGCGCGCCGCCTATACCTGGGCGGCCGAGCGGTTCTACGTCAGGCCGTTCGTCGACCTGGACGTGGTCTACACCACCGCCGGCGGCTACGGCGAAAGCGGCGCCGGCCTGTTCAACCAGCAGGTGGCGCACAGCGCCAACTGGGCTGTGCTGGGAACGCCCAGCGTGGAGGTCGGCAGCCGGTTCGATGTCGGTCCCGACTACCTGATGCGGGGCTATGCGCGGGTTGGCCTGACGGTGTCGAGCCTGCACGACTGGTCGGTGCAGTCCCGTTTCGCCGCAGCCCCGGCGGGGGCAGACAGTTTCGCCGTGATGCTTCCCCTGGACACCGTCTACGGCCGCGTCGGCGCCGGTGTGCAGCTTGCGAACATCGCGAATGCGTTGAGCGTGCGCCTGGAATATGACGGCGCGTTCTCCGGCCATACCACGCGCAATGGCGGAGCTGTCCGGGTTTCCCTGGGGTTTTAGGGATGGTTCGTCATCGACCGAATCACCGGCGAAGTCGTCCTACTCGGCGGCCAGTATGGCTTGCTTCATCAGCAGAGTGCGGATGTCCGCGGCCGGTATCGGACGGCCGAATAGATACCCCTGGCCTTCCTGGCATGCGGCTTCAAGCACGAGTCTTGCCTGCTCCTCGGCTTCGATGCCCTCGGCGATGGTCGTAATGCCGAGGTTACTACCCAAACCCGCAACCGCGCGGACAATCATGCCGCTTTCCCCGCTGCTGGTCAGCTTGCGGATGAAGGAGCGGTCGATCTTGATCTTATCGAACGGGAACTTCTCGAGGTAGCTGAGCGCCGAGTAGCCGGTGCCAAAGTCGTCCAGGGCGATGCGCACGCCCATGGCATGCAGCGCGTTCAGCACAGCCATCATCCTGGGGCTGTCATCGAGCATGGCACTTTCCGTTATCTCCAGCTCCAGGCGGCGTGCCGGCAACCCGGTGTCTGCCGTCGCCGCGTGCACGGTGCTGACAAATCCGTCTTCCCTGAGCTGCTGCGTGGAAACATTGACCGCGACCGTGGTTTCGCCGCCCCACACCATGGCATCGTGGCAGGCGGTCCTCAGCACCCACTCGCCGAGCCGCACGATCAGCCCGCACTCCTCCGCGATGGGGATGAACGTTCCGGGCGGGATCTCCCCACGTTCGGAATGAGTCCAGCGCGCCAGCGCCTCAAACCCGATGATCTCCCGCGTTTGCAGGTCGACCTGCGGCTGGTAGTGGACGTGCAGGCCATTGCAATCCAGCGCCCGCCGCAGGTCTGCCGCCAGGCTGCGACGGTCCTCCAGCGTCTCGCCAAGATGGGCGTCATACACGACGAACTGGTTCCGGCCGGCCTGCTTGGCCGCATAAAGTGCCAGGTCGGCCCGCTTGGTCAGGTCCGTCAGCGTGCTGGCATCGCCAGGGGCACAGGCAATGCCGATGCTCACACCGATGGATAGCCGGTTGCCGTGAATGTCGAAGGGTTGGCTCAGGACCGCTACGATGCGCTCTGCCACGGAAGGCGCTTCATTGGCACCGGCGCCGGTCAGGTGAAGGATGGCGAACTCGTCGCCGCCCAGCCTGGCTACGACGTCCGTCTTGCGCACCGTCTCGCGCATGCGCTGCGCCGCCTGCCGCAAGAGCTCATCGCCCGCCGGGTGTCCGTAGGTGTCGTTGACCCCCTTGAAGTGGTCCAGGTCGCACAGCAGAAGCGCAACGCCAAGATTGCCGTCACTCAGCGCGTCCTCAACCGCGGCCCCCAGGCGGCTCTGGAACAGGGCGCGGTTCGGCAGTTCGGTCAGCATATCGTGGTGCGCGAGGTGGAAGATGCGCGCCGCCGACGCCCGCCGCTCCGAAGTGTCCTCGATGCTGAGCAAGAGATGCTGATTCGGCAGGACGGCCGCACTGATCGCGTAGGACCGGCCATCCGGCAGCTCGACGTCGAACATGTCGGCCGTATGGCGATGCCAGATGTCTGCAACGCGCTCTGCGACGCTCTGTGTCGCCTCAACCGGCCAATGCTGGGCGGCGCTCAGGCGCTGAAACATCTCGACATGGCTGAGGCCGCCACAATGGGCGCGCGGCAGGCCAAGCATCTCGACAGCTTTCCGATTGCTCAAGACGCACCGGTCGTCGGGCGAGAACAACAGGATGGCTTCAACCATGTTCTCCAGCGCGATGCCCATATTGACTTCGCTGTCCTTCACGCGGCGGGCGTTGTCACGGAACACCGCGAGGGCAGCGGCCATGAGGCCGATTTCATCCTTTTCGGCAAGAAACGGGACAGCGGTCGCCATGTCTCCCTTGGCCAGGGACAGCATGGCGGATGTCAGTCGTTTCAGGCGCGCCAGCATGCCGCGCCCGATAAGGAAGGCCAGCAGCCCGACCAACCCACCCGCAAGCGTCAGCACCGTAAACAACTCTTCGGTGACGACGCCCTGCTTTGCCATCGTCCGCAAGTCGGCCGCTGTCGCCTCGCGCACCTGCGTCTTCCAGCGCAGCACAGCCGGTTCCATCACGGTGACGCCGGCCAGATACGCCTCCGCGGCCAGCGGATCGTTCGTGCGCTGAACGGGTGCCGCAACGGCGCTGAGCGCGTTACGCGACAGTGCTTCAAGGTTGGCAACATCCTGCCGTAGCTCCGCGGCAAGCTCAGCGGAGGGGGCCCAACGCGGCGCGCTCGCCGCCAGACCCCCGGTCATGCGCTGCTCGAGCAGGGCGAGGCGCGATACAACCTCGGCCGTCGGGATCGAGCCGGGCGCGTTGATCGCATCGGTCACGACGCGCCGGTGCTCATCCAGCCGTTCGTCGAGTTCGTCAGCCGCGCGAACCCCGTCGATGCTGCCGCTTGCCGCCAGGCGCGCGACTGTGGCGACGTGGCCAGCATACAAGACGGTGTAGCTGCCGATGACGATGAGCGCGGCCAGCGTCATGCCCAACGCGAGGTACAGGCGACCCGCGATGCTGCGCCAGATCCCCTCGGCGGTAACGCTCATTCCCAGTCTCCATGCAGGCCGGGGCGTTCCCTTTCGGAGCGCATCGGAGCCGGATAAACGCTACGAGCCGGATACTAACAACGGGTTAACGGCTGCCGCGAATAGTTGTCGTAAACAGACCTGGCCCTAAAGCGCCACAGCCGTTCCACGGTCCGGCATTGTCAAACCGGCGGCTTTACTGTCCTGTCCGCGCTGACATTTCAGTAGCGCCGACGAAGGACTGCTTGATGGACGAAATGAGGCTGCTGCGCGCCAGGTCCGGAGCCACCCTGCGGCGCGTCGCGCCTGGACACCCTGAATCCAAGAATGACCCACGGCCTGTCCGGCTCGGTCATGTTTTGGCAACATCGGCCCAGACTGCCCCGGTCAGCCGCACCAGGTCCTCCGGCCGTAACGCGAACACAGCGTTGGGTGACCCGGCCGCGGCCCAGATCGTCTCGTAGCCTGACAGGTCCCGATCCAGGACCGTAACCGGCTGCGTTGCGTGACCAACCGGCGGCACCCCGCCGATCGCGAACCCGGCGTGAAGCAGCACGAAGTCCGCATCGGCGCGGCCGATCTTCTGGCCGACCAGCCGGGCTACCTTCTTGTCGTCCACCCGGTTGGCGCCGGATGCGACCACCAGCACCGGGGTTCCGTCCGCCGCCTTGAACACCATGGACTTGGCGATCTGGGCGAGCTTACAGCCGATGGCTGCGGCGGCCTCGGCGGAGGAATGCGTGCTCTCATCGAACTCCAGCACTCGGAAGCCGTCGCCGAGGATCGCCTGCACGCGCAACGCGCCTTCGCTACTGGCTGGTCTCATGCGATGGTGTCCCCCCGGTGGTATTGCCCCGGCACTGCTAAAGCACTTTCACCCTGATTGGGCAGGGTGAAAGTGCTCTAGCTTATTGTTTTAGCGCGGGATTCACGCCCTGTCGACGTTCCGCCCCAGGGTGATCCCGCGCTAGCCAAACGCGCGTGCACGGGCAAACCGCATCCGAGAATGCGCCGCTAGTCCGGCGTGCCTCGCCGGTCACGCTTGATGGCAGAGCGGTGGGCCTTCGCCGCCAGGCGGCGCTGTTTTGATGCCTTGGTCGGCTTCGTCGCCACCCGCCGCACCGGCGCCACCGCGGCCTGGCGGATCAGCCGCAGCATCTCCTCCAGCGCGGCCGCGCGGTTGCGCTCCTGCGTGCGGTGTTGTTGGCTGGTAACCAGCAGGTCGCCATCCAGGGTGATCCGGCGCCCGGCCAGAGTCTCCAGCCGCGCTCTGACGGCGGGCGGCAGGTTGGCAGCGTCCAGGTGAAGGCGGAGCTGGACCGCCGTTTCCACCTTATTGACATTCTGCCCGCCAGGGCCGGAGGCGCGCAGGAATGTCTCCTGCAACGCGCGCGGGTCGATGGCGATCGAGCGTGTCACCTGGATCATGGTGGCAGTTCGCCGCATTGGGGCAGGCGGTCTGTCATAACGTCTCGTAATGCGGTTCGTCGGTACACAAGCGGGCTTGTTTGCGATCCCATTCTGAGGAATAGTCGCTGCCAACAAAATAAGACAGGCCGCTTCCTGTCTGCCGAGGGTTGCTTACGTCGGAGACCTTATCATGAAAGCCAAGCTGACTCGCCGGAAGGCGCTGCGCATGGGCGCGGCCGCCACTGCTCTTCCATTGGTGCATATACGGACGGCGGGGGCCGCCGGCAAATTGTCCGTCGCGCTGTGGGACCACTGGGTCCCGGCCGGCAACGATGCAATGCGCAAGGTCGTTGCCGTTTGGGCCGAAAAGAACAAGGTCGAAGTGCAACTGGATTTCCTTAGCGGCGTCGGCAACAAGATCAACATTACCATGGCCGCCGAGGCACAGGCGAAAACCGGCCACGACTTGTACGCCTTCGACATGTGGTCGGTGCATCAGTACGCCGATCAGCTTGTCCCGATGGACGACGTCATGAAGGTGTTCAATCAGAAATACGGCAAGATCGGCTACGCGTACGAATACCTCGGCAAGTCCAAAGGCTCCTGGAAGGCGATCCCGGTCGCCTGGGGCTCCGCGCCGCTGACGCCCTGCGCGCGCATCAGCATGTTCAAGGAATATGCGAAGATCGACATCCAGGAGTGGTTCCCGGCCAAGCCGGCCACGCCGGAGACGTCGAAGGACTGGACCTACGAGACGCAGTTGAAGGCTGCCGAGGCGTGCGCCAAGGCCGGACACCAGTTTGCCTTCGGTTGTGGTCCGACGACCGATAGCAATCAGACCTGGGGCGCGACCTTCGGTGCGTTCGGCGCGGACCTGGTAGACGCCAAGGGCAACATTACCGTCGATTCCGACAACGTGAAAATGGCGCTGGAATACGCCAAGCGCATGATCCCGTTCCTGCCGCCCGACACGGTCAGCTTCGACGATGCGTCCAATAACCGCGCGCTGATCTCGGGCAAGGCGGCGATGATCTGGAACCCGCCCTCGGCCTGGGCGGTGGCAAAGCGCGACGCGCCGCAAATCGCCGCCGACTGCTGGACCTTCCCTAACCCGCGCGGGCCGAAAGGCCGGCTGGTGCCGATGCGGCCCTACTTCTTTGGCCAGTGGGACTTCTCGCAGAACAAGGGCGCCGGCAAAGACCTGCTGACCTACCTGGGCGAGCGCGAGCAGATGGAGACGCTGACGACGGCAGTCGTCGGCTACGATATTCCGCCGTATCTTTCGATGTCCGACTTCAAGATCTGGGAGGAAGTCGAGCCGCCGAAGGGCACGGTGTACAACTACCCGATCCGGCCCTGGCATGACGCCGAGTATTTCGTGACTGGCTCCTCCGGCCCGCCGGAGATCGGCGTGCAGGCCTGGAACCGTGGCCTGATCCCGACCATGGTGTCCAAGCTGGTCGCCGGCCAGAGCATCAAGCAGGCGATCGACTGGGCGAAGGACGAGCTGGAAGGCTTCAGCCGCTAGCCTGACGCAGCGTCCCGGCCGCTCGCCGGGACGCGCCGCCCGCGATCCAGGCCGCATTCCATCGGCCGCGGCCTGGACCGCTCGCTACCCCATCACCATCGACCACAGCGTCCGCCCGATCAGCAGCACCGCAAGCCCCGACAGCGTGACCAGCGCGGTCAGGCGATGGTGGCGCGGCTGTGCCTTGCCGAATGCCAACGTGCCCAGCCAGGAGCCGCCGAACAACACCGGCAGGCACGCGGCCGTCCATAGCAGGGTCTGCAGGGTGATCAGGTGGCGGACCACCATCGGGATCGCGGTGACGCAGCCGGCCATAAAGAAGTATACAATGGCCGTCGCGCGCAGCCGCTGCGGCGTATGTCCGCGTGCCATCAGATAGACGATGATGGGCGGCCCGCCCATCGAGGCGAAGCCGCTGATGATGCCGGCGAGCAGGCCGACTGCGGCCGTCAGCAGCCGCGACGGGTGGCGTGGCAGGCGTGCGCCGCGGTGCAGCAGCAGGACGGACAGGCCGATCATCGCGCCAATCAGCAGACGCACCGGATCAGGCGGCAGCAGCAGCAGGATCGCCACGCCCAGCGGCACGCCCAGCAACTGGCCGGGCACCAGCCGGCGCACCGAACCCCAGTCGCATTGGTGCAGGGCGCCGCGCAGGCCACCGAGGCCGACGACCACCTGCAGGCTCACGACCAGCGGCACCACCTCGGCCGGCGGCAGCGCCAGGCTGAGCAGCGGCACGGCCGCGAGGCCGAAACCGAAGCCGGTGAAGCCGCGCAATACCGCTGCGGCCAGCACGCCGACCATTGTCAAGGTCAAACTGTAGATCATTGATTCCAGAGCAAATCTACCTCCGATAGTCCAAATCCCGAGCGATGGACAGGGACAAAAATATGCTGATTTATGCTGATAATTTCACTTTCGAGGGTTGCCACACCTGAAAAATGTAAGCATGGTCGTCTGTATGGAGTGGGGGCCACCCTCTTGCGGCCTGAAAAAGCGCCGCAATTCCGCCATAAAGGCGGAAGCCAGCAGCACAACGTGGATCATTTCGATCGCGTTGGCAGAGGACTATTGTGTCCTCAACCGTGGACGGAACGGTCGTTCAGTTTTTGTTAACGGTTCGACTGTATAAGCAGCGGGGCAGCATGAAAAAACATTTTGTTCTCGGATTTATTGCGTTGTCAGCTATGGGGTCATGGCACGGCGCACGCGCGCAGCCAGCCGAAGCGGATCGCTCCGAGGCCACCATCCAGCAGGGCGTGGCGTCCTACTACAGCCATCGCCAGAACGGCCGCCGCACCGCCGACGGCAGCATTTTCCGCCAGCACGAGATGACAGCCGCCCATCCGTGGCTGCCCTTTGGCACGCGGGTGCGCGTCACGCTGCTCGACACCGGACGCTCTGTCATCGTCACCATCACCGACCGGCTGCCTTCCCGCCGCCGCATCGTCGACCTCTCGCAGGCGGCGGCGCGTGAACTGGGCATGATCCAACGCGGCATCGGCATGGTCGCGCTCGCCGAGGCGCGCTGACCCGGTACGCCATCTCCCCCATCCCGCTTTCGCGCGCCCGTCCGGCGCTCCTGGCACGCTGACGGCCGCGACGCCCTCTCGTGCAGCGTAATGATAAGTGCTAGGCTGCAGCCGCCGAGCGACCGCACGGCGCCGCAGCTTGGTGCTTGCGTTGGTCGGCGACAGCAACCACACGCGGAGCGTGGCTCCGCCCACGCCCGCCTGGAATGTACCGCTCCGTCACATATGCGATGAGATGGCGGACCCGGCGCGGGCTGCGGCACCGGGAGAAGACGTCCATGTTGAAAGACCGCCTTGACCTGCCGCTCAGCACCGGTTCATCAGGGACCGTCGCTGCTTTTGACCATGCGATCGACGGCTATCTCGGCTACCGGTCCGACCTGATGCGCCGCCTCGAGGCGCTGCTGAAGCAGGAGCCGGACTTCGGCATGGCCCATGTCTTCAAAGGCTATATGATGATGGCCGGCTACCGCGCCGACCTGCTGCCGGCCGCTCGGGCGGCCGCCGAGACGGCGAACCGCTTCACCCTGGTCGCAACGCCGCGCGAACAGGCGCATGCGGCGGCGCTGGCGCATTGGGTCGCTGGGGATGCCGAACGCGCCATCGCGGTCTGGGATCAGATCCTGGACGAGCATCCGCACGACATCCTTGCCTTTCGCCTCGCCCACTTCATCAATTTCTGGCTCGGCCGGCCGGAGGCGATGCTGGCCTCCGTGCTGCAGGTGGAACGCGCCTGGAGCCCGGATCAGCCCGGCTATGTCGCCATCCTGGGCTGCCGCTGCTTTGCGCATGAAGAGTCCGGCTACTACCTGGAAGCGGAGCACGCCGGGCGCGAGGCGATCCGCCGCGACCCGACCGATCTGTGGGCAGCGCACGGCGTGGCGCATGTGCTGGAGATGACCGGCCGGCGCCGCGAGGGCATCGACTGGGTGACCGGCCTGCAGGAGCGCTGGGACGGCGGCAACAACCTGAAGCACCATCTTTGGTGGCACCAGGCGATGTACCATCTCGAACTCGGCGAAACCGACAAAGTACTGGCGCTGTATGACGCGGCGTTCCGCGACATGGCTTCACCGCTGACCACGGCGGCGCCAGACCTTTATATCGACGTGCAGAACGCCGCGTCCATGCTGTACCGGCTGGGCCGGCACGGCATCCCGGCCGGCGACCGCTGGACGGAGCTTGCCGACAAGGCCGAGGCGCGGATCGGCGACTGCCAGTCGGTGTTTACCCTGCCGCACTGGATGATGGCGCTGGCGGCCACCGGCCGCGATACCGCGGCGCAGCGGATGCTGGGCGCGATGGAGGACTTTGCCGCGGCCGATGGTCCACTGCCGGCATTGGTGAAGGCGATCGGCCTGCCGGTGACGCGGGCGGTGCTGGCGAACGGGCAGGGGCGCCATGCCGACGCGGTGGCACATATGCGGCCGATCATCGGGGACATGTACCGCCTGGGCGGCAGCCATGCCCAGCAGGACGTGCTGGAGCAGGTGTATCTGGACTCGGCGCTGAAGGCGGGGGCGGATGATGACGTGCGACTGATCCTGGAGCGCGTGTCCGGCCGCCATCCGGTGCCTCCGGCGCGTCGGCGTGGATACGCGATGGCCGCTGGGATGCTGGCGGCGTAGACCGGGACCCGGCGAGGATTGGTTTCGGCGTCCATCCCCAAGGCGTTGTTCAGCCTGGCGTTGCAGCCAGCCACGCCGGGGTTGTGCCGGGAGCCGAGGGGCGGCCCGGACGTCCCGCCCACACAAGCCGCCGGTTCGGCCGGGATCAACCGCAACCGCCGCCACATTGGGAGGGCCAAAGCTAACGGCGCCGCGACTGCGATGTTGTTTCGTAACCCATCCGAACTCGACGTCTAGGTGAGGCGGAGACCGTAAACCGCATACGGCACGCCGTAGATCGGCGGCGCGTCGCGAACACGCTGAAATCCCATGCGCAGATACATCGGAAGCGCCACATTCATAATAGGCGTCGTGTGCAATGCGATCAGCGAAGCCCCATCGCGGCGCGCACGCGCGACGCAGTCTTCTGTCAGTGCGCGCCCAATGCCATGTCCCCTGGCGACGGGATCGACAACCAGCATGCGGATGATCGGCCAGTCCGGATCGAAATACGGCGCTTTACTTGCACGGGCCGGCACATAAGCAACGCCTCCCACAAGCGCTGCATCCTTGATGGCGACGATAACTTCCGCGGTCTCCGACAGCTTGCTCATCTGCGATACGCGCAAGGCCATAGCAGGCCAATCGGCGTATGCGGCTTGAAATTGAAGGAACGCCGCGAGTGCGACCCTGTTCAGGTCTGTCGCATCCTCTGGGCGATAGTCGCGCAACATTCGCCTCGACTCCCCGTGACGGGACGGAGATTACAGCTGTTCGTTGCGCCGGCTCCACGGTAAACCTCAGCCACGACCAGGAACCCCGGTAGATTTGTCGACGCCGACCATGAGCTGCCTGTTTGACGGCGACAATGGACGCGTTACCGACGCTTCAGGCATTCGATGAGGGTCTCAAGATTGGGCAGATCTTCGAACTGTGTGCCGTCGATGATGTTGGTATCCCATGAGGCCTTTGATCCGACACAGAGATGGGCGCCTACTTCCAGCGAGACCTTGCCGTCCAATAGACCGCTTGGCACCCAAACATACGTCGTGTCCCGGAGCGGATTGGGCACAGGCGAGCCGCAGCGCGCGCAGAAATCCGATCGGAAGCCCGAGTCTTTCACATAGGACGTGATGTTGCTCTCACCATCGAGCCAGCGGAAGTTTTCGCACTGGACAAGCAACGAACAGTTTGACGTGGTCCCTGATTGCTTGCGGCACAGCGAGCAGTGGCATTGATACAGCTTGGGCAGTTCACCCGCGACTTCGAATGCAACCGACCCGCACAGACAATTCCCCCGCATCGTGATCTCCTGTGCTTGGCGCTATCTCAAAATTAGCCTCGCTGCTCGGCCGAGCGCACGTTTGCCGGTGTGCCACCGCCGTAGTTGCCTAGGCGAGCAGATAGGATGACGTTCGATCTTGCAAACGCCTTTTTGTTAAGGCGTGTGCGGCGTTGGCCGTCACCGCCATGACGGCCGTCGTGACGGGTTCGAGAGTGTGCTGGCGTGTCCAGCATTGCGTCGGACCGGTTGTACTGTGGGCGGTACCGCCCGGCGGCTGGCGATGATACGGACCAGGACTGCGCCGCGATCCCCCGTTCCGATGGATCGCCGCGTTGTGACGCTGCCATTCCGCGAGTCCTGCGTTGTTGTGTTGCGGCGCAGCATGAGGATTGGCCTTGGCCAGCACGATCGATGAGGCAGAGCAGAGGGACGCGCTCCGTCCCTCTGAACAGAAGCGGCCGGAGCAGACCCAACCTCGTCGACCGGACGAAGGGCAGGCCTCTCGCCATGATGATGACACCGACGACCAGCCGCCGAAACGCAGGCGTTGGCCGCTGGTCGTGCTGGCGATCGTGGTGTTGGCTGCCGCCATCGGCGGCGGCGTTTACTGGTACTTGACCCGTAACGAGGAAAGCACCGACGACGCCTATACCGATGGCAATTCAGTCTCCATCGCCGCCAAGGTGTCCGGCTACGTCACCGCCTTGAGCGTTAATGATAATACCTTTGTCCATACCGGTGACCTGCTGCTGACGATCGACCCGCGCGATTACGAGACGGCACGGGATCGGGCCCGCGCGAACCTGGACCTAGCAAAGGCGCAGCTTGGCAGCGCCCAGACCAACCTGGAGATCGCCAGGGTCAGGGCTCCGGCGTCACTGGAGCAGGCCCAGGCACAGTTGCAGCAGGCGCAGGCCAGCCAGGCGCAGGCGCAGCGTGACTACCGCCGCCAGCGCAGCGTCGACCCGCGCGCCACCACGCAGTCGAACATCGATCAGGCCACGGCGCAGTTGCAGACGGGCGAGGCCAATGTGCG
>JAFEFW010000085.1 GCA_018240405.1 Pseudomonadota bacterium
GGCGAACACGAAGGGCGTCGAGTTCCTGTTCCGCAAGAACAAGATCACCTGGCTGAAGGGCGCCGGCCGCATCGCCGCTGCCGGCAAGGTCGATGTCGACGGCACCGTCTATGACGCCAAGGCGATCGTCATTGCCACCGGCAGCGACTCTGTGCCGCTGCCTGGGGTGACGGTGGACGAGAGGCAGATCGTCACCTCGACCGGCGCGCTGGAGCTGGAGAAGGTTCCCGGCCATCTGGTCGTCATCGGCGCCGGCGTCATCGGCCTGGAGCTTGGTTCCGTCTGGCGCCGTCTCGGCGCGCAGGTGACAGTGGTGGAGTTCCTGGACCGTATCGTGCCTGGCATGGACACCGAAATTGCCACCGCTTTTCAGCGCATCCTGACGAAGCAGGGCATGAAGTTCCGCCTTGGCACGAAGGTCACGGGCGCGACGCCCGGTGCCGACGGCGTCACCCTGACCATGGAGCCGGTGAAGGGCGGCGACCCTGAGACCCTCAAGGCGGACATCGTGCTACTGGCCATCGGCCGGCGTCCCTACACCGAAGGTCTTGGCCTCGCCGAAGCCGGCGTCGCGTTGGACGAGCGCAAGCGCGTCATCGTCGACCACCACTACGCCACCAATGTGCCCGGCATATACGCCATCGGCGACGTCATCGCCGGGCCGATGCTGGCGCACAAGGCCGAAGATGAGGGCGTGGCCGTGGCCGAAATGCTCGCCGGCCAGGCCGGGCACGTGAACTACGATGCGATCCCCGGCGTGGTCTATACGTGGCCCGAGGTCGCTTCGGTCGGCAAGACCGAAGAAGAACTGAAGTCCGGCGGTATCGCCTACACCGTGGGCAAGTTCCCCTTCACTGCCAATGGCCGCGCCCGTGCCAGGGGCGACACCGACGGCTTCGTCAAGGTCCTGGCCGAGAAGGGCAGTGACCGGTTGCTCGGTGCGCATATCATCGGGCCGGAGGCCGGCACGCTGATCGCCGAGATTGTCGCCGCGATCGAGTTCGGAGCGTCCGCCGAGGATATTGCCCGCGTCTGCCATGCCCATCCGACGCTGAATGAGGCGGTCAAGGAAGCCGCCCTGGCGGCGGATGGACGGGCGCTCCATATCTGACGGATGAGCGAGCGGCGGCGGATAGACTGCGGGGGCCACGAGGCGAGAATGGCCGTAAGGCAGTGGGTGGTCGGAACCGTCCCGGTCATGGCGGGCGACGGCCGGCTATCCATGATGGTGCCGCACGGTCCGGTGGCTGGGACGTGGACGACCGCCGCAAGGCGTGGATGGCGGGCCTGCGCCCGCCATGACGGTAGAGCGTCTGTGCCGGATCGTTCGGCGCCCGATGTGGCTTATGGTAACGAGGCTGGTGGTCGCGCCCCGAGCGGTAACGTTCCTACGGTCTTTGCCCGCCAGATCGACAAGGCGCAACCGCGGGGAACGAATTCGCCGTTCGCCTCTGCGCCATGGCCCGGCTCTGCCAGGCCGTCGGTAGCGGCACAGATCCTCGGCGATAATGCGGCGACCGAACTTGGGGCGCCCACCCTATGACCCCCCAGGCTCTCACCATGGGCTGCCCCGCCGGCATCGGCGGGGAACTGACGCTGCGGGCCTGGCTCGCCCGCCATCGGTCCGGGTCGGCGTTCGTCGCGCTGGATGATCCGGATCGCCTGACCGCGCTGGCGCAGCGGTTGAACCTCGACGTGCCGGTCCGCGCCGTTGAAACCCCGGCGCAGGCGGTTGCCGCTTTCGCCTCAGCCCTGCCGGTGCTGTCCATCCCACTCGCCGAACCGCCCATCCCTGGTCAGCCGAGCAAAGCCAATGCCCCGGCCGTTGTGCGGTCCATCGAGCAGGCGACGACACTGGCGCTGCAGGGACAGGTGTCCGCCGTGGTCACCAACCCGATCAACAAGGCGGCCCTCTATGACGCCGGCTTCGCCTATCCTGGCCATACCGAATTCCTCGCCCACCTGACCGGTGCGATCGGCAGGCAGATCATGATGCTGGCCAGCCCGACGCTGCGGGTCGTTCCGGTGACGGTGCATGCCTCGTTGCGCGATTCGATCGCCATGCTGACCACCGGCATGATCGTCGCCGCCGCGCGCACCACGGCCGAGGCGTTGCGGCGCGACTTTGGGCTGCCGCACCCACGCCTCGCCATCGCCGGGCTGAACCCGCATGCCGGTGAGCAGGGCGCATTGGGAACGGAAGAAACCACTATCATCGAACCGGCGCTCGCGACGCTGCGCCAGGATGGGCTCGACGTTTCGGGACCCTGGCCGCCGGACACGATGTTCACCGCCAAGGCGCGCGGACGTTACGACGCCGCGATCTGCATGTACCACGACCAGGCGCTGATCCCGCTGAAGACCCTCGACATGGACCACGGGGTGAATGTCACACTCGGGTTGCCGATCGTGCGGACGTCACCGGACCACGGTACGGCGTATGACATTGCGGGCAAGGGGATTGCCGAAGCTACGAGTTTGATCGCTGCCCTCGACCTGGCAGCGCAGCTCGGCAGCGCGAGAAGTCACTGACAGCATCAGCAGAAACGGCGGCCTGACCGGCAGGCCGTGCGCGCTACGCCGCCGCGTGCGATTCCGACCCGCGCGGCTTCAGCTTGGCATCGATCGGCACCTCGACGTCGATCTCCAGCATCGACACGCTGGGGCCGCGATCCATCTTGATCTGCACTGCCTGGCGGTCGACCTGGATATGCTTGGCGATCACCGCCAGGATTTCCTCCTGCAGCACCGCCATCAGATCCGACTTGCCGATGACGCTGCGCTCATGCGCCAGCAGCACCTGCAAGCGGTCGCGGGCGACCGGCGCCGTGGTCTTCTTGCGGAAGATGTCGAGCAGGTTCATGCGACCCTCCGGCCGAACAGGCGCCCCATGAAGCCCTTGCGCTCCAGCGGCACGACCACCTCAACCGTTTCGCCCTTCAACCGCCGGGCGGCGTCGTAATAGGCGCGCGACGGGGCGGCGTCGGGGTTGTTCAGGGTGACGGGCGCGCCGAGGTTGGAGGCCTTGAGAACCTCTTCCGACTCGGGAATGATACCGAGCAGCGGGATCGACAGGATCTCCAGCACGTCCTCGGTCTTCAGCATTTCGTTGCGCGCCGCGCGAGCCACGTCGTAGCGGGTCACCAGCAGATACTTCTCGATCCGCTCACCGTTTTCCGCCTTCAGCGTCTTCGAGTCGAGCATGCCGATGATGCGGTCGCTGTCGCGGACGGAGGACACTTCCGGGTTGGTCACGACGACGGCGATGTCGGCGTTGCGCATCGCCAGCAGCGCGCCGCGCTCGATGCCCGCGGGGCTGTCGCAGATCACCCAGTCGAACTTCTCGCGCAGTTCGGCGATCACCTTGTCGACGCCTTCCACCGACAGCGCATCCTTGTCGCGGGTCTGCGATGCCGGCAGCAGGGACAGCGTGTCCATGCGCTTGTCGCGGATCAGCGCCTGCGACAGCTTGGCATCGCCCTGCACCACGTTGATAAGGTCGAACACCACGCGGCGTTCGGCGCCCATCACCAGGTCCAGGTTGCGCAGCCCGACGTCGAAGTCGACGACAACGACGTTTTCACCGGTGCGGGCAAGCGCCGCACCCAGGGCAGCCGTGGATGTCGTCTTGCCGACGCCGCCCTTGCCGGACGTCACGACCAGGACCTTGCCCATCTGCGTTCCCCTTATTCCATAACCGATATTTTCATTTGGTCGCCATCCAGCCAGACCTGGACGGATTTGCCGACAATCTGCGACGGCATGTCGTCCGCCGTCTGATAGACGCCGTCGATAGCCAGCAACTCCGCCTGCAGTTTGCTGCAGAAGATCCGCGCGCCGCCATGGCCGCCGACGCCGGCAATCGCCCGGCCGCGCAACGTGCCGTAGATGTGGATCGATCCGCCGGCCATGATTTCGGCACCGGACGCGACGGAGCCCAGGACGGTCACATCACCCCGCTCAAACATCACCGTCTGGCCGGAGCGCACGGGCTGGTCGATCACCAGCGCATTGGCGGCGGCCGGCCCAGCGTCCGCCGGTTCGGCCGTGGCCTGCGGTGGCGCCGCTTGTTGCGGTTCGGGAATCTCCACCGGCCGTCCCGGCTTCGCGGGTGCCGGCATTGGCCGGCCCCAGGCCTCGATCCCGGCCCAGGATGGGTGCGCGCCCTCGGTGCCGATGATGCGGATGCCGCGTTGTTCCAGCAGCTGGATGAACTCGGCGATGCCTTGCTGCTCCCGCGGGATGCCCGTCAGGTCGAGGACAACCGGCCTTGCGTCGAAGAAATTCGGCGATCGCTGCATTTGCGAGTCGAGCGCATTGAGCCATCCCTGTAACGGTGGTTCGGGTGCCAGGACGAGGGCCATGATGGAACGGCCTCGCAGGCGGATAAGGGGAGCGGACTCGGTTGTTGTCACGCTGTTTGACGTATCCTGAGCCCGTCGCAGGGTCAACGAGAAAACAAGGCACTACCACAAAATGATGTGGATAACAGATCGATCTGACCCCTAGGTATTGTGGGGCGCGGCTGATGCCACCTCTATGTATGGTGGCGCGTGCGACTCGGGCATGCGCCCGGGTCGCACGGTCGCTCATCAGGTCAGGGAATGCGCCAGCAGGCTGGTCAGGGTGGTGTTGCTGGCCCCCTGGATCGTCGCGATCACGCTGCCCGAACCACTGCCGCTCGGTACGATGGACACCGCCGCTCCCTGCGCCGTGTTGGTGACATGCAGGTAGTTGGGCAGTGACGATGCTACACCGTTCCAGCTTGTCGCCGCCAGGGCGGGACGCAGATCAAGCCAGTCATTGTTGTTAAAGACATTGCTGGTGAAGACGTCGCTGCCCTTGCCTGCGATCGGCAGCACATAGGTGTTGCCCTGGCCGGTGTCGGTGATCGTATTGGTCCCGCCGGACACGGCGATCGTATCGCCACTGCCCTTGATGAACAGCATCCGGGTGCCTGCGGTGGCGACGACCTGAATCTGGCTCTGCGTCACCGTCACATCGCCCTGGCTGGCGGAGAGCGTCACCGGCGCCGGCAGCGGGCTGGTGCTGGTGCCGGAGGACGGCGACCAGGAGGCGGCCGGGTTGCTCTTGCCCCACCACAGCTTGTCGGCGTTCTCCTGCCAGACCACGCCGTCGACATAGGCAAGCTCTGTTACCCGAGCGGTTGTGGCGTCCACTGTGCCGTTGACTGCGACCTGATCCGAGGCGGTGATCGTCCACTTGTTGCCAGCGGCATCCGTGATCGACGTTGTTGCGCCGGCGTGGACCAACGTGTCGTTCGGGCTCGCCACCGGCTTCGTCGTGGTTCCACCGGTGGTGGACGTCCCCGTTGGTAGATCGCTGGGGTTCGGAATCAGCGGCACGATCGGTGTGCCCCCGCCATTGACGCTGTTCGGTCCCTGGTTCGCCAGGATCTGCACCTGGGACATGATCTGGCTACCGTACTGGATCATGCCCTGGATGAGCGGATCGTTGAAATTGACGTTCTGGTCGGTCTGGAAGATCACCGTGTTTCCTGACCCACCGGAGTCGCGGATCATGGCGCCATGGTTGCGCAGCGCATGCCACAGCATGTCCGCGCCGGCGTTGGCCGCCACCGCCGCCGGCTCGACCGCTGTCGAGGCGATACCGAGTGTGACGCCGTAGGGAACGGTGCCGGTATAGTTTTGCGGGCCGAATCCATCCTCTTGTGTCTGCGGCCAGGCGTTCGGCGCAAGCTGGTAGGCGCTGCTGGAATAGGACAGCAGCATGCTGGTCGGCAGCTCGATCCGCAGCATGTGGTGGATCGCGCCCGCGTCCAGGTCGCTCTGCCGCAGCGTGCCGACGCCCTGGTCCCAGTTGGAGTTGTCGACCTGGATGCCGGAGCCATAGTCGGACTCGCCGGAGCCCTGCCGGGCGGTGGCGGTGTTGCTGCCCGTCCAGTTGAAGCCGCCGAACGAGTACCAGGTGTGTGTCGTGGTGTCATCGACGGTGAAGGTCTGGTCGCTGCCGCCGGCCGGCACGGCGCCAACCGGGATATGCACCTTGAACGTGCCCGGCGTGCCGCCGGCGGTGGCCGTGTTGGTGATCGTCACCAGCGGATCGGAGGCCGTGCCGGTCCAGATGTTCTCATTATAATTGCCGGCCGTGTTGATGAAGATTTTGGCGCCGGCCAACTGCGCATTATAGGTCCATTTCGCGCCGGAGCCGATCGGCAGGTTGAAGACGCTGTCGGAGGCAAAGGGGATCTGCGATGGGTCCCGCGTGCCGGGCATCGTCGTGTTGCCGGTGGTGGTGGTGGTACCGCCGGAGGTCGTCGTGCCGTTGGCCGGCAGCGGGCTGGTGGCTGTGCCGTTGCCGCCGGACCAGCCGGTGCCGTTCCAGCTCCACCACAGATTGCTGGCGTTCTCCTGCCAGACCGTGTGGTTGACGTAGGCCAGTTCCTTGACGTTGGCCGTGTAGCCGGCTGCCTTGCCATTCTCCTGCACGGCGCCGTTGACGATGGTCCATTTGTTGCCGGATGCGTCGACAATCGCGGCAGTCGAGCCGGTGGTTACGACTGTCGCATTGGCCGATTCGGTCGGCACCACGGCCGATGTGGTTGCCGTTGTTTGCGTCGTGGCTGCGGCGGGAAGGGGGCTTGTTGCGGTGCCGTTGCCGGACCAGGCGGAGCCGTCCCACTTCCACCATAGATTGCTGGTGTTTTCCTGCCAGACGGCGTGATTGACGTAGGCGATTTCCTTGACGTTGGCGGTATAGCCGGCCGCCGCGCCGTTCTTCTGCACGGCCCCATTGACGATGGTCCATTTGTTGCCGGCCGCATCGATGATGGCGGCGGTCGAACCGGCCAGGACGACGGTCGCGTTGGCGGATTCCGTCGGCGGCGGCGCGGGCAGCGGGCTTGTTGCGGTGCCGTTGCCGGACCAGGCGGAGCCGTCCCACTTCCACCATAGCTTGCTGGCGTTCTCTTGCCAGACCGCACCGTCGACATAGGCGATCTCGATGACGTTGGATGAGACACCGGCGGCCTTGCCGTTCTCCTGCACGGCACCGTTGACGATGGTCCATTTGTTGCCGGCCGCGTCGGTGATGGCGGCCGTCGAACCGGCCAGGACGACCGTGTTGTTCGGTGACGGCGTGACGACGCCCTTTGAGGACTGGCTGTACAGCCAACTCAGCGGCGAGTTCGGACCGGTTTGCGGGTAGTAGGTGTCCCAGACGTCGTGGCCCAGGCTAGCGTCCTGGGTGTATTTCATCACGCCGCCGATCGCCTGCTCCGCCGCATACAGGTTCTGATCGAAGGTCGGCCGCACCTGCGTGTCCTGGGCGCCATGGATGGCCCAGAACGGCACGTTCTTTAGGGCAGTGACGACGGATTGGTTCGGCTGCGGGTAGCCCTGGCCGTAGTCGGCGCCGGCCAAGGCCAGGCCTGCGGCGAAGATCCGCCCTTCGGTGCCGGTATAGGCATTGAACTTGATCAGCATGTCCTCGGTGCCGATCCCGCCCATACTGTTGCCCGTCACGTAGACCCGGCTGGCATCAGTCGAATACTTCGCCAGCACCTGCTTCAGCGCGGCAATGGCATTGAGTTCGCCGGCGGTGCTGGCAGTGCTTACGCCGCCCCAGTTGATCGTCTGCCCGGACTGATCGGTGGACTGGTCCAGCAGCGGCATGACGATGATCGACGGGTGCGCCGTCCGAAAGGCCGTGGTGTTGAACCAATTGTTGGCAGCAGATACCAGTGAATCTGGATAAAGTCCCATGTCCAGCGCGTGCAGGTAGAGCAGCGTCGGATACTTGATCGATGGGTCGTAATTCGCCGGCAGGAGGACCTTGTATTGCATCCCGTTGATCGACTGATCGATCCAGGTGCCAGGCGTGACCGGCTGTGCTGCAGTGGTCTGGGATCCGCTCATGCTCGAGGCTCTCTGAAACGTGAATGCAGCGAGAGAGTGCTCACGTTCCAGTGAGAACGGTCAACGCAACGAAATCAGAAAAATTCGGGCATTCCAGCCGTTATTCAGATTATTACATTACGACGTTGCGGTTATAATATTGGTGATTTTCCCACGGTATTTAAGAAATCGGCCAGGAAAGTTGCGAACTCGAACCGTACAAGGGGTTGATGGCGGGAGACATTTGAAATCTGTCCATCGATCATCCGGTTCCGAATCTGATTCTTATTCGCACGGGAAATTGTTGGTCACGAATCCGTGTGCAGTGCTGGCCGGCTGGGAAGGGCTGGACGTGTCACGAAAACATCACGCCCTTGAAGCCGGCCAGATGCTACCGCATCGTCACCTGCCGTCGCTTGCGGCGGCCAACACGGAATGGGCTGAGGGTGCTGGAACTTGTGAATGTCAGTCGCCGCTTCGGCGACACGCTGGCGGTTGCGGATGCCCGCCTGGCCATCGCTCCCGGCGAGATGGTCGGGATTATCGGCCGCTCCGGCGCCGGCAAGTCCACGCTGCTGCGCTTGATCAACCGGCTGATCGACCCCAGCGAAGGGGCGATCCGCAGCGACGGGGTCGATGTCACAGCACTCCGTGGCCGCGACCTGCTGGCCTGGCGGGCGCGGACGGCGATGATTTTCCAGCAGTTCAACCTGGTCGGCCGGCTCGACGTGCTGACCAACGTGCTGTGCGGCCGGCTGAACCAGATGTCCGCCCCGCGCATGCTGTTCAAGCTGTTCACGCCGATGGAGCGGGCGCTGGCGATCCGGGCGCTGGACCGCCTGGGACTCGCCGAGGTGGCGCTGCGGCGCGCCGATGCCCTGTCCGGCGGGCAGCAGCAGCGCGTCGCCATTGCCCGGGCGCTGATGCAGCAGCCGCGGATCGTACTGGCGGATGAGCCGATCGCCTCGCTCGACCCGCACAACGCCAAGGTGGTGATGGACGCGCTGGCCGACATCAACCGCCGCGACGGCATCACCGTGCTGACCAACCTGCATACGCTGGACACCGCTCGTGCCTATTGCCGGCGCATCATCGGCATGGCGCAGGGACGCATCGTCTTCGATGGCGCGCCGGAGCAACTGACGGGGTCCGTGCTGCAGCAGATCTACGGCCACGGCGATCCGGCCGTGGCGCTCGACGAAGGCATCACCTCCACCAGCCTGCCGATCGGAGCGGCCGCCGCCGCGAGCTGAGCTTTTCAAAACGGGAGACAGACGATGATCCGACGCACCGCGATTCGGACAGCCCTGGCGGCTGTCCTGAGCCTTGGGATGTTTGCCGCCGCCCAGGCGCAGACCCCATCGCCGAACTGGCGCCTCGACGTAAAGGAATTCCGTGTCGGCCTACTAGGCGGCGAGAACACCACCGACCGGCTGAAGCGCTATGACGGGTTCCAGAGACTGCTGGAGCAGAAGCTGGGCGTGCCGGTGAAGCTGTTTCCCGCCGCTGACTATGCCGGCGTGATGCAGGGCATGGCCGCCGGACAGATCGACGCGGCGTCGTTCGGCGCCTCCGGCTTCGCCGGCACCTGGCTGGACTGTAAATGCGTCGAGCCGGTGGTGGTGCCGCAGGAGAAGGACGGCTCGACCTACTACTATTCGGTGATGGTGACGCTGAAGAGCAGCGGCATCGCTTCGATCCAGGACATGAAGGGCCATTCGCTGGCCTTCGCCGATCCCAACTCCACCTCCGGCTACTTGATTCCGAGCGCGACGCTGAAGGCGAAGGGGATCGATCTGACGGATGGCGCGTATTTCTCGCGCACCGGTTTTGCCGGCGGGCATGAGCAGGGCGTGGTGGCGGTGCTGAACAAGCAGTACGACGCCTGCGTCACATGGACATCGGGCCAGGGTGAGAAGTCCGAGGGCTACTCGCGCGGCAATATCCGCTCGATGGTCGATAAGGGCATGCTGAAGATGTCCGACGTCAACCTGATCTGGCAGTCGGGGAAGATCCCGAATGGGCCATGGGCGGTGCGCACGGCGCTGCCGGCGGGGCTGAAGCAGGAATTCACCGACTTCCTGATGGACCTGCCGAAGTCGCATCCAGAGGTCTACACGGCGATCGAGCAGGGCTCCGGCATCGGCTATGTGCCGGCGACGATGGAGCTCTACAAGGACATCATCGAACTGCGCCAGGCGGAGCGTAGCGGCGGGCGCTCGTAACCGGAGAGGCATTCCGCGATCCGTGACAGGCGGATGGACCCGGGTGCGGATCACCCTTACCGTCGGTGGCTGATTGGCCCGGCTGTGGGACCTGATCAGGGCGTGACCCTCGTCTTCATCGTCATGGCCGGCCTTGTGCCGGCCATCCATGGCTGTGCCGGTTGCGGCACAAGACGTGGATGGCGGGCCTTCGCCCACCGTGATGGGGCGACGAAGCGTCCTGGCAGTCGACCTCCGGCCATGCCGCCTGCCGGTCTGGAGATGCCCAATGGTCCGACGCCGCTTTGCCTGCTTTGCCCTCACCCTTGCCGCTGTCGCAGTGCTGCTCGCGGCGCCTGCCCGCGCCCAGGACTGGAAGTCCCAGGTGAAGGAATTCCGCCTCGGCCTGCTGGGCGGGGAAAATACCGCGTCCCGCCTCGCGCGCTACGACGCGTTCAAGAAGCTGCTGGAGGAGAAATTCGGCATTCCGGTGAAGCTGTATCCGGCGGCGGACTATGCCGGCGTGATGCAGGCCATCGCCGCGGGGCAGGTGGACGGCGCCGAGTTCAGCCCATCGGCCTTCGCCGGCGCCTGGCTCGACTGCAAGTGCGTCGAGCCCATAGTCGTGCCGTTGGAAAAGGACGGCACGATCTACTATGTCGCCGTCATGCTGGTGCGGAACGACTCCGGCATCACTTCGATCGATCAGATGAAGGGCCGTTCGCTGGCCTTCGCCGATCCGAATTCGGCATCGGGTTACCTGTTGCCGGCGGCGGTGCTGCGCAAGCAGGGCATCGACCTGACGGATGGTGCCTTCTTCTCCCGCACCGGCTTCGCCGGCGGGCATGAGCAGGGGATCGTTGCCGTGCTGAACAAGCAATATGACGCCACGGTGACCTGGACGTCAGGCCAGGGCGACGAGGCCGAAGGGTTCAGCCGCGGCGCGCTGCGCAGCATGGTCTCGCGCGGCCTGCTCAACATGTCGGACATCCGCATCATCTGGAAGTCGGCCCGCATCCCCAACGGCCCCTGGGGATTGCGTTCCTCCCTGCCGGCGAGTTTCAAGCAGGCGTTCACCGATTTCATGCTGGACCTGCCGAAGTCGCACAAGGACATCTACGACCAGATCGAGCAGGGGGCCGGCATCGGCTACGTGCCCGCGACGATGGACATGTACAAGGAGCTGATCGAGCTGCGCGAGGATGAGCGCCGCGGACGGCGTGGCTGAGGCGCGACCATGCAAGCCGACGCAAGCGCTGGATTGGCAATGAGCCTCTCTACTGCCATGGCGGGCGCAGGCCCCCTGCGCGTTCCATTGGGCCTGTTGGCGTCGGCCATTACTCCTTCGTCATGGCGGACCTGCGCCCCATGTGCGCTAAAATAGACTTATCGATGGCAGCCATTGCTCTCTCGTCATGGCGGGCGAAGGCCCGCCATCCACGGCTCACAGTGGGAAAATCCGAGGCTCAGACAGCGCCTATGTGGCAAAGGCGTGGATGGCGGGCCTTCGCCCGCCATGACGGTAAGGCGACAGGCTGTCGCCATGCGGTCAGCCAGTGCGGTTCCCTCAGCGCCCGTGCGCCTTCGCCCACCATAGCGACAGGCCGCGGATCCTGGTTCAACATGTCAGCGCCCGGAGACCATAGACCGGCATGACCGCGTCCGCCCCGCCCGACGATCCGACGCTCGATCCCGCCTACCGGCTGTTCCAGCAACGATTCGGTGCACTCCGCCGCGCTCGGCAGATGGAGCCGCTGCTGACCTTCGCCGTCATCGGCTTGCTGTTTGTATTGGCGGCCATCTGGACAGACTTCATGCCGGACCGCGTGCTGGCCGGCCTGCCGCGCATCGGCGAATATTTCGGCAAGCTGCTGTCGATCGAGCCGAAGCGCGGCGCCGATCCGGTGCCGGTGCTGGCCTGGAGCCATCTGTTCGGCGGCGTAAAGGAGCCGCAATCCTTCGCCTATTGGTTCTACCGCATCGACGTCTATCTGAAGCTGCTGTGGCAGACGATCCAGATGGCGATCCTGGCAACCGCCATCGGCTTCTTCTGCGCCGTCGCGCTGTGCTTCCCGGCGACGCGGACCCTGGTACGCAGCCCGGCCATCGTGTTTGCCGTTCGCCGCCTGCTGGAGGTGATGCGCACCATCCCGCAGGTGGTGCTCGCCTTCATCCTGGTCTGGCCCTACGGCATCGGCCCGCTCGCCGGCATCCTGGCAATTGCCATCCACACCACCGGCGCCCTGGGCAAGCTGTTCGTCGAGCTGAACGAGAACGCCGATATGCGGGCGGTGGAGGGCATGAAGTCCGTCGGCGGCTCCTGGCTGGCGCAGATCCGTTACGGCGTCGTGCCGCATGTCTGGCCAGGCTTCCTGAGCTACGCGCTGCTGCGCTTCGAGATCAATGTCCGCTCCTCCACCATCATCGGCTTCGTCGGCGCTGGCGGCATCGGCCAGGAACTGAAGCGGGTAATCAGCTTCAACATCTATGAGGAGATCAGCGCGATCGTCATCCTGATCCTGCTGATCGTCATGACCATCGACCTGCTGTCGGCGCAGATCCGGCAGCGCTTCATCGGACCAGTGGCATGAGCGGCACCGCCGGCATCGACCTCGCCGCCGAACGCGCGCGCCATCCCGAGGTGTTCCGCCACCGCGGGTGGTGGCACTGGATCCTGAGCGCCGTCGTGCTGGCGTATTTGCTGTATCTCGCCTGGCTGTTCGATTTCGATCGTGCCTTCACCGGCCTGCCGCGGCTGTGGATGATCCTGCGGCTGATGGTCGATTGGACCGGGTTTACGGAGTGGGACCACGCGGTGCTGTGGCAGGCCATGCTGGAAACCATCGCCATGGCCTATCTCGGCACGCTGCTCGGCGCGGCGGTGGCGATTCCGCTGGGGTTCCTTGGCGCCCGTAATGTCATTCCGCGGCCGGTCTTCAATTTTCTGACGCGGCGGATCTTCGACGGCTTCCGCGGCATCGACCAGTTGATCTGGGCGCTGGTGTTCGTGCGCGCGATGGGGCTGGGTCCGGTGGCCGGTATTCTGGCGATTGCAGTGGCCGATATCGGCACGCTGGCCAAGCTGTTTTCCGAGGCGATCGAGAACGTCGACCGCAAGCCTGTCGACGGGATCACCTCGGTCGGCGCCGGTCGCCTGGCGGTGCTGCGCTATGCCTATCTGCCGCAAGTGCTGCCGGTGATGATCAGCCAGAC
>JAFEFW010000086.1 GCA_018240405.1 Pseudomonadota bacterium
CGGCGGCCTCCGGCGCGGTCGGATCGGTGGCTGGGCAGATTGCCAAGCGCGCCGGCGCCCGGGTCGTCGGTATTGCCGGCGGGCCGGAGAAGTGCCTGTGGGTGCAAAGCAGCCTGGGCTTCGATGACTGCATCGACCACCGGTCCATGGATCTGGTGCGGGAACTGCAGGTGGCCTGCCCGAACGGCATCGACTGCTATTTTGAGAATGTCGGCGGTGCCGTGCAGGAAGCCGTGTTCAGCCAGCTCAACCGCCACGCGCGGGTTGCGATGTGCGGCATGGTCTCGCAATACAATGAGGCCGAGTTTCCGCCTGGCCCCAACCTCGGCTTCGTCGTTGGCAAGGCTGTGCTAATCCAGGGCTTCATCGTCTCCGACCGCCCCGCGCGCTTCGCCGAATGGCGGGCGATGGCGGAGCCGCTGGTCGCCGACGGCAGCCTGGTCTATCGCGAGGACATCATCGAGGGGCTGGAAAACGCCCCGGAGGCGCTGGCTGGCATCCTGGAAGGCCGCAATTTCGGCAAGCTGCTGGTCCGCGTCGCACACGAGCACTGAGCGCCGCGGTAGCGGCCACACAGGGGGAAACGGCATGAAATTCGGCGCTTCGATGTTCTTCACCGACTACTCCATTCCGGCCGCCCAACTGGCAAAGGAGATGGAGGCGCGCGGCTTCGACACGCTCTGGGCGCCGGAGCACTCGCATATCCCGGTCAGCCGCAAGACGCCGTTCATCATGGGCGGCGACCTGCCGAAGCGCTACTACGACGTGATGGACCCGTTCGTGACGCTGTCGGTGGCGGCGGCAGTCACAACGAAGCTGCGCCTGGGCACCGGCGTCTGCCTGATCGCGCAGCGCGACCCCATCCAACTGGCCAAGCTGGTTGCGTCGATCGACCAGGTGTCGAATGGCCGCTTCCTGTTCGGCGTCGGCAATGGCTGGAACCAGGACGAGATGGAAAACCACGGCACGGTCTTCGAGACGCGCCACAAGCTGGCGCGCGAGCGGATCGAGGCGATGAAGGAGATCTGGACCAAATCCAAGGCCGAGTATCACGGCGAGTTCGTCAACTTCGACCCAATGATGACCTGGCCCAAGCCGGTGCAGAAGCCGCACCCGCCCATTCTGGTCGGCGGCGCCTTCCCGTACTCCGCGCGGCGTGCCGTCCGCTACGCCGATGGCTGGATGCCGCAGGTCACCAGCGCCAAGTCGGCGCCGCTGACCGAGGTGATTCCGCAGTTCCGCCAGATGGCTGCCGAGGCGGGGCGCGACCCGGCGTCGCTACGGATCGTCATCGGCGCGCAGCCACCGGATATCGCCCTGATCGAGAAGTACCAGGCCCTCGGCGTGGAGATGGTTTACCCGAGCCTGCCGTCAGAGCCGGCGGACAAGATCCTGCCAATGCTGGATCAGTGGGCGGAGGTGATGCAGCGGGTCAACGGCTGATCCTTCAGCCGCCATCTCCTGCTTTCTCATGGCCCGAGGTGGCTCGCCCGATCGGGCCGTCGACGCGATGTCGCTTGAATATACCGCCCGGTAAGGCCTTTGCAGGCACTGGGGAAGTGCTAAGAACACTCTGCCTGTGACAATCAACAAGGGAGGGTCAATTGGCACGTGTAGCACTTGTGACCGGCGGGACACGCGGCATCGGCGCGGCCATCAGTCTGGCGCTGAAGGCCCAGGGACGCCAGGTCATCGCCAACTACGCGGGTAATGACGCCGCCGCCGAAGCCTTCAACAAGGAAACCGGCATCCCTGTCATCAAGTTCGACGTCAGCAAGTTCGAGGAGTGTGAGGCCGGTGTCGCCAAGATTGCCGCCGAATACGGCCCGATCGAAATCCTGGTGAACAACGCCGGTATCACCCGCGACTCCACGATGCTGCGCATGCGGCGCGACATGTGGGATGCGGTGATCGACACCAACCTCGGCTCCTGCTTTAACCTCTGCAAGCTGACGTTTGAGGGCATGCGCGAGCGGAAGTTTGGCCGCGTGGTCAATGTCGGGTCCGTTAACGGCCAGGCCGGACAGTATGGGCAAGTGAACTACGCCGCCGCCAAGTCCGGCATCCATGGCTTCACCAAGGCCCTGGCGCAGGAAGGCGCCCGCTTCGGCATCACCTGCAATGCCATCGCGCCCGGCTATGTCGACACGGAAATGGTGCGCGCGGTGCCGGGTGAGGTGCTGAAGAAAATCGTCGCCAAGATTCCGGTCGGCCGCCTCGGTCATGCCGAGGACATCGCCCGCGGCGTTGCCTTCCTCACCGCCGATGACGCTGATTTCATTACTGGCTCGACGCTGTCGATCAACGGCGGACAGCATATGTACTGACTCGTAACGACCGGACCGGTTTTCACCGGTCCGGTCGCCGCTCTTTCCATCGCCGCGGTTGCGAGTCATCATCCTGGCCAAATCGGACAGGAGGATTGCATTATGAACGCACCCAGCTCGGCGATATATCGCCATCTTGACGTACAGAAGATTGCCGGCGCCGGCGGTGCGGAAATTCGTGGCGTCGATCTTTCAAAGGACCTGCCCCAGGACGTGCTGGCGGAAATTCGTGCCGCACTGCTGGACAATCTCGTGATCGTATTCCGTGACCAGGACCTGACGCCAGACCAGCAACTCGCGTTCGCGCGCAAGTGGGGCGACATCCACCTGCATCCGTTCATGCAGGGCATGCCGGACCATCCCGAGATCCTCGCCATCATCAAGCGGCCGACGGACAAGAAGAATTTCGGCGGGTCGTGGCACACGGACCAGATGTTCTCGCCAAACCCGGCGATGGGCACCATGCTGTACGCGAAACAGGTTCCTTCTGCCGGCGGCGATACGATGTTCACCAACCAGTACCTGGCCTACGAGTCGTTGTCGGACGGCATGAAGGCGCTGGCGAACAAGCTGCGCACGGTCTGCGTTGGCGACAACTTCAAGCAGGCGGACGGCCGTTCCCGTAAGGATCGTTACGCGGACACCATGGCCGACATGAAAGTCAAGGACCCCGGCAATGTGCAGACCACCAGCATCCACCCGCTGGTGCGCACACATCCCGAGACCGGGCGCAAGGCACTATATATCGGCGGCCATGTCCAGTACTTCGAAGGCATGACGGACGAGGAAAGCCAGCCGCTGATCGACTTCTTCATGAAGCACTCGGTCCGACCAGAGTTCACGGTCCGCGTCCGCTGGCAGAACGGCACGCTGACCTTCTGGGACAACCGGTGCACGCAGCACTTTGCGGTCAATGACTACCCGGCCGAGACGCGGATCATGCACCGGATTACGATCTGCGGTGATCAGCCATTCTGACGCGGGAGCATCTACCGTCCTGATTTGACGGTGCAACGATCGTGGTGTGGCAGACGTTACGTCTTGCCACACCGGCTCCCAGCTCTGCCGAGTAACGCGCCGCCGCTATGCGGCGTGGCCCAGATACGCCTCGATCACCGCCGGGTTCGCCCGCACCTCCTCGGGCGTGCCATCCGCGATCTTGCGGCCGAAATTCACCACCACGACCTTGTCGGACACCGACATGACCAGGCTCATGTGGTGCTCCACCAGCAGCACCGTGACACCCTGTATGTCGCGCAGGCGGCGGATCTGGCCTTCCAGCACGTGCACTTCGTCGTGGTTCAGCCCCGCCGCCGGCTCATCGAGCAGCAGCAGCTTCGGCTCAGCCGCCAGCGCCCGTGCCAGTTCAACACGCTTACGGATGGGAAATGGCAGGCCCGCCGCCGCATGGTTGACATAGCGGCCGAGATTCATGAACTCGATCAGTTCCATGGCCTTCTTCCGAGCGGCCGCGTCCTCGCGGATCGTGCCCGGTATGCGGAACGCGTCGGTGAAGAAGCCGGAATGGGTCTGGCTGTGCCGTCCCACCAGAACGTTCTGCAGCACCGTCATGTGGTTGAACAGCGCGACGTTCTGGAACGTCCGGCCCAGCCCGACCGACGCAATGCGGTAGCGCGGCACCGACAGCAGCGACTTGCCCTCAAACAGGACGTCGCCTTCATTCGGCTGATAGAGCCGGCTCAGGCAGTTGAACAATGTCGTCTTGCCCGCGCCATTCGGCCCGATGAGGCCGGCAATCTGTCCGGGCATGACGTCGAATGTCACCTTGTCCAATGCAACAACGCCGCCGAACCGCAAGGTAATGCCGCGGACGGCCAGCAAGGGACTCGAGGAATCGGACATGGGTCTGACGTGTCTCCCGGATGCGCGGACCGTTCTCGGCCCTTCAAGCGGCGCACACTACGGAACCGCCCGCCGCTCTACAAGGCGGGGTGACGATTGGCTACGCTGGCCGCATGGAAACATACACCTTCGACCACATCCACCTGCGCGCTCATGACCCGGACGCCATGGGCACGTTCTTTGAGACGATGTTCGGCGCCGAGGTCAGCCGAGGCGTCTATCCGCCCGGCACGCTGTACCCGGGCCAACGGCGGGTCTCAATCCACGCCGGCGGCCAGAGGATTCTGGTGGCGCCGACCCATCCGCACGATCCCATGACGCCCGCGCCGGCGTTTCCCTATTACGGCGTCGAGCATATCGGCTTTACCGTTCCCGACCTCGACGCCGCCGTCGCCGAACTGCGCGCCAAGGGGGCGGACGTGGCGATCGGGCCACTGACGCGCGATCCCGGCACCTACCTCGCCTTCATCCGCGGGCCGGAGGGGATCATGGTGGAACTCGTGCAGAAGCGGGTCGGCTCGTAGCGACAAATTTCCTTGTCGCGACCAGCCGTAGAAAATTCCTCTCTCCTCACGGACCCTCTTGCGCTGCGGGAGGGTTTCGTTCTTTTCAGCGCGGTTTCGCCAGGAGATGTCGCAAGAAATGTCAACGTCACCAGCCCTGACACGGCGTGCTTTCGGCGCCGCCGCCCTCGCCGCGCTGGCGGTCCCTGTGCGCGCCGCCGCGCCCGCTGAAATCCGCATTGACTGGGCCACCTACAATCCGGTCAGCCTGGTGTTGCGTGACCAGAAACTGCTGGAGCAGGAATTCGCCAAGGACGGCATCACCATCCGCTGGGTGCAGTCCGCCGGCTCCAACAAGGCGCTGGAGTTCCTGAACGCCGGCTCTCTGGATTTCGGCTCCACGGCGGGCGCCGCCGCGCTGGTCGCCAAGATCAACGGCAACCCACTGAAGACCATCTACGTCTACTCGCGTCCCGAATGGACGGCGTTGGTGACGATGAAGGACAGCCCGATCAAGCAGGTGACCGACCTGAAGGGGCAGCGCGTCGCCGTCACCCGCGGCACCGACCCGCACATCTTCCTCATCCGCGCGCTAGCCGGTGCCGGACTGTCGGAGAAGGACGTTAAGCTTGTGTTGCTGCAGCACGCCGATGGCAGAGCGGCGCTGGAGCGCGGCGACGTGGTCGCCTGGGCCGGCCTCGACCCGATGATGGCCGCAGCCGAGGTGGAATCCGGCGCACGGCTGTTCTACCGCAACGCCGCCGCCAATACCTGGGGGGTGCTGAACGTCCGCGAGGAATTCGCCACGGCCAACCCGGACATCGTCCGGCGTGTCCTCGCCACCTATGAGAAAGCGCGGAAGTGGTCGCTGGAGCACCCGGCGGACCTGAAGGCGGCGCTGGTGACGGCGACGAAGTTGCCGGACGCCGTCATCGCGCTGCAGTTGCAGCGCACCGAAATGTCCAGTGGCCATATCGGCGAAAAGCAGGCAGAGACCATCGTCGCCGCCGGCAAGGCGCTGCAGGAGGCCGGCGTGCTTGACTCCAGCCTCAACATCACCGCCATCACCAACGGCATGATCGACCCGTCATATGGGAACGCCATCGGCGCATGAAACTGCCGGGGTGGGTGGTTGGGCTGCTGATCCCAGCCGCCTTAGGGGTTTGCTGGGAACTGGCCGTGCGCTACGGCGTGGCGCCCGGACGGCTGATGCCGCCGCCATCGCGGCTGGCACAAACCGCCTGGACCCTGACCCTTTCGGGGGAATTATGGAGCCACGTCGCCGCCACGATGTGGCGCGTGGCGATCGGCTTCCTGATTGGCGCCGCGGCCGGCACGCTGTTTGGCATGCTGTGCGGCGCCTCGGCCTGGGCCATGCGCCTGCTGGATCCATCGATTCAGGCCGTGCGCGCCGTTCCGTCGCTCGCCTGGGTCCCGCTGTTCATCCTCTGGCTCGGCATTTTTGAAACGTCGAAGCTGGCGCTGATCGCTCTGGGGGTGTTCTTTCCGGTCTATCTCGGCCTGCTGACAGCGATCCAGAGCGTGGATCGCAAGCTGATCGAGGTCGGACGCATTTTTGGCCTGTCGCGCTGGGGCATCGCGCTGCGTATCACCTGGCCGGCCGTGATGCCGGCGTGGATCGCTGCTCTGCGCAGCGGCGTCGGACTGGGCTTCATGTTCGTGGTGGCGGCGGAACTGATGGGCGCGTCGGAGGGCCTTGGCTACCTGCTGCTGGATGGCCAACAGATGGGGCGGGCGGACTCGATCCTGGTGGCGATGATCGTCTTCGCGCTGCTCGGCAAGGTCTGCGACGGGTTCATCGTGGCGGTGACGCGGCCGGTGCTCCGCTGGCAAGACACGCACCGGGTGCAGCTATGACCACAGTGACCGTGCGCGGGCTCGGCAAGACCTACGCCGACGGCACCGAAGCGCTGCGTGGCGTCGACGTCCACGCCGACGAGGGCGAGATCGTTGCCCTGCTTGGTGGCTCCGGCTGCGGCAAGACCACGTTGCTGCGGCTTGTGGCGGGGCTGGACGTGGCGTCTACCGGAACGATCAGCCTGGGCGGCGAGGTCGTCAGCGGGACCCACCCGGCAGTCAGTGCCGTGTTCCAGGAGCCGCGCCTGCTGCCCTGGCTCAGTGTTGGCGATAATATCGGGTTTGGCGGGCGGCGGCTGGCGAAGGCGGAGCGGCAGGCGCGGGTAGATGGCCTGCTGGCGCGGATCGGCCTGCCTGGCGCCGGCGGGCGCTGGCCGCGCGAACTCTCCGGCGGTCAGCAGCAGCGCGTGGCCATCGCCCGAGCACTAATTGGCCATCCCGGCGTGTTGCTGCTGGATGAGCCGTTCTCGGCCCTGGACACCTTCACCCGCGGCACGCTGCACGATCTGGTGCTGAGCCTGTGGCGCGAGCTGCGACCAACAATCGTGATGGTGACACATGATATTGAGGAAGCCGTAGTGCTCGCCGACCGGATCGTGGTGATGAAGCCGCATCCGGGGCGCGTGCAGGAGATCATGCAGGTGGACCTGCCGCGCCCGCGCGACCGGCTGGCGCCGCAGTTCGACCTGATGAAGCGCAACGTGCTTCGCGCCATCAACAGGTCACTGGCCGAAACGGCGAGACCGCGTGGCGGCGAGGGTGGGGTGCCGGCCTGGATTTGAGGTTCGCCGCGGTGTCTGCATAATCCCGCCGCGCGCCAACCATGCTGTGCGGTAACGGCGCGACCAGGGAGGAAACGTCATGCAGCTACTCGATTCGATCGGGCCCAACCCGAAGGTCGTCCGCATGTTTATTGCCGAGCGCGGCGTCACCGGCATCGACGTGCAGAAGATCGACCTTATGGGCGGCGAGAACCGCCGCGAGCCATACCTTTCGAAGAACCCCGCGGGGACCCTGCCGGCGCTTGTGTTGGACGATGGGACCGTGCTGGCCGAGATCACCGCGATCTGCGAGTACCTCGATGAAATCGGCCCGGCCGGACAATCACTGATCGGCTCGACGCCGCTGGAGCGGGCAGTGACGCGCATGTGGACCCGGCGGATCGACCTGGGAATCGTTGAGCCGATGACCTCGGGCTTCCGCTACTCGCAGGGTATGAAGCTGTTCCAATCGCGCATGCGGCTGATCCCACAGGCAGCCGACGACCTGAAGGCGCTGGCGCAGGAAAAACTGGCTTGGCTCGAAACTCAGGTTGGCGGCCGGCCATTCATCTGCGGCGACAGGCTAACGCTAGCGGACCTGCTGCTGTTCGCATTCCTGCAGTTTGGCGCGACGGTGAAGCAGCCGCTGGACCCGGCAAACAAGGGCCTGACGGCGTGGTACGAACGCATGGCCAGTCGGCCGAGCGCCGGGGTCTGATACGAAAGGGCCGGTGGCTGCAGCGACAAGATAATGATGGCGGGAAAATCGCCATGGCTGGATTTCGCCGCTGCGGCCACAAGCGGAATACCGATACCGCGAGCGCTGCATCGGTGCAGGACCGACACCCTCAAAGGCACCCCGCATGACGGCCGTTTCCAGGGCCAGCAGCCGATGAGCGAACCTCGACGACGAAATCCGGCAAAGTGAACAATTCAAATCAGAAAATCGGTTTGGTAACAATTTAGTTGTCGTAAGTATGCCGGAGTGGACATAGCGGCCACAGCCAACTGAATTTTTACCTCCGGAACTATAAATTCTCCCTGCCTCCAATTGACCAATCTCGACACATTCGGCAGATGCGGGCACACGCCTGTGACAGCGACGCACGCATTAATGCACGTTGTCGAGCAGTTGCGCAACTTGGTTCGAAGGCGAAATACTGACTGTGGTAGATACAGATGAAAGGTTTCATGTGGTCGACGGGAACATCGTCGGCCCTGACGGAAAGCCGTTTTTCGCCAGAGGCTTAAATATCTTCGACTGGCAATCGAGCCGCGCCAGCGATATTCTCATATCGTTCCCTGGACTTAATTTCGTTCGCTTTGCGGTTTACAACTATGCGACGCCCGACGCTTACGCGCCCTTCATCAAAACGATGACGGATGCGCACGTCGTCGTCGAGCTTGAGGACCATACCGACAGCACTGGCATGAACACCGGCGGCAGCCGCGGTGAGGCCTTTACCGGTGACCACTTGACCGCGGAGCTGAACTGGTATGCTGACGCTGCCAGAGCGTATGCGTCAAATCCTTACGTGTGGTTCGGCACCAACAACGAACCGCCGAAAGAGGGACTGACAGCGTGGCAGAAGGCAACTTATGACGCCATCCGCGACACCGGAAACGTCAACCCGATCTTGATTGAGATGCCCGGCGGCGGCTGGCCTGGTCTCGACTTCCGCGGCTACGGCCTCGACGATACGGTGTACCGGACGATGACCAACATTGTTGGTGACGTTCATTATTACGGTTGGGAATCAGGCTTCAGCACCGACCAGGACGCGGTAAATCAGGTACTGTCGTCCTTGATCCAGGACACCAAGACGCTGCAGAGCGGCAGCGGAACTCTGCCGGTGATCCTGGGTGAGTACGGGCCCTCGACCGACGGTACCAGCATGGATCCCAACAGCGCGCAGTCGATTCGCGCGGCGCAACAATCCACGGAAACCGCCGGGGCCATCGCTTTTGCCTGGCACACCGAGGCGGACAGTCTCGCCGATGACGCTGGCAACCTGACCGAATTCGGTCAGGCCGTGGCACGCTATATCGCGCAAGGCACGCCAATGGCGGCGCCCGGGATGACCACGGATCGAGACGGTGAAGCAGGCGGTGGCATGGCCGGATTCGGTGTCACCGACACTGCGATGCATTTCGTCGCCCCGGCCGATGCTACTGCTGCGACCGGATCGGGTGACGCTGCCGGTGCCGGCACCGCCGCTGCCCCGTCCGACGAGTTCGCACTGGCCGCGCAAGTTGCGGCATCGCCAGGCGGTCCTGCATCCGATTTTGCCGCGGCGGCACCGGTCGTTCCGCTGCCGGACGATGCTGCCGATCCGGGCGCGGCAAGTGCCGTGCTACCGCTATCGCAGGTTCCTGTCGTCTTGCCGGTGGACAGACTCTCCGACGGTTAACGGCCGGCGCTTGGCGTCGTCAGCCGGAGCACTGGCCTTTCGTACAGCCCGCCACTTAACGATTGCGCACGGTCAAACATCGCGGTGGGCCTCCGTAAGCCCACCGCGCTGCCGTTCGTAGTCAGGCCGCGATGCGCACCGGCAACGACCGGATGGCGTGCAGGAAGTTCGAGTAGGCGTAGACCGGCTTGTCCAGCACCTCGATCTGCAGGTTCTTACGCAGCACTTCCTCCCACAGGATCTTCAGCTGCATCTCCGCCAGCCGGTTGCCCAGGCAGCGATGGATACCGAATCCAAACGACATATGTTCGCGTGGGCGCCGGCGGTCGATGATGAACTTGTCGGCGTTCTCGATCGCGTCCTCATCGCGGTTGCCCGAAATGTACCAGATCACCACCTTGTCGCCGGCCTTGATCTGTTTACCGCCGATCTCGGCATCCGCCTTCGCGGTGCGGCGCATATGAATCACTGGTGTCTGCCAGCGCACGATCTCCGGTATCAGGCTGCTGACGAGTTCCGGATGCTCCCGCAGCTTACGGAACTGGTCGGGGAACTGCGTCAGCCCCCATAGTCCGCCGGTCATCGAGTTGCGCGTCGTGTCGTTGCCACCGACCAGGAACAGGATGAGGATTCCCATCCGCTCCCGCAATGTCATCCGGCTGGTCGCCTCGCCGTGCGCCATGATCGAGATGACGTCAAAGCTTTTCGGCTTCTTCGCCCGCTCCTCCCAGATTTCGTTCATGTGTTCAGCGAAGCGCATCTGTTCGGCGAAGCGCGCCTCTTCGGTGCGCACCGGCGCGTCGGGGGCATTGAGGTCGCAGATGAACGTGTCCGACCAACGGATCAGCTTGGCCTTTTCCGAAATCGGATAGTCGAACAGCGTCGCCAACATCATCGAAGTCAGCTCGATCGACACACGCTCGACCCAGTTGAAGGTCTCGTTCCTTGGCAGCCCATCCAGCACCATATTGGTGCGCTCCCGGATCAGGCTTTCCATTTTGGCCAGCGTCACCGGATTGACTGTGGAACTGACCTCGCGCCGCTGATTGTCATGATCGGGCGGATCCATGCGGATGAAGCTGGTGCGCTCCATGCCCTTGGGTGCATCCTGGATCATGATGCCGCCCAACTGATCGTCCGAGGAGAACACGTTGTGGTTCACCTCGACCTGCACGATGTCCCGGTATTTCGCCACCGACCAATACGGGCCATACGGGCTGTCCGGGATGTAGTTGACCGGCGCCTCCTTGCGGTGCCGCTCAAAATACACTGGCCAGATGTCGTCGTAGTAGAGGTGCGGGTCGCTCAGATCGAGCTTGTCCAACGGCAGTGACCACGCGTGCGCGCGTGGGTCCAGATTGACTGGTGCGTTCATCGTCGTTCTCCCTGCATCATGTTGGTAGCGCCCGCTTCAAGGCGGCGGGTCGTCAGCAGCCTAGCGTGATGCGAGTGGCGGGGTCACGCAAGAGTTGCAACTGGATTCACCAGCGCCGACGCTCACACGAGCGTGATCACCGTGTGCGACGGGGCGGTATACCAGGAGCTGTTTGTCTCGACCGCCAGCCCATCCCCCGTCATGGCTCGCCCGAGGGCTGTCGACGCCGGTTCCACCCCGCTGGTCACCGCCGCCAGCAGCGGCCTTGATACCCAAGGACATCTTCCGGTTGCTGCACACACCTTAATGATGTTACGGCCTCTTGCGGCAGCGAACGGTAGAGGCACGGGATTTGATGAAGCTATTGCTGACCGGCGGGTGCGGGTTCATTGGCTCCGCTGTAGTACGCCACCTGCTACGCCACACCGACCATGTGATCATCAACGTCGACAAGATGACCTACGCCGCTTCCGAGGAGGCGCTGGAGGAAGGCCGCACGCACAACCGCCATGTTCTGGTGAAAGCCGACATCGCCGACGCCGCGGCAATGCGACAGGTCTTCGGCACGTACGACCCGGACGCGGTGATGCACCTTGCGGCCGAGAGCCATGTCGACCGCTCGATCGACGGCCCGGCTGACTTCGTCCAGACCAACGTAGTCGGCACGTTCATCCTGCTGGAAGCGGCGCGGACGCACTACGAACGGATGACCGGCGCGCGCAAGGCCGCGTTCCGCTTCCACCATGTCTCCACTGATGAGGTCTTTGGCGCGCTCGACCACGGTGACCCGCCGTTCACCGAAACCACGCCCTACGACCCGCGCAGCCCGTATTCAGCCAGCAAGGCAGCATCCGACCATCTGGTCCGTGCCTGGAGCCACACATACAAGCTGCCCACGCTCGTCTCAAACACCTGTAATAACTACGGTCCCTGGCAGTTTCCGGAGAAGCTGATCCCGCTGGTGACGCTGAATGCGCTGGAGGGTAAGGAACTGCCGGTCTACGGCGACGGCTCCAACATGCGCGACTGGCTGTTCGTGGAGGACCACGCCGAAGCCCTGGTCCGCGTCATCGAACACGGCGCGCCGGGTGAAACCTATGCCATTGGCGCCCGCCAGCCGCGCACCAACCTTCAGGTGGTGAAGACGATCTGCGCGCTCCTCGATGCCCGTCTGCCCGATCCCGCCGGACCGCGCGAGCGGCTGATCCGCTTCGTCACCGATCGTCCTGGCCATGATTTCCGCTACGAGATCGACCCGTCGCGCACCGAGGCGGCACTGTCCTGGAAGGCGCCGCATGATTTCGACAAGGGCCTCGCCCGCACCATCGACTGGTATTTGGCCAACAAGTCCTGGTGGGAGGGGGTGCGCGCCGGCCGCTATGCCGGACAGCGACTGGGCACGACGCAGGAGAAGGCAGCGTGAAGGGCATCCTGCTGGCCGGCGGTTCCGGCACGCGCTTGCACCCGATGACGCTGGCGGCGTCGAAGCAGTTGCTGCCGGTCTACGACAAGCCGATGGTCTATTACCCGCTGTCGACGCTGATGCTCGCCGGCATCCGCGACATCATGCTGATCTCGACGCCCGAGGATCTGCCGCAGTTCCGCCGCCTGCTGGGCGACGGCTCACGCTTCGGGGTCAAATTCGCCTATGCCGAACAGCCCTCGCCGGATGGTATCGCGCAGGCGTTCCTGATCGGGCATGACTGGATCGCGGGCGAGGCCTGCGCCCTGGCGCTGGGTGACAACCTGATCCATGCCGACCACCTGTCGACGCTGTTGCGTGCTGCGGCCGGCCGGCCGCAAGGTGCGACAGTCTTTGCCTATCAGGTGCGCGATCCGGAACGCTATGGCGTAGTCTCGTTCGATCCGAACGGTCGTGCCATGGAGATCGTCGAGAAGCCGGCGGTGCCGGATAGCAACTGGGCTGTCACAGGGCTGTATTTCTACGACAAGAATGTGTCCCAGATCGCGCCGCAGATCCGGCCTTCGGCACGGGGTGAACTGGAGATCACCGACCTCAACCGCGTGTACCTGGAGATGGGAACGCTGCACGT
>JAFEFW010000087.1 GCA_018240405.1 Pseudomonadota bacterium
ACGGCATCCGCGACTACCGCGGCGGCGGCCGCTCCTCGGCCCGCGAGACCGCCATGCGCGTGGCCGCCGGCGCCGTGGCGCGCGTGGTGCTGGGCAGTAGCGTACGCATCCGGGGCGCGCTGGTGCAGATCGGCCCGCACCGGATCGACCGCTCGCGCTGGGACTGGGCGGCAGTCGATGACAACCCGTTCTTCTGCCCCGACCCGGTTACCGCCGGCGTGTGGGAGGCGTATCTGGGCGGCGTCCGCAAGTCCGGATCGTCCGCCGGCGCGGTGATCGAGGTGGTGGCCGAGGGCGTGCCGCCAGGCCTGGGCGCGCCGATCTACGGCAAGCTGGACGCTGATATCGCCGCCGCCCTGATGTCCATTAATGCGGTGAAGGGCGTGGAGATTGGCGACGGTTTCGGCGCCGCGTCGCTGTCGGGCGAGGAAAATGCCGACGAAATGCGCATGCAGGACGGTCAGGTCGTGTTCGGCTCCAACCATGCCGGCGGGATCCTGGGCGGCATCTCGACCAGCCAGCCGATCGTGGCCCGCTTCGCCGTCAAGCCAACCAGTTCGATCCTGACGCCGCGGGCCTCGGTCGACCGCTCCGGCCAGGACATCGATGTCATGACCAAGGGCCGGCACGATCCTTGCGTGGGAATCCGCGCGGTTCCCGTGGGTGAGGCGATGATGGCCTGCGTGCTGGCGGACCACCTGCTGCGGCACCGGGCGCAGAACCCGGATGCCCCGATGGTGGCCCGCTTGCCCAGGAACTGAGCAGGCGGGTTTGGAAGTAGTACCCTGTCGGCTTTGTTCCATGGCGCGGCCAAAATAACCAAGCTTGACGGTCGGGAATAAAACCGCATCAATGATGCAACGCATCAAAGGTGCAGATTATGATGACGACAGACGCCAATGATCCGGGCCACATGGCCCTGGAGCCGCTGATCCGGCTAATTGGCGCCGATCTCTGGCGCCAGCGCATGGCGGAAATCCGGGCTCTCGCCAGCAGTGGCCCGCGCGCGGGCCTTGCTATCCGGCAGCGCCACAGCCTGGAGCTGACCATCGACAAGCTGCGCCGCCCGCGTAACCGGGCGCTGACGCCGGGTGAACGCGTGGTGGCGAAAATTGCCGCGGCGATGGGACCGTTGGCTGAGGATCTGTCACCCTCCGGCCGGCTCCGGCTGACGGAGCGCCTGGCTGAAGCCGTGACCGGACAGAACACGCTGGTTCCACTGTTCCATCTGGTCCGGACTGCGCTGATGCAGCAGGCGCGTGGCTTTGCCGTCCGTTTCAGCGGCCTCGAGGATGGCACACCGTTCGACCTGCTGCTGCAGCGTGCCGGCGTCGAGGCCGAAGTGGCCTGCGATGTGGTGACCGCTGAGGAAGGCCGGGGCGTGCATCGCGGCGCGTGGTTCCGCCTTGCCGACCGGATCGACCCTGATCTGCAAACCTGGCTCGCCTCCCATCCCGGGCGCTACTTATTGAAGATGACCCTGCCGCAGGGGCTGCGGGGCGGCCTGCATGATGCCGATGCGGATGGTGGCACCTTGGTGCAGGTGCATGAGCGCATTACCGGGATGCTGCGCTCCGCGACCCGGCAGGACTATGACGAGGCGATCGTGCTGCGCCTCGATCCGCTGCTGCTGGCCGGCGCGCAGGCCGAGGACAACGGGCTGATCCCGCGCCTGCGCCGGGAGTTCGGACCGGAAGCGCATCTGTCCGTCACCACGGCTGGCGACGCGGTCTTTGTCATGGCTGCCCGCGCCGGACAGGAGAATGAGGTGGCAATCGCCATCCGCCGCCGCCTGGGCGCGATCGCGCCGCAGCGTATGACCGGAGAGCGACCGGGCATCCTGGCGATCTTCGTTGAAGACACAGACAAGCTGGAATGGCGCGGGTTGCGTGAGCGTCTGGAACTGGAGGGCGAGGCCCGCCAGTTCATGACCCACCAGGCGGCGCGATCCGTGGTGGCCGTCACCTTCGCGTCGCGGCTGGAGCTGTTTGGCCTGGCTGAGCCGGATGCTGCGGCCGAGGGCGAGATCCGCTTCCGCAATCCAGGCCATCCGGCGGCTGGCCATCCCGCTCTGGCGCCGGCGGTGCTGTCGTCTGGCTGAGCTGGGCGCGCGCCGCCGGCTCAGTGACAGCGCGGCCGCGCTCCCGCCACCATTGGGTGGCCGGTTGGCACCTTACTGAAGCGGGACAATAAGCCGGAGATGCTACACAAAACCACAGGGTGTCGTCCGTTCAGGGGCGCCCCCCGATAGACCGCGGCGAATTTTGCGACCATGCCAGCTGTGTCTCGTAATAGGCGACCATGTCCTTTGGGGTCAGGGATCGTTCCGATTTTCGTCCCCATATGAACAGCCCCAGCGCGGCATCAGCCTGCTGACGCGGATGCGCAAACCGGTCCAGGTGGCGAAGCAGAAAAAACGGCAGCGATACAAGCGTCGCCATCCTCTCGCTGCTGAGGGCACGCACGAAATAGCGCACTGACCAAGCCAGTCCGGCGCCGGTGCCCATGCCGCGGATAACGCCCGCGTCGATCTCCTCGAAGCGTCGAAACAGCCAGCGGTGCCCGCTCGCCGTAAAGCGCGTAAAGTCATACGCCTGCTCGTGGACCTGCTGCACGAATGGCGTTTCAGCATAGAACACGCCAGACGGCTTCAGCACGCGCCAGATCTCATCCACGACCACCTGCGGTTCGAGCACATGCTCAAGCACCGCTGTGACCCAGACGCCGTCAAACATGCCATCATCGAAAGGAAGATGGTGCGCGTCGCATAACAGTTGCGTGTTCGGTGACGCATAGACGTCGGTCGCGACGACCTCAATCGACGAATCCTCCAGGAATGTCGTTACGCCAGCACCGAGTCCGCCGCCGCCGATGATGAGCAGCTTTGGCGCCGGCGACAGCGACTTCAACGCACGCCGCACAGCAAGACTATTTTCGACAGCGGTTTGATTGGTGCCTTCAAAGAGGTCACGAATGCGGTTGCGCAGCGTCCTCCGCCTATCGACCCGGGGCACAACGGAAAGCATTGGATCACCAGGATTTGGCCGGGAGAATATGCTGGACTCGAAATCAATCAATACCGGCTGATCCCCGGCACGTTCGAATCCCAGTGACGCGTACAAGCAGTCTGTGTTCGTGCAAACGATCTTTCCAACATCGCTCTTGAGTCGAGCGCGACAGCGGGGGCAACGGATCAACTCTGATAGCGTATCCATCAGCTCTATCTCCGGTGTAGGCCTGGACGAGTATTATAGTATCTGCCGATAGACCCTTGTTTTCACGACGCTGCGGACGATCATGGCTGCGGGCGTGTTCGGCCGTGGCGCACCCTGTGTGCAGGCAATCGTCAGACCGTGTCCGTAACATCTTGCGCTCGGCAGATTGCGCCTGAAACCATATGCGTGTCGCATAGAAGCAGCGGACTATCCGCGTCAGGGTCAACCGGATTATCCGGAGTAATTGCTCACATCAGCGGGAAGCAGACAGGTCCTGTTGCGATGCGCCACGCCGACATGTATCCGCCGGCCCTGGTGATGCGCGTCAATCCACAGCAGCCGGGTCGAGGATCACCGATGCCCGAAGATCGCGCTGCCAACCCGCACCCAGGTTGCGCCGCAGGCGATAGCGACCTCGAAATCGGCGGACATCCCCATCGATACCGTCTTCAGCCCATGTTTCGCGGCCCGATCGGCGAGCCATTCGAAATGCGGCCGCGGGTCCTGATCCAGTGGCGGCACGCACATCAGGCCGAGCAACTGCGCGCCGAACCGGCCTTTGCAGTCACCAATGAAACCATCGGCATCCGCCCGCCCGACGCCTGCCTTCTGCGCCTCATCGCCGACATTCACCTCGATCAGCAGCTTCGGCCGGCGATTCTCTTTCTCCATGGCGGCGGCCAGCGCATCTGCCAGCTTGGGCCGGTCGAGCGACTCGATCACGTCGGCGATCCGCACCGCGTCGCGCGCCTTGTTCGTCTGCAGGCCGCCAATGATGTGCAGCGTCGCCTGGTGTGTCGCGCGCACCTGGGCGAACTTCGCCTCCGCCTCCTGCACGCGGTTTTCACCGAAGGTCGTCTGCCCGGCCTCGATGGCGGCAATCACCGCTTCGGCTGGCTTGGTCTTCGACACCGCGACCAGCGTTACGTCCTCCGGCCTGCGGCCAGCGGCAAGCGCGGCGGCGGCAATGCGGTCCTGCACGCGGCGGAGGTTATCGGCAATGGAGATCACGTCGGACATGGCGCCCTTCTTACTCCGGTTGCGGCACCGTCTCTACCAGTCGATCGGCTCGCGCGCGACCTCGACCGTGCCATTGCCGCGCAGGCGCACCACGTTCACCGTCTTCGCCAGGTCCGGCGACCCGGAGTAGTAGGCCGGCACCGTCGTGCCCGTTCCGACCTGCGCGGCCCGGTTCCAATGGCCGAGCGCGAGGTAGTCGGCGCGGGTGGCTTCGATTTCGGCATTGCTGATCAGCCAGGACGGGCGCAGCGGGACGACGCCATCATCCTCATAGTGGCCGTGGGCGAGGGTGATATGCCAGCGGGCGTTGCGCGGGCGCGGATCGCGCAGCGGCACCATGTTAGCGTAATCGACATGGGCATGGCCCCAGACTTCCAGGTCATGGTCGGGGAAGTGCACGGCCAGGTCGTGCGTCACGCCGATGATATGGACATTTGGCAGTTCATTGATACCGCCGCGGAACCAGACGGAGTCCGTGGTGATGGGGTCGTGGTTGCCCGGCAGCACGATTACCGGGCGCCCGGCCGCGCTCAGCAGGCTGACGCACTGGTCGATGATTTCCGGCGGTTGGCGGTTGTTGTCGAAGATATCGCCGACCAGCAGCACGTAATGCGCGTTGTGAGCCTTCGCGGCGTCCAGCACCACGCGCAAGCCGGTCGTGCCGTCATCGCCATAGGGACCCTGGTGTGGATCGGCATCGACATGAAGGTCGGAGCTGTGGACAAGCACAATTTCGTCGTGAGACACGGGCGCGGCGTTCCTGGCGGATTGGGAAGAGCGCATCAGACCGGTTGGCGCGGTCGCCGTCAACCTTTCGCCCCTGAGTATCAGGGCGATCGATGAAACACCGGGTGCGTCGGTTTGCACCGCGCGACTGATCCGGGTTCAGGCGCGGTGGTGAGGCCGGCTTTCACCGCGAAGGGGCGAAGGGCGCCAAGGCGTTGATCGTTCGGTCGGAGCGTCCGGCGGCGTCGCTTGGGTGGTTCCAGTCGCCCCTGAAGCCGTCGCGGGCTGATGCCGCAACCGCCGGGGTCTATTTGCCGCCCTTTACGGTTACGCCGGCAAAGTGCTCGTAGACCTTGACCACCGAGGAGCCTTCCTCCCGGCCCAACCCCATCGCGCGCCCCATGGCGTAGACCTGCTGCGAGACGTTCGCCAGCATCACCGGCACGCCAAGCTGCTTCGCCAGCGAGGTCTCCAGCTCCTGGTCCTTGAAGGAGATGTCCATCGTCCCGCCGGGGGTGAAATCCCGGCTGACCATGCGGCCGCCGCGCAGGCGCAACGCATAGGAATCGCCCGAGCTGACCTGCAACATCTGGAACAGCTGATCGATGTCGAGGCCGGCCTTGGCGCCCATGACCAGGGCTTCGGCGACGGCGACGGTGTTCACGTGAAGAAGCATGTTGTTGATCAGCTTCATCGCCAGGCCGGACCCGAGTTCGCCGGCGTAGAAGATGTTGCCGCCCATGGCGTCGAACAGGTCGCGGCAGGCCTCGAACGTCGCCTTGTCGCCGCCGACCGGGATCGACAGCGTGCCGTCGGCGGCACCCGTCGTGCCACCGCTGACCGGCGCGTCCAGCAACGTGATACCGGCTGCGGCCAGGGCCGGGGCGATCGCCTTCAGACGGAACGGGTCGACCGTGCTCATGCAGATCGCGGTCGTTCCGCGCCGCGCGCCCTTCAGGAAGCCGCGCTCCCCGGCCAGCACCTGCTCTGCCTGCGCCGTGGTTTCGACCATGCAGATGAACCGGCCGGTTTCGCGCGCCACCGCCTCCGGCGAGGCCGCGACCTCGGCCCCCGCCTCTGCCAGCGCCTGGACCTTGCGCGGATCGAGATCATGCACGACGAGGCCGATGCCGCGCTTCAGCAGGTTGCGCGCCATGGGGCCGCCCATGTTGCCGACGCCGACGAAGCCGACCTTGTCCGCCATGTGTTCCTCCCTTGGTTTGGCGATCACGCTATGAGCGCCGGGCAGCCCCGTCCAGCCGAACGCGGCGCAACCGCCGTGCTGGCGACAGCCCCGCCATTGTTGGCCGTTGCGCTGGTCCGGGCTAGCATCGCCGGCAAGCATCACAGCGCCGAGGAAACACCATGATCGACCTGCACTACTGGCCTACGCCCAATGGCAAGAAGGTGACGATCCTGCTGGAGGAAGCGGCCATCCCGTATCGCATCGTGCCGGTGAATATCGGCCGCGGCGACCAGTTCTCGGCCGAGTTCCTGCACATGAACCCGAATCACCGGATGCCGGTGATGGTCGATACCGCACCCGTCGGCGGCGGTGCGCCGATCACGGTGTTCGAGTCCGGCGCCATCATGATGTACCTGGCCGAGAAGGTGGGACGGTTCTACCCACAGGATGTGCGCGGCAAATACGCCGTCACGGAATGGCTGATCTGGCAGATGGCGAACCAGGGCCCGAAGCTGGGCGAGTGCGGCCATTTCCGCCGCCTGGGCGACAAGCAGGGCGACCAGTCCTATGCGGTGCGCCGTTTCACCGACGAAGCGAACCGGTTGTACGGCGTGCTGAACAACCGGCTGTATCACAGCAAGTATCTTGCCGGCGACGAATACACCATTGCCGACATGATCTGCTATCCGTGGACGGTGAACTGGAAGGCGCAGGGCCAGGACATCGAGGAGTTCAAGTACTTCAAGCGCTGGCATGAGGAACTGGCCGCGCGTCCGGCGGTGCAGCGCGGCATGGCCGCTGGGTCCGACCTGTCGGAGGACCCGGCGAAGCTGCCGGCCGAGGAGCAGGAGCGGCGCGCGAAGATCCTCTACAACCAGCGTGCCCGGCCGGTGCCGATCGCGTAAGGAGGAGATCCCACCGTCATGGTCGGCGAAGGCCGACCACCCACGCCTTGCGGCATTCGGCTAAGCCGACCGCTGTTCCTGATTGAGGCACGGTGTGGACGGCGGGGCTTCGCCCGCCATGACAAATGTGGCGCACTTCGCCGCGCGGGCCACCCATAGCGACACGGATCATCAACCCTAGGAGGAACGACATCATGGCGGAAGTAGAATGTTTCTTTGACCTCTCCAGCCCGTGGACCTATTTCGCGGTGCATAGCCTGGACGAACTGCACAAGGAGATCGGCGTCACCATCGACTGGCGGCCGCATCTCGTCGGCGGCGTGTTCAACGCGGTGAATCCCAGCGTGCATAATTCACGCGAAAAGCCGGTGGTGCCGAAGCAGAACTACAACAAGAAGGACCAGCAGGACTGGGCGCGCTTCCTCGGCATCCGCATGCACTATCGCCCGTCGGTGTTCCCGGTGAACGCGGTGAAGGTGATGCGCATCTGCTGTGCGCTGGAAGGCTCCGACAAGCTGTTTCCCTTCATGATGGCGACCTTCGACGCCTATTGGGGCGACGACAAGGATATCTCCCAGGTGCCTGTCATCACCGAAATCCTGCAGAAGGTCGGGCTGGATCCCGCCGCCATCCTGGCCAGCATCGAGCAGCAGCCGGTCAAGGACAAGCTGCGCCATAACACCGACGAACTGATCAAGCGCGGCGGCTTCGGCTCACCGACGATCTTCGTCGGCGGCGACGACATGTATTTCGGCAATGACCGCATGCCGCTGATCAAGGACGCCATCCTGCGCCGCCGGCAGAATGATTGAGACCAGCAGAGACCCAAGTGGCGTCGTTACCGTCACGGTGAACAACCCGGCCCAGCGCAACGCGCTGGGCAACGGCGGCAAACGCGAACTCGCCGAAACGATCGAGCAGGTCGCCCGCGATCCGGACCTGCGCGTGGTCGTGCTGACCGGCGCCGGGGACAAATCCTTCATCGGCGGTGCCAACATCGCCGAGATGTCCACCTTCGTCCGGCACGATGCTAGCGAGGGACCGTCGTTGACGCATCGTGTCTGCGAAGCGATCCGCCGCACGCCGGTGCCGGTCATCGCCCGCGTCAACGGCTGGTGTCTCGGCGCAGGGCTGGAAATTGCCGCCGCCTGCGACATGCGCGCCGCCGCCGACACCGCCCGCTTCGGCATGCCGGAGGTGCTGTTCGGCCTGCCCTCGGGGATGGAGGCGTGCCTGCTGCCGCAACTGATCGGCTGGGGCAAGACGCGCGAACTGGTGTTCACCGGCCGCCACATCGACTGCGCCGAGGCCGCCGCCTGCGGCCTGGTGGAGCGTGTGGCACCGCCGGACCAGCTGGATCAGGCCGTCGCGGCGTGGGTCGCCGATATTCTCAAGGCCGGTCCCAATGCGATCCGCGCCCAGAAGGAACTGATCCGCGACTGGGAACGGATGTCGATTGCCGACGCCGTGCAGCAGGGCATCAGGGCCGTCGCGGCGGCGCATGGCACCGATGAAACGAAACGGCTGATGGGAGCATTCCTGGAACGGAAAAAGTCCCGCTCCGCCGGGTAAGCGGCGGAGCGGGGCGGCATCATCAGTGGTTGTGCCAATACTGCCAGGCCTGATTGGACTGGCCGGTGTCACCGGTCGCCATCCACCAGTTGCTTCCACCGGAGCTACCGGTGTCGCTGCCATTGCCCGACCACTGCTGCCAGCTCGGCTTCTGCCAGTCCTGTGTTGTCTGGCTGTCGCTCCAGGCGCTGCTGGAGTCGCTGCCGCCGGACCAGGCGTTGCTGTCGGACGTTGTGCCGCTGTCTGATGGCGACACGAAGTTCATCCCGCTGTCGGAACCGCTGTCGGAGCCGGAGTAGGCGAGGCTGTCCGACGTGATCGGCGCCGTGTCGCTGCTGCCGGAACCGGCGGTGACGCTGAAGCTCTTGGTGCCGAAGCTGTCGATCTCCCACGGCAGCCCGCCTGCCGCCGGCCCGCCATTCAGGCTGGCGCTCATGACGTACAGGTTGCGGTCCGTGGTATCGACCGCCATGTTTGTTCCGGCGTAGAAATCCCCAATCTTGTCATTGGTGAACGTGACGCTGACGTTATGCGTCCCGCCGCCCCAATCGCCATAGACGTCGAATTCCTGCCGCTGGCCCTCGGCAACGTGCGCCGTCACAGTCTGCGTGCCACCGATCTGCTTGCCATCGACCGCGACCGTGAACTGCGCATCCCCCTGGTACGCGTCCTCCGCCATCTGCAGCACCAGCTTATCCGAGCCGCTGCCGATCGAAACGGCACCCGGATTCGACCCGGTGTTGGAATAACTTGCCGCCGTTGTCGTGTCATTGGCGTGGAACACCGCCTGGCCCGAGGTGCTGTTGCCAACGTTCGGCTGAAACTGCGGTGATTCGTAGATCGGTGTCGTACCGTTTGAAACGGTCTGGCCGTTGTACTTCACCTGCTCAACATACACATTCCGGTCGCCACTTTCGCCTGGCATCATGAAATTGTTGGTGAATGTCACCGTAAGGTCATGCTCGCCAGGTGCGAAATTGCCCTGGAACGTAAACGTCTCCGACTGGCCGGAACCGTGATCCGCATAAACAGTCTGGCGCCCGCCAATCTGCTGTCCGTCGACGTTCAGCGTGAACTGAGGCGCTTCCCCGACCGCGGTATCCCCGGACATCTTCAGTTCAATAGTATCGCTTCCGGAACCAATCCAGTTGCTGCTGTCAGCCATGCAGCTTCTCCCACACTGTTACTGTTTCGAATATAATCCGTCCGGGCCCAGACGGATTTTCGGTAACAGCGAGACGGCGGGCTCACAACGCGGAAGTGGGAAGATGACGTGGTAGAGGCTGCTTTTGGCGAATTGCCCCTGTGGATAAAGCCTCTACTCGGGACTGTTGTCCTAAGTAGAGGCCAAGCCGGTTAATCCGGTGCAGAGCTGTGACGAAAAAACCTAGGCCGCGTCAGCGGAAAAACGACGCGGCGCCATGCAGCAGGCGCAGCCGCCCGCATGCGATCGCGCTGGGGCAGCGCTGCTCGGTTCGGCGGCGCCGCCGCCAATCGCGGTGCAGGCGAGCAGTCGTGGCGCCATCGCGCCACAGTCCGGACACGGCTGCGGCTGCTCGAACTCCGCCATCGGCCGCACGTCGGTGAACGGGCCGCAATCCGGGCATTCGTACTCATAAGTCGGCATTCAAGCCCTCCTGTGGTTTGTGACCCAATATGCCATTTCCCGGCCAAAACCGCCAGACGCCGCCTTGCCGGTCCCAGCCGCCATAGCCATGTTGCGCAGCACAATGGCTGACGAGGGATACCCGGCATGAACGCACCGATCGACCTGACGCAGTATGCCGAGGAGAAATACGCCGTCGGGCAGCCGGTGCCGCGCAAGGAAGACCCCACGCTGCTGCGCGGCCAGGGCCGCTATACCGACGACATCAACCTGTCCGGACAGGTTTACGCCGTGATGGTCCGCTCGCCCTACGCGCACGGCGTGATCAGGTCGATCGACACCGGCGCCGCCAAGGCGATGCCCGGCGTGCTGGCGGTGCTGACCGGCGCGGACCTGGTGGCGGCCGGAATGGGCAACATGCCGTCCGGCATGTCCTTCAAGATGCGCGACGGCGGCGACATGCCGAAGCCTACGCAGACCATCCTGACCACCGACAAGGTGCGCTTCGTCGGCGATCCGATCGCCCTTGTGGTGGCGGAGACCAGGAAGCAGGCCCGCGATGCGGCTGAAGCGGTAATGCCCGACATCGACCCGCTGCCGGCGGTGACCGAGGCGTCCGACGCCGCCGCCCCCGGCGCGCCGGCGCTGTTCGAGGCGACGCCCGGCAACGTCATCCTGGACTTCCACCACGGTGACGGCGAAGCGGTGGCGGCGGCCTTCGCCAAGGCGGCGCATGTCACGCGGTTGAAAATCCTCAACAGCCGCGTGGTCGTCGCACCGATGGAGCCGCGGTCGGCGATCGGCGAATATGATCCGGCGACGGAGCGCTGGACGCTGCGCCTCGGCTCGCAAGGTGTGTTCGGCATGCGCCAGCTTCTGACCGGTCCGCTGAAGGCACCGATCGACAAGATCCGCGTGCTGACCGGCAATGTCGGCGGGTCCTTCGGGATGAAGGCGTCCTGCTATCCGGAATACCCCGCCATCCTCCATGCCGCCAGGCTGCTCGGCCGGCCGGTGAAATGGACCGACGAACGCGGCGAAAGCTTCCTGTCGGACAGCCATGGCCGAGCGCATGACATGGAGCAGGAGATCGCGCTCGATCAGGACGGCCGCATCCTGGCGCTGCGCGTCACCGGCTACGGCAATATCGGCGCCTACCTGTCCAACGGCACCGTGCTGCAGCCGACCGGCAACATCGTGAAGAACACGATCGGCGTCTACGCCACGCCGCTGCAGGAAGTGACGGCCAAGGCGGTGTTCACCAACACCTCCCCGGTCGGCCCCTACCGCGGCGCCGGCCGGCCGGAAGGCAACTATTATATTGAGCGCCTGCTCGACACCGCGGCGCGGGAGATGGGCATCGACCCGGTGGAAATCCGCCGCCGTAACCACATCCAGCCTGACGCCATGCCCTACAAAACGCCAGGCGGCACGACCTATGACAGCGGCGACTTCCCGACGATCCTGGAGAAGGCGCTGATCGTCGCCGACTGGGACGGGTTCTCGCTCCGCAAGCGGCAGAGCGCGGAGCGTGGCAAGCTGCGTGGCCGCGGCATCGGCCAATACCTGGAGGTGACCGGCCCGCCGGGCAAGGAAATGGGCGGCATCCGTTTCGAAAGTGACGGAACGGTAACGATCATCACCGGCACGCTGGACTACGGCCAGGGCCACGCCTCGCCGTTCGCGCAGATCCTGTCGTCGCGGCTGGGCATTCCCTTTGAGAAGATCAACCTGCTGCAGGGCGATTCGGACGAGTTGCTGGCCGGTGGCGGCACCGGCGGGTCGAAGTCGCTGATGGCCAGCGGCACGGCCATTGTGGAAGGGGCCGAAAAGGTCCGGGAGCAGGGGCGGAAGATCGCGTCCCATGTGCTCGAAGCCGCCGAGGCCGACATCGAATTCGAGGTGATCCGCGGCGGCGGCCGTTTCCGCATCGCTGGGACAGACCGGTCCATCGGCATCATGGAATTGGCGGCAAAGCTGGCCGACGGTAGCGTGCAGCTACCCGAGGGGACACCGGCGACGCTCTCGGTCTCGCACGTCGCCGAAAGCCCGCCCTTTGCCTACCCGAACGGCTGCCACATCGCCGAAGTCGAAGTCGATCCTGATACCGGCGTTGCGGAGGTGGTGCGCTACGCCATGGTCAACGATTTCGGCGTCATCGTGAATCCGCTGCTGGTCGAGGGCCAGGCACATGGCGGCATCGTCCAGGGCATCGGCCAGGCCTTTCTGGAGCGGGTGGTCTATGACGAATCCGGCCAGCCGCTGACCGGATCGTTCATGGACTATGCCCTACCGCGGGCGAATGAGATGCCGTTCTTCACCTTCGCTTCGCATCCGGTGCCGGCCCGGACAAACCTGCTGGGGTCGAAAGGGTGCGGCGAGGCCGGCTGTGCCGGCGCGCTACCGTCGGTGATGAACGCGCTGGTGGATGCTCTGTCGGTCTACGGAATCAAACATATCGACATGCCTGCGACGCCGCAGCGTGTGTGGGAGGCAATCCAGGCAGCGAGGAACTGAGGAGGCGGCTGCGGGACGGGTGAACGCCGGGCCGGCGCCCGCTGTTCCCTCGCAATGTCGTCGGGTGGCTCGTCTCGTATCGGCGGCGCAATCAGCGGGTTGGCGCGCCGTTGAGGGTCAGGCCCTTGCGCTCTCGTCATGGCGGGCGAAGGCCCGCCATCCACGCCTTGCGGTTGAGAATCCCGCGCAGAAACAGCGCCTTTGCGGCAAAGCCGAGGATGGCGGGCCTTCGCCCGCCATGACGGGGGAGAGGTTGTGCCGGCTCGTCCGGTGTTCAATGCGGCTTATCTTAACGCACATGGGGCTAAGGCCTAC
>JAFEFW010000088.1 GCA_018240405.1 Pseudomonadota bacterium
CACGCCGCGGGCTGGCTCCGTGCCGCTGCAGCGCGGCAGGCCGAGCAGCGGGGCCGGATCGACGGGTTTGCCGTTGACCAGGATGCCGAAATACAGGTGCGGCCCGTAGGTCAGACCGGATCGCCCCACGGTCCCGAGTTTCTCGCCGGCGCCGACGGTGCGCCGTCCGGTCAGGATGACCGGTGCGATCAGCCCGAGGTGGCTGTAGACGCCGACAAAGCCCGCGTGCTGTACCAGCATCTCCAGCCCGCCGGGACCGCGGCGCTGCACTTTCATGATTGCGCCGGGCGCCACGGCCAGGACCGGCGCTCCGAGGGCTGCCGGCAGGTCAATGCCTGGATGGAAAGTGCCGGCCTTCGCTCGCCCGGCCATGGCCCGCGGGCCGAATGGTGAGGAGACGCAGGCGGCTGCAACCGGCGGCACGAGACGCGGCGGATCGGCGGCAAGGGCGACGACAGGAACGGGGGCCAGAAGGGCGGCGAGGAGGGCGCGCGGGCCAAGCAGCCGCCAGCGCTTTTGCCCGTGGCGCCCAGGTGGCGACGCCGGGCGGCGACGATCGAGCGGTACGAAGCCCGGCGGTAGAGCCGCTTCCGCGCCGTGTGACCGCGGCAGGCACGTCGGGACCGTAATGGGATGGAACAGTCCGTGCGCTACGTCGTCGAACACCGCCGCAGCCGCGCGGTCTCCCTCCCCAGACCGGCTCAGCCGACCGCAGCCTGGGGACGGCGGCGCTTCGTCGGGGACAACGCCTCGGGCACCGGCGGCGTATCCTCATTCAGCGTCAGCGCCCGCATCAGCGCCTCACGCAACTGCGCCAGCTTGCGTTCATTCTCGATTTTCAGCCCGAACACGTCCTTCACGTAGAAGACGTCAACCGCCCGCACGCCATAGGTGGTGACATGGGCCGATGCGATCTGCAGCCCCTGTTCGCTGATTGCCGCGGTCAGGTCGTGCAGCAGCCCCGGGCGGTCGCGGCCGTTCACTTCCAGCACCGTGTGGGTATTCGATGCATGGTTGTCGATCACCACCCGCGGCGGGGCGTGGATTGCCTGCATGCGCCGGCCCAGCAGCACCTTGGACACACGGCGGATTTCCGACGCCAGCCGCAGCCGTCCGGTCAGCGCCTGGTCGATCAGAACCGACAGCCGCGCCAGGCGGTGTGGCGCGTCAAAAGCGCCGCCGGCAGCGTCTTGCACCCAAAACGTATCCAGCGCCATGCCATTGGTCATGGTGTGGATTCGCGCGTCGACGATGGACGCGCCGGCAATCGCCAGTGCACCGGAGATCTTGCTGAACAGGCCGGCATGATCGGTGCAGTAGACTGTGACCTCGGTCACTGCCCGCGCCGGCAAAGGCTGCGTATCCACCGTTAGCGGCGCCTTGCGCAGTTCGGCGTCGCGGATCAGGCGGCCATGCCGCGCATGCGTCTCGGGATCGAAGGCCAGCCAGTAGCTGGGATAACCGAGGGAGGTGAAGCGTTCGATGTCCGCTTCCGGCCAATCATCCAGCAGCGCCGCGACCGCCTGCTTGGCGCGGGTGACCCGCACATCGCGCTCCGTCGTCGCCAGACCGCCGGCCAGAACTTCGGCGACACGGGCGTAGAGCTCGCGCAGCAGCGTTGCCTTCCAGCCGTTCCACACCTTGCTGGACACGGCCCGCATGTCGGCCACCGTCAGGATCAGCAGCAGGCGCAGCCGTTCCGGGGACTGGATGACGTCGGCCAGGTCGAGGATGGTCTTTGGGTCGTCAATGTCCCGCTTAAAGGCTGTGGCGCTCAGCAGCAGGTGGTGCAGCACCAGCCAGGAGACGGTTTCCGTCTCCTCGTCGGTCAGTCCCAGCGCCGGTCCGACATACAGCGCGATCTCGGCGCCAAGTTCGGAATGATCGCCGCCGCGGCCCTTGGCGATGTCGTGCAGCAGCATCGCCAGATACAGCGCGCGGCGCGACTGCACGTGTTCGACCAGCTCCGACGCCACCGGCGCAACCTCGGCCAGTTCACCGCGCTCCAGCGAATTCAGGACCTTGATCGCCTCGATCGTGTGCTCATCGACGGTGAAGATGTGGTACGTGTCGAACTGCATCTTGCCGACGATGCGCGCCCAGTCCGGCAGGTAGCGTCCGAAGAAACCAGTTTCGTTCAGGATCGACAGCCACTTCGCGCCGTCCGGGTGCACGCTGCCCTTGTGGCGGTCCGGTTCCTTGCCGCACAGCAGGTCCATGAAAATCGTGGCCGCTTTGGGGTCGCCGCGCAGCGACATGACACGTCGTTCATTCTGTATGAACGAACGTAGGGCCAGCGGGTGCAGCTCCAGGTTTCGGTCCCGCGCCACCTGCAGGATGCGCAGCATCTGGATTGGTTCGGCATCGAAATCGCGTCCGCTGATCGGCAGCAGCTTGCCCTCGGCCAGGACAAAGCCAGCCGACAGCAGGGCGTTATCCGTTGTCGCCTCCAGCGCCGGCGGGCCAAGGGCGGAGCGCAGGATCGCCGGCTCCAGGATGCGCGTCAGCCGGGCGATTTCGCGCGCGGTGAGGAAGTAGTGACGCATGAAACGTTCGACGCCGCCCTGCCGGCCATGCGGCGTGTAGCCCATGCGTGCGCCGATCACCGGCTGCAGGTCAAAGGTCAGCCGCTCCTCGGCACGTCCGGCCACGTAATGAAGGTGGAAGCGGACGGTCCACAGGAACTCCCAGGCGCGGCGGCCGTGGCGTGCCTCCATCTGCGTCAGGATGCCGCCGAGATCGGCCAGTTCGCCCATGGTCTGGGTGTCGAAGACGTAACGGGCGATCCAGTACAGCGTCTGCAGGTCGCGCAACCCGCCGCGGCCTTCCTTCACATTCGGTTCGACCACGAACGGGCTGTCGCCGTATTTGCGGTGGCGGATGGCGCGCTCTGCCTGTTTGGCGGCGATGTATTCGGCGGCCCCGGCTTCCTTGCAGGCGGTGCGGAAACGGCGGTGGAATTCCTGGAACAGCGGCTTGTCGCCGGTGAGATACCGCGCGTCTAGCAGGGCTGTGCGAATTGTCGTGTCCTTCGCGCCCTCGGTCAGGCAGTCTTCGATCGAGCGTGTGGCGTGGCCGACCTTCAGCCCGAGGTCCCACAGGAAATACAGCATGTATTCAACGACGCGCAGCGTTTCCGGCGTCGGTTGGTCGCCGGTCAGGAACAGCAGGTCAATGTCGCTGAACGGTGCCAGCACGCCGCGGCCATAGCCGCCGGTGGCCGCAATGCTGAGGTGCTCGACCGGGCCAAGATCCGCTTGCTGCGAGGCATGCTCGAACAGCGCCGAAACGACACCATCCACCAGCGCGCCCAGCAGCCGCGCGGCCTGCAGGCCGGTGATCTGCTCATGCTCGAAGGCGTGCTGCACGTAGGACTGGATGCGCGCCAGATGCCGTCGGAATGCGCCGACTGCCGCGTCGCGCGGTATGCTGCCTCCCTCATCGGCCAGTCCGCTCAGGACGTCCGATAACAGGGTTGCGGCGGCTTCCGGCGCCCGCGGGAGGGGGATCGGGGTCAGCATTGGCTCAATCGTACTAGGTCGCCCCTGCCGTGCAAGTCACGTCGAGGGATTTCAGGTGATATAGGAGGTCGAGGGCCTGCTTCGGAGTCAGCGTATCAAGGTTTATCTCGCGCAGTGCCTGCGACAGCGGATGCGGCTCTTCCAAATCCGTAACGACGACTTCGGGCTCGGCCAGCGAAGCGAACAGCGGCAGCGCCTGCGTCGACATCGCCGCACCCAGCGCGCTTTGCTTTTCCAGTGTTGCCATCAGGGCGGATGCGCGACGAACCACCTGCGGCGGTACGCCGGCGAGTTCGGCGACATGCACGCCCCAGGAGCGGCGGGCGGAGCCCTCAGCAACCTCGTGCAGGAATACCACCGTGCCTTTCCACTCCTTCACGCGCATCGTGTGCGGCTTCAGCCGCGGCAATTGCTCTGCGAGATCGGCAAGTTCGTGAAAATGTGTGGCGAAAATAGTACGACAGCGAATCGCCGAATGCAGCGACTCCAGCACGGCCCAGGCGATGGCCAGCCCGTCGAGGGTCGAGGTGCCGCGACCGATTTCATCCACCACCACCAGTGATTTCGGTCCGGCCTGGTGCAGGATCGTCGCCGTTTCGGTCATTTCAACCATGAAGGTCGAGCGTCCGCGGGCGAGGTCGTCCGCAGCGCCGACGCGGCTGAACAGACGATCGACGATGCCGATCTCGGCGCTGTCGGCCGGCAGTGGCAGGCCGGCCTGAGCCAGCACGACGAACAACGCGTTCTGCCGCAGGAATGTCGATTTGCCTGCCATGTTCGGGCCGGTCAGCAGCATGACGCGGCGGTCCGGCGAAAGGTCGCAGGTGTTCGGCACGAACGCTGCCTGGCCCGCAAGCGCGGCTTCAACGACCGGATGGCGGCCGCCTTTCACCAGAAATGCCTCGGTCGGCGCGACCAGCGGGCGGATCCAGGTGCCACCCTCGGCCAGCTTCGCCGCGGACTGCGCGACGTCGAGGAAGGCCAGCGCATCCGCACAGGCAGCGAGCACATCGGCCTGTTGCAGCACCAGATGAACGAGGTGCGCAAACACGGTCTTTTCGCGGGCGGCGGCGCGTTCGCCGGCCTCGCGGATGCGCTGGTCGAGGTCGGACAAGTCCGGCACGGTAAAGCGGGCACCGTTCGCCATTCCCTGCCGCAGCGACAGTTCAGGGAATTTCCGCAGCCCGTCCACCGCGGCGGCGGGCACCTCAATGACGTAGCCGAGTTGCGCGTGATGGCGGATCTTCAGGCTGGCGACGCCGTAGCGCTGGGCGTAGTCGAGCTGCAGCGTCGCTACGATGCGGCGGCTGTCGTCGCGCAACGTGCAATGGGCGTCGAGTTCGCCGTCATAGCCCGGCTTGATCGCCCCGCCGTCATCCAGCCGCGCCGGCGCTGGATCGGCCAGCGCACGTTGCAGTTCGTCCGCCAGCTCCGATTGGGCCGGCAGCATGGCCCGCGCCTCCGTCAGCGCATGCGGCAGGCCGTCGGTCAGCAGCGCAGCGGCCGCGGATGCGGCGCCAAGTCCATCGCGGATTGCGGCCAAATCCCGCGGGCTGCCGCGGTTCAGCGAGAGCCGACCGAGTGCCCGGGCTATGTCAGGCGCGGCACGCAGCACCGCACGCAGGCGGTTGGCGGCGTCGGGGTTCGCGAGGCACCATGACCACGCATCCTGCCGTGCCACGATGGTGTCCGGATCGGTCAGCGGCGCCGACAGCCAGGCCGCCAGCAGGCGCGTGCCGGCGGCGGTGACGGTCCGCTGCACTGACGCCAGCAGCGTGTATTTCGTGCCGCCGTCGCGCGAGCGCTGGATTTCCAGGCTGGAGCGGGTTGCCGCGTCCATCAGCAGGAAGCCGGCCTGGCCGCGTGGTTCGGGATGGCCAAGGCGGGGCAGGGCGCCCGACTGCGTGGCACGGACGTAGTCCAACGCCATCGCCGCGGCGACCGCTTCGCCATCGGCGAAGGCGCCGAAAGCGTCGAGATTGGCAACGCCGAACGCTTCGGCGAGGCGGCGGCGGGCGATCAGCGGCGGTGAGGCCACCGGCTCCGGTGACCGTGCCGACGTCCAGTCGCCGAGGTCCAGCCCGTCCGGCGCCAGGACCTCAACCGGTTCCAGCCGGCCGAGCAGAGACAGGAGTTCGGCTGAGGCGACAGCACTGGTCTCGAACAGGCCGGTGGACACGTCGATCCAGGCGACGCCCAGGCCGCTGGTGTCACGGGCAATGGCGACGAGCAGGTTCGGACGGCCGGCTTCCAGCAGCGCTTCCTCGGTCACTGTGCCCGGGGTTATGACGCGCACCACTTCGCGCTTGATCGGCGCCTTGCCGGTGCGTGTTTTCGGGTCCTCCATCTGCTCGACGATGGCGACGCGGAAGCCGCGGCGGATCAAGCGCGAGAGGTAGATTTCCGCGGCGTGGTGCGGCACGCCGCACATTGGTATGGGCGTGCCGTTGTGCTCGCCGCGGTGGCTCAGCGCGATGTCGAGCGCGGCGGCGGCGGCCTCGGCGTCGGCGAAGAAGAGTTCGTAGAAGTCGCCCATGCGGAAGAACAGGAGTGCTTCCGGATGCTCTGCCTTGGCGGCGAACCATTGTGCCATCGCCGGCGTCGCACCTGCCGCGGCTGGCGCAGCGCGTTTGGCGGCGCCGGTGGTCATCGGGGCGTCCGCACGGCCACCGGGGAGCTTGCCGCGGCCGCGCCGACCTCTTCACCGTCATGGCGGGCGAAGGCCCGCGATCCACGCCTTACGATATGTCCCGTAGCACCGGGTGTCGCCTTTTGCGGCAAAGGCGTGGATGGCGGGCCTTCGCCCGCCATGACGATAAGGGCGGAGGTGCCGGGGCCCATTGGCGCTCCCGCTGTAACGGTGGGCGTGGGCGCGGCGCCGCTCACCGCAGTCACCACTGCCGCCGTCACGCGTCCATCCGCGCCAGCGTTTCCCGCTTGCGCAGGTGTGCAGCGATCGACGCAAGCGCGGCGGGCGTCATGCCTTGGATGCGGGACGCCGCGCCGAGCGAGGGCGGACGGGCGCGGTTCAACAGTTCGCGGATTTCGTTGGACAGGCCGCCGATCTCCTCAAAGCGCAGGTCGCCGATCACGACGCCGTCCTCGCGCTGGCCCAGCCGCAATTCGTTCTGCTGGCGGTGCAAGTAGCCAGCGTAGCGCGCATCCGTGCGCAACTGGTCCGCCACACGCATCGACAGCGCGTCCAACCAGGGGAACGACCGGACCAGCGCCGACCAGTCCAGTGTCTCGTTGCCGGCGAGGTCCAGTACCGACCGCCAGCGCCCGTCGGCTGGCGGGCGGAGGCCAAGATCGGCCAGAGCGGCGGCCGGCAGCCCGTCCTGCCGCGCGCGTGCCATCGCCTGTGCCAGTTCCGCCTGGTGTGCCCGGAATGCCATCTGGCGTTCGGACCCGACGCAGCCCCAGGTGATACCTTTCTCGGTCAGCCGCAGATCGGCATTGTCGGCGCGCAGGCTGAGGCGGAATTCGGCGCGGGACGTGAACATGCGGTACGGCTCGCTGACGCCCTGCATCGTCAGGTCATCGACCAGCACGCCCAGATAGGCCTCGGTGCGGCCCAGCGTCACGGATTCGCTGCCGGCGGCCAACCGGCCGGCGTTGATGCCGGCCAGCAGGCCCTGTGCCGCGGCTTCCTCATAGCCGGTGGTGCCGTTGATCTGCCCGGCTAGGAACAGGCCCGGCACAGCGCGCAACTCCAGGCCGTGCGACAGCGCGCGCGGATCGACGTAGTCGTACTCGACCGCGTAGCCCGGCCGGATGATCTTTGCGTGTTGCAGTCCGGGGATGGTGCGCAGGATCGCCTGCTGCACATCCTCGGGCAACGACGTGGAAATGCCGTTCGGATAGACTGTCAGGTCGTCCAGCCCCTCGGGTTCCAGAAAGATGTTGTGCCGCTCGCGCGAAGCGAAGCGCACCACCTTGTCCTCGATCGAAGGGCAATAACGCGGCCCCTTGCCGGCGATCTGGCCGGAATAGACGGCGGAGCGGTGGATGTTCTCGCGGATGACCGCATGCGTCGCCTCGGTGGTGCCGGTCAGGCGGCATTCCACCTGCCGGTTGGTCAGCCGCGTGGTCAGTGTGCTGAACGGCTCCGGGTCCGCATCACCGGGATCGGCGCGCAGCCCGTCCCAGTCAATCGTGCGGCGGTCCAAACGCGGCGGCGTGCCGGTCTTCAGCCGGCCAAGCGGCAGGTTCAGCCGGCCCAGTGTCTCGGCGAGGCCGATGGCGGGCGCCTCGCCAACGCGTCCAGCCGGGACTTGCTGGTCCCCAATATGGATCACACCGCGCAGGAAGGTGCCGGTCGTCAGCACCACGGCGCCGCAGGGAAAGCGTGTGCCGTCGCTGGCTATCACCGCGGCGACGCGGCCATCCGCTCCGATCTCCAGGTCCTCGACCGCGCCGGCTCGCAGCGTCAGGTTTGGCGTTGCCTCCAGCAGACCCCGGATGGCGCGTCGGTACAGCGTCCGGTCGGCCTGTGCCCGCGGCCCGCGTACTGCCGGGCCCTTGCTGCGGTTCAGCAGCTTGAAATGGATGCCCGCCGCATCCGCCGCCCGGCCCATAATGCCGTCCAGCGCGTCGATTTCGCGCACCAGATGCCCCTTACCAATGCCGCCGATCGAGGGATTGCAGGACATCTCACCGATGGTCGCGAGCTTATGTGTCAACAGCAGCGTGCGTGCGCCCGTACGTGCGGACGCGGCGGCCGCCTCGCAGCCGGCGTGGCCGCCGCCAACGACAATCACATCAAAGCGGTTGGTCATCCGGCACCTCATGCCACAGAACCGGCCCGTTCCGCCATGCGTCTGAGACAGATCAATGGGGCGATTGCGCTGCATCTGACGGCGCGCTGGCGAGCACGCTGCGGTTGCGGGAATCCGGCTGCCGGTGGCGCAAGATAGCTGACACCGGCCATTCGCCTTGTTAGTGTGTGTAGATGCAAAATGTCCGTGGCGGCTTCCGGGCCGTTCTGCTGTCCCTGTCACTGCTTTCCGCGTGCGCGGCCTCTGACCCGTCGCGCAGCAGCAGTAACCCCGACGCCATGCAGAGCGGCGTGCTCGGCAATTACCTGGCAGGCCGCTTCGCACTGTCCGAGGGCGACGCGGTCACCGCCGCCCGCGACCTGCTGCGCGCCGCCGCGGCGCGTCCCAACGACCAGGAACTGACGGAGCAAGCCTTCCTCGCCTGCCTGATGGCCGGGCGGCCGGAGGCAGTGAAGCTGGCACCCCGCGTGCCGGACAGCCAGTTCTCGCGCCTGGTCCTGGCCGGCGCCGACATCAAGGCCGGTCGCTGGTCGGGGGCGGAGCAGAATTTCCGTAAGCTGCCACGCCAGGGCATGACGCAGGTGCTCCAGCCGCTGCTACTCGCCTGGGCGCAGTTGGGCGACGGGCGGCCCGACTCGGCACTGTCCACGCTGCAGCCATACGTCGAGGACCCACGCTTCCGCGCGCTGTTTGTCGCCAATGCCGCGATGATCGCCGATCTCGGCAATCGCCCGGATGAGGCCGGCAAGCTCTACCATGCGCTGGAAACCGGCATGGCGGAGCCTAATCTCCGCTTGTCGCAGCAGCTTGCCAGCTATCAGGTACGCACCGGCCAGGCGGTGGATGCACAGCGTACGCTAGCCGCGCTCGCGGGCGTGGCGACCGATATGTCGATCGCGCTGCCGAACCTGCTGGCGAATGCCAACAAGCGGGTAGTGACCAAGCCGAGCGACGGGGTGGCCGAGACGTATTTCACCTTCGCGGCGATGCTGCGCGCGCAGGACATGAACGACTACTCGCTGGTCATGCTGCGCATGGCGCTGGACTTGCGGCCGGATTTCACCGCGGCTCGCCTGCTGATTGCGGACATCCAGACATCGCAGCGCCATCCCGCCATGGCGCTGACCGTGCTGAACGACGTGTCCCCGTCGGACCCGATCTATCCGGTCGTTGAACTGCGCCGCGCCACGCTGATGAACATGCTGGGCCGAACGGATGAGGCGATGCGCGTGCTGGCGCGCCTGTCGGACGAGTATTCGTTCAGTCCGCTGCCAGACACCGCGCGCGGTGACATCCTACGCGCCAAGAAGCAGTTCCCCGAAGCGGTGCTGGCTTATGACAAGGCTATCAACCGCGTGGCAAAACCCGGCCCGGCTGACTGGGTGCTGTTCTACAGCCGCGGCGTGGCTGAGGACCAGGCGCGGCAATGGCCAAAGGCCGAGGCGGACTTGCAAAAGGCGCTGGAACTCGCGCCGAACCAGCCTTTTGTGCTCAACTACCTCGGTTATTCCTGGGCCGATATGGGCCATAACCTGGAAAAGGCGCGGCAGATGATCCAGGCGGCGGCGCAGGCGCGTCCGAATGACGGCGCGATCACCGACAGCCTGGGCTGGATCCAGTTCCGCATGGGTGACGTCGCGGCCGCGGTGAAGACGCTGGAGCGGGCGGTCGAGCTGGAGCCCGAGGACTCCACTATCAACGGCCATCTGGGCGACGCCTATTGGGCTGCGGGGCGGAAGATCGAGGCGCAGTACCAGTGGCGCCGCGCGCTGACGCTGAATCCGACGCCCGACGATGCCGCCAAGCTGGAGGCGAAACTGAACACCCAGCAGCCTGGCCAGGTGCTGAGCGGGCAATAAACGCTGGGCGGCTAGCATGCCTGGGCTGAGCGAGTTCGCGCCGGCGAAGATCAACCTGTACCTGCACGTCGTTGGCCGCCGCGCCGATGGCTATCATCTGCTGGACAGCCTGGCGGTCTTCGCCAGCATTGGCGATCGTTTGTCTGCAGAACCAGATGCCTCGCTGTTGCTGACATTGGCCGGGCCATTTGCTGCCGGGTTGACGGCGGAGGCGGATAACCTGGTGCTGCGGGCCGCACGTGCTCTGGCGGTGGAGCTTGGCGTCGCGCCGCGCGGACGCGTGACGCTGGAGAAGCACCTGCCGGTGGCGTCCGGCATTGGCGGCGGATCAGCCGACGCCGCCGCCGCGCTGCGCCTGCTGGCGCGGCTTTGGGGCTTTGCGCCGGGGGCTGAGCGGATGGCGGCGCTGGCGTCCGGGCTTGGTGCTGATGTGCCAGTCTGCGTGGTGTGCCGTCCGGCGCGGATGCAGGGGATTGGCGAAGTGCTGACATCGGTGCCGGCGCTGCCGCCGTTCGGCATGGTTCTGGTCAATCCAGGCATCGCGGTGGCGACGCCGGCTGTCTTCAAAGCGCGGACTGGTAATTTTTCGCCGCCGGCCGCGCTGCCGGCCTACGGCTGGGCAGACGCGCAGACGCTGGCGGACTGGCTCAGGGGTACACGCAATGACCTGGAACCGCCCGCACGCTCGCTGGCGCCGATCATCGGGGACGTGCTGGACGCGCTGGCCGCCGACCCGCGCTGTCTGTTGGCGCGCATGAGTGGGTCGGGGGCGACATGCTTCGGGCTGTACGAGACGGCGGCGTTGGCCGAGGCTGCGGCCAAAGCGCTGGCGCGGCCGGGGTGGTGGGTTTGGGGTGGCGGTCCCGCATCCGCCTGATCGGACCGCGTCGGCGCTTTTCGTTGCCAAGCCGACCGCCGCGTATTGGTTGTTGGCGGTAACGGATTCCTTGTTGACTGCGGTGCGGCGTTTGAGCGACGTGATTCACCGCTGGGGACGAAGTCGCCAAGACGCCGCCAGAAATATCAGGTGCGGCGATCGTCTCATCGATTGGATAGGTGTCTGCAGAGCGCTCAACAACCTGGCGTCCTTGCGGTCTTGCGACGGACCGCCCGGCCAGCCGGCTTCCACGTCCCGCGCATGATACCCTGCTGCATCGCAATGCGGTCGCGCATTTGACCGCTGTCTACCGAATGGTAGAATTGCAAACGCAATGGTAAGGGAGCGTCAACAATGCCAGAACTAAAGCCCATGACCATCATCTATCCGGTCATGCCGGCCAAGGATGAGGAGGAGCGCGCCGCCCTCCGCCCGATCGGCCGCAATCGCGATATTTATCACAACGCTATCCACGGCGCGACGGAGATCGTGCAGGCGGCGGATGCCATGGGCATCTGGGGTGTCGGCACGATCGAGCACCATTTCTGGTCGGAGGGATACGAGGTCGCACCGGCGCCTGGCGCCATCCAGGCTTACTGGGCCGCATTGACCAAAACCATCAATATCGGCGTGCTCGGCTACGTGATGGCGACACACAACCCGGTGCGCGTGGCCGAGGAAACCGCCGTCATCAACCACCTCGCGCGCGGCCGCAGCTTTGTCGGCCTGGCCCGTGGCTACCAGTCCCGTTGGACCAACGTGCTCGGCCAGCATTTCGGCACCAAGGCCACCAAGTCGCCCTCAGCGGCTATCTACAACCCGGCAACGCAGGGCGCCGGCTTCTCGACCGCTACGCAGGTGGAGAAGGACCTGCAGGACGACAAGGCCAACCGCGAGATCTTCGAAGATCATGTCGAGATCATGCTGAAGGCCTGGACGCAGGAGAGTTTCGACCACAACACAAAGCGCTGGCAGATTCCATATCCTTACGAAACCGGTGTGACAGACTGGCCGCTGGCGCGTGCCGGCGTGACGCAGAAATTCGGCGCACCCGGTGAGGTCGACGCCAACGGCGCAACGCGCAAGGTGTCGGTGGCCCCGGCGCCCTATACCCTGCCGCACCCGCCGGTGTTCCTGTCCGGGTCCGGAAGCCCCGAGACAATCCAGTTCGCCGGCAAACACGGCTTCATTCCAACCTATTTCTGCAATCTGCAATCGGCGCTGCCGCTGGCGGATATCTTTCGCAAGTCAGCGGCGCAGCACGGGCGGTCGTTTGGTCTCGGGCAGAACCAGTGCGTCGTGCGCTGGATCGAGATCGGCAAGACCAAGGAAGACGCGCTCGACCGCATCATGAAATACGACCTGGACATCTGGAAGAATTTCTATGCGGCGATGGGCCGGCGCAAGGTCGACAACGATGACTACCTCGGCTCGCTGGTGAATTCCGGTCTGTTCCTGTTCGGCACCGTCGAGGAGGTGCGGGCGCAGCTGGTCGACCAGTGGCGCCAGTTCCCGGCTGAGTATATCACGCTGATCAACCACTATGCCCAGACGCCGGCTGATGTTGTGATCGAGACGCTTGATACGTTCCAGCGCCATATCAAGCCGGCACTGGACGAAACGATCCACAACGCTAACCGCGCCGCGGCGGAGTAGGCCAGCGCGCCAAAGGCGGCCGACCGAACCACCATCGTCCAGGCTGCCATGCAGAATGCCATCGGAAGCGCCCATCCTGCTTCCGATGGCTTTAACGCTACTGGAATCGGAATGGAATCGCGCTGCTAGAGCACTTTCACCCTGACTGTGCAGGGTGAAAGTGCTCTAGCTTATTGTCTCAGCGCGGGATTCACGCCCTGTCGACGTTCCGCCCAAGGCGATCCCGCGCTAAGCGGTTTGCTCCGGTGCTACGCTTTCATGTTCATCCCATGCAGGC
>JAFEFW010000089.1 GCA_018240405.1 Pseudomonadota bacterium
TGGCGACCCTAGACCTGGGCGCGTTCCTGATGCGCGGTACCGACCTGCGTATCCGCTATTGGTCAGAGGGGTGTGCCCGGCTCTACGGTTGGCGTGCGGACGAAGTGCTTGGCAGGAACCTGCACGAACTTCTCCAAACGGTCTTCCCAATTCCTACCGCCGATATTGAGGCAGCGTTGGCACGCAGCGGCACATGGGTTGGCGATCTACGCCAGCGCACCCGCGATGGTCAGGAACTGGTGGTCACTGCCCATAAGGCCATCCGGCACTACGGCAACAGCAGGCCGTCCGTCGTTCTGGAAGTCATAACCGACGTCACCGGCCAACGACAGGCAGAGAGGGCTCTGGCGCAGAGCCAGGCACTACTGCAGACGGTCATCGAGACCACGCCCGGCCTGATCTACGCCAAGGACCGACAGGGACGCATGCTTATGGCGAATAGCGCCACACAGGCCCTGATCGGCCGGCCCTGGCAGGAGATCGAGGGGCGCACCAACGAGGAGTTCCTGGACGACGCGGCGCAGGCCGAGGCGGTGACGGAAAACGACCGGCAGGTTCTGGAGAGGGCTCAGGCACTCGAGTTTGAGGAGATCATCTACCAGCGGGGCCAACCGCCGCGGACCTGGCTTTCGACCAAATCGCCCATGTATGGCATCGACCGCCAGATCACCGGAATTATCGGCGTCTCGGTCGACGTCACGGAACGCAAGCGGATCGAGGAACAGCTCCGCCAGATGATCAACGAGCTCAACCACCGGGTGAAAAACACGCTTGCCACCGTGCAGGCCATAGCCTCGCAAACCCTGCGTGGCACCGATCCGGCGATTTTTCACAGTCTGGAGGCCAGGCTGCGAGCGCTGTCAGCTGCGCATGACGTGCTGACACGCGAAGCCTGGGAGGGCGCCGATCTACTCGCGGTGGTGGAAGGCGTGCTCAAGTCCTGCGGTGGTATCGGCAATCCCCAATTCGACATCGGCGGCCCGCCGCTTCGGCTGCAGCCGCAGGTGGTGATTGCGCTGTCGATGGGACTGCACGAGCTGCTGAGCAACGCGTTGAAATACGGTGCGCTGTCGGACCAAAATGGCCGCGTCTTCATTCGCTGGCGCATCGTCCGAGACGGTGAGCGGATGCTTCAGTTTACCTGGGCCGAGCGCGATGGACCGCGCGTCGTGGCGCCGGTGACACGCGGCTTTGGTACGAAGCTGGTCGAGCGTAGCCTGGCCCAGGATCTGGGCGGGACAGCCGCCATTACATTCGACCCGGACGGCGTTGTCTGCACCGTTGAGGCTCCGTTGCACGAAGTGGCAGCATCCGCGCGCGTCACGACATTGCCGCGTGTCGGGCGACTCACCTAGTGCCGTTGCTGACGAAACAACCTGGGAGTACGGCGTGGAGCTGAACGGCATTCGGGTGCTGGTGGTTGAGGATGAGGCGCTGATCGCCATGGTCATCGAGGAGCAGCTGGCCGAACTCGGATGCGAAGTCAGCGGCGCCTCCCGACTGGAGGAGGCGATGGAGAAGGCGAAGATCCTGCCTCTTGACGCTGCGGTACTGGACGTCAACCTGGCCGGAATGCTGAGCTATCCGGTAGCACAAATCCTACACGCGCGGGGCGTGCCGTTCGTGTTTGCCACCGGCTACGGCGTGCAGGGCCTGCCGCCGGAGTTGAGCGGCGTCCCCGTGCTGTCGAAGCCGTTCGGGCAGCAGGAACTGGCCGCAGCGCTGCACGCCCTCCGTGCGTCGTGATACCCTCCGCCGGGGACCACACATTCTTATCGTGGTCCGGGCGGGGCGCTCATTATGCCCGTTCCATCATGACCTGGCAGCACGCCATAGACGTAACGAAGGCTGCATCGGACACCGGACGTGCGGCACAGAGCCGCGCCGTCATGGCGGGCCAGATAGAAACCGCTCATGGCCAAACAGGTGCGCCGTCCAGCCCTGCGGTCTCTGGCAGGCCGCAGATCAGGTTCGCATTCTGCACCGCCTGACCGGCCGCTCCCTTGCCAAGATTGTCGACCACGCCCATGGCGATCACCAGGTTGCGCTCTGGATCGGCCGCATAGCCGACAAACGCGAGGTTCGAGCCGGTCGCCCATTTGGTCTGCGGCGGACTGTCGGTCACGCGGACGAACGCCCGTCCGGCGTAGAAGCGCCGAGCCGCGTCCAGGCACTGGCCCGTTGTGACGCGGCCGCGGCAATAGATGGTGGCCAGCACGCCACGGGTCATCGGCACCAGGTGCGGCGTCAACACCAACCCGGCCGCGCTGCCGCCGCTTAGCCGCTCGATCGTCTTGGCGATCTCGGGCATGTGGGTGTGCTTGAGCAGACCGTAAGGCAGCAGGTTCTCGTTGCTCTCGGCGTAGCCAAACCTGCTGTCGGCGCTTCCCCGGCCGGCTCCGGAGATGCCGGTCTTGACGTCAATCACGATGTTGCCGGGCTCGATCAACTGGTTGACCAGCAGCGGCGCCAGCGCGTTCAGCGTTGCCGCGGGGAAGCAGCCGGGGTTGGCAATACGGGACTGACCTTCGATCTGGGCTGGCCAGACGTCGGCCAGGCCGTACGCCCAACCGTCGACGTAGCGGTGGTCGCCGCCGATGTCGACGATCTTCACGTCCCTGGAGACGCGCGCCAGCGCTTCGGCCGAGGCGCCGGTGGGCAACGACGCGAATAGCACGTCAAGCTTCGGCAAAGTCGCAGGGTCCCACTTCTGGATCACCAGGTCAGCCAGCTTGGCCGGCACCCCCGGGAAGCGGTCCACCAACCGGCTGCCGGCGCTCCCCTCGCCCGCGGCGTAGACCAGCTCGAACGACGGGTGGCCCGCGACCAGGCGCATTGCCTCACCACCGCCAAAACCGCTGATTCCGACAATGCCGACGCGAATGCTCATGGTGGTGTCCTACTGCTGGAACGGGCGAAGGGATTCAACGAACTCGCGCTGCGGCGCAGCGGCATCACGGCGCCGATCACTGTTCCAGTCCGCTCACGTGCAGCGCAACGATACGCGATATCATACGTTGGCTGGGGCTGTGCAAGCGCGCGATCGGGCACCGGACTTTGTACCTGATACAATACTTTCCGCTACATCTGTGCGCGTTGCTGTATCAGAGTCTTTCCGCCGTCCGCCGCCACGTCCCTTCGCCCTCGCGGCTGCCACCGCTGCCAATATTCGCTCGCAGATCATGGCGCGGTAGAACGCGGCGAACGGTCGGACCATCGGCATCAACATCCGTCCGGGCGGTTGCAGGTTCGCGTCGATCGGCAGGTGACCGCAGTGTTCCTGCAGTGTCCTGCAGCCCGTTCCGCTCTTAACGACGGACGGATGGCATGGCCGTTCGGTAACGGCAACATTACAGCCCCTGCAGGAACCGGCGGATGGCGGCATCTTCCTGCACCACGCGCGCGCCCCATTCCACCAGCAGATCGATCAGATCGTCCGGCAGCGTCAGCGCCAGGGGCGTGGCCAGCAGGCGGGCGCGGACGGTTGGATCCGTCACGCGCCGCAGGTCGAGATGCACGACAAGCCCCTCGACATCGTCACAGGAATGGCCGGCCAGGACCGGCCCGATCCGGCAGCGCGCCTCCTTTAACCGACGCACAAGCTGGCGCATCTCCGAGTCAGCCAGCAGAAGCGTATCGAAATTGTATCTGTCTATGACGATGCCGGACACGGTCGCCGCCAGAACGCTCAACCCGTCCACCCGTGGTGCCTGGGACAATTGCCGGTCGGTTGCTGCCTCGCCATCGACGCTGATCAGCAGCAGGCGGCGGGTCGCGACGATCTTCTCCTGTGGGATGCGGTGCAAGTCGGACGTCAGCACAATGGTCAACAGCGCCCGCAGCGCGAGGTTATCGGCAATGCCGCCGTCCACCAGATGCAGGTAGCGGACCCGGTCGGTGTCGGAGAACCGCGCCACCCACTCCTGGATATAGCGCACGCGGCGCAGTTCGTCCTGATCGGCGTCCTGCGGCGGCGGCGGCACGGTGACTGGTGGGCAACCCGGACGGCGGCTTTGCAAGTTGATCGGGCTGAACAGGACCGGCAGGCCGTTGCTGGCCGCCACAGCGCGTGACACCTGGAACGGGGCGAGACCGGCGCAGATCAGGTCGAAGCCTTCCTGCGTGAACGGAAAGCTGGCGCCTGTGCCAAGGTCGGTCGCGTTGATCGAAACCACCGGGGCGCCCTGCCGAGCCATATCTGCGTATGTTGCGCCGTGGAACATCAGGCGGTCGTAGACGCCGGCCATGTAGTCATCCGTCGCCCCGCCGCGCAGCAGCCACACCCAATGCCAGGGCGTCAGGTAGAGGCTGCGGATTTCGGCATCGATGTCAGCGTGCAGAAAGGCCGGGAACGTCTCAAAGCTGCGCTGTCGGAAGACACCGTAATGCGCGGCGGCAAAGCTGCCGCCGGACACCGCGGAGATATACTCGACCTGGTCGAGCAGGGACATGTTCGGCCCGTGCATTGCGGGCACCGACATTTGCCGCATGCCGCGCAGTACGCCATGGGCGAAGGCAGCGGATCCCTTGCCGCCGCCCGAGAACGCCAGGGCAGTGATGACCTGTGCACGCGGGTCGCCAAGGAAATCCTCCAGCCGGTAGCCACCACCGAACTGCATCGTACCGGAAGGCGGCGTCCAGCCTGGCTCGTGCAGCAGCGTCGGGCGCCAGGCGAAGCCGGCGAGGACAGAGCAAAGCGCAGCGGCCGCAAGCCCGCCCAGCAGCCAGCGAAACACGCGCCAGAAGCGGCGTCGTGCCGGGTAGAGTCCGCTCATGTCGGTCTGCGATTGTCCTCGGTGCCAGCTATCGTTGTCGCGGTGAGTCTGTCACGAACCGCGACGGCACGCCACCAGAAGGAGCAGCGGCCGGTCGCGATGCGGTTCGAGGTCAGGACTGTCATTATTCCGTTGCGATACCAGAGCGATGCCCCTGCCGTGGCCCAGGGTGACGGCGGTGCGAGTGGCATCGGATCAATCTGATCGCGCCGAAAGGCAGCCGAGGCCGCCTTTCGCGCTCGCAGGCCCTAGCCGCCGGTAAACTTCGGCGCCCGTTTGGCGGCGAAGGCAGATACCGCCTCCTGGTGGTCGGCGGACAGGTTCGACTGGGTTTCCAGGCTGAGGCTGAGATCCATCGTCGAGTGCGCGATCTGCCGCAGCGGGATGTTGATCACCTGCTTGGTCCAGCGAATGGATTTCATCGCGCCGTTCGCCAGCCGGCGGGCAAGCGTATAGACCTTGTCGTCGAGTTGGTCCGCCGGCACGACATGGTTGATCAGGCCGATGCGATGCGCTTCCGTTGCGGTCATCAGGTCGCCGGTGAACAGGAACTCCTTGGCCCTGGCGAAGCCGATCAACTGCGGCCACATCAACGCGCCGCCGTCACCCGCCACAAGGCCGGCGTTGACATGCGGGTCGCCGATCTTGGCGTGATCAGCCGCAATAATGATGTCGCACATCAGCGCAATGGTAGCGCCCAGGCCCACGGCATGGCCGTTGACGCGGGCGATGATCGGCTTGTCGCATTCCAGCATGCGGAAGATGATCCGCTTCGCCTCGGGCAGCGAGGTCGCGTCCCACAGCGCGGGGTTGTCGATCTTCTGCTGCATGGCGATGACGTTGCCGCCCGCGGAGAATGCCCTGCCCGCGCCAGTCAAGACGACGACGTGCACCTCGGGGTCGTCGTGCACATCCTCCCAGATGCGGGACATCGAGTAGTGCATATCGGCCGAGAAGGCGTTCATGGATTCGGGTGCGTCCAGGGTGATGGTCATCACCTTGTCCTGCTTCTCGACCTTCAGCCCGCCGTACTGGCTGTAGTCGTAGACCTTATCGAGGGGCGGCATCGGCGCTTCTCCCGTGTTGTTGGCGGTTGGCAGGGAGTATGGCGCGCGTGTAGGGTGGCGTCACGTGCCTCGCGGGCGTTCAGGCTGGCCCGCATGTGCCGGCCATGACGATGCAAGAGACGCCGTGGGCCGGCTTATGTTTGCGGCGTGAAAATCGATAAGTGCCCAGGCCGGCGCTGACGGTGAAGAAAGCCCGTCGGCACCAGCCCTTCAGAACGCGCCTTCCTCTGCCAATCGCGCGATCTGCTCCTCGGTCAGGCCAAGTATCTTCTTCAGCACGTACTCATTATCCTCGCCGTAGCTCGGGCCGTGCCGGTCGAGGAAGCCGCCAATATACGGTGGCGTCTCGCTGAACTTTACCGGAACTTCCTTCACCGGCCAGCGCCCGATCTCGGACTGCTCCAACTCCGTCAGCCAGCCAAGGTGCCGCAACTGCGGGTCATGCTCGTAACGGTCTTCCGACGTCTGGCAGACACCGGCGGGGACACCCTCACGCTGCAGCGCGTGCATCAGGTCGAACACGTCCCATGTGCCGGTGGCGTCATTCATCAGGCGGTCCAGATAATCCTGGTTGGCGAGCCGAAGTTGCAGCGTCATCAGCCGTGGATCGGACGTCCATTCGTGCTTGCCGAGCACACGTGTCACCGCCCACCACTGCTCGTCCGTGAACGCCGAGATCGCGATCCAACGATCCTCGCCGGCAGCACGATAGGCGCCATGGGGTGCCCCTTGCTTGTAGGGCGAGCGATTGCCGTACCGCGCCCACGACCTGCCATTTGCCGAATGATCCAGGATGCTGGCGCCGGTGAGGAAAATGCCAACCTCGGCCTGTGAGGAATCGATCCAGCATCCCTGCCCGGTCGCCCGCTGGCGATACAGTGCGGCCATCATCGCCAGCGCCATCTGATAGGCGCCAAACCAGTCGAGATATGAATAGCCGATACCAGCAGGCGGATAGGGATCCGGCAGGCCCGACATGTCGCTCAGCCCGGAAAACGCCTGTGCGGTCGGGCCGAAGCTGCGCAGGCGGCCGTAGGTGCCGATCTGCCCCATGCCGGATTGCTGCACGTAGACGATCTTCGGATTGATCTCGCGCAGCTTGTCATAGCCGAGGCCCATCCGGTCCATCGTTCCGGGTGAGAACCCTTCGATGATCATGTCCGCGTCGCGGATCAGGTCGATCAGCAGTTCCTTCGCGCGCGGATGCTTCAGGTTCAGGCTCATGCCGCGCTTGCCGGAGTTGATCTCCATGAACGAGCCGCTGCGGTTCACGTTCTTGGTTGCCGGCACTACCAGCGGGCCGGTTGCCGCGTCGCGTTCGGCTCGGCCGCCGAGCGGTGCGTTTCCCATGCCCATGCGCATGCCGTCGAGGCGGGAGAGGTGCTCGACCTTGATGACTTCCGCGCCCAGTGCGGTGAAGAAACGACCGGCGCCGGCGCTGGCGAGCATCCAGGTCAGGTCGACGATGCGCACGCCGCTCAACGCGAACGGCTTGCCGTGCTTGCTCAGCAACGGCTTGTCGGCGCTGGCCTTGGGTCCGCTGCAGGACGCGGGCACCTTGCGGGCGGCGGCTTCGGCGAGCACCTCCGCATTGTGCTCACCCAGCAGTGGCGCACGCGGTCCGGTGCGCCACGGCAGCCCCGGGGCAACCCATTTCGCGCCGACCTGGGTGAAGGTCTTCGCCAGCTCCGGATACTCGACCTGAAAGAAGGTTTCGCGTTGCGCCCAATGTTCCTCGCCGACATTCTCCTCCGGCCGGCGCACCGGTGACCAGGGCAGGCCTTCATCCTGGCCGTCCTTCCACAGGTCCCGTTCGTAGAGATACCGCCCGACCAGCCGTTCCACATGCGTTGCAATGTGAAAGTTCGTAGTCGGTTTCAGGACAAAGGCTTCGTCCTTGTACTTTTCGTCAAGCAGGTCGCCCTCGGCGCCGAATTTCTGCAGCACGCGGACGGTGGCGTCGAACGATGCCAGGCCGCCGAGGAGGTAGGTGCGATAGGCCAGCACCCAGCGCCCGTCCTTGGTGCGCGACAGGCCAGGTCGCAATGCGGACTCGGCAGCCATGCCCTGCATCGTTGGACTGGCAGAGGGCAGTGAGTGGCGGCAGGTCTGCCGGTAATGCGGCAGGCGGCAGTAGACCCAGTCCGGCAGGTCGGTTTCGGTGTTCTTCGACACGGCGTCGTGCACTGAGGTCGACAGATGCTGGCCGCGCCCGGTCTGCAACCGATAGACCAAAGCGGCGATGATCTGCACCGCGGTCACTTCGCCGGCGATCTGATAAGACTGCCAGGCCTGCGGCGCGATTGGCGGCGTCTCGTAGTGGCCCTCGGGATTAGGATCGTAGCCGCAATTCATCATCACGCCGCCCAGCGCGAGATGCACAAGGTCGCTGGCCTGGTAATCGGCCCACGGACCGTCGTCGCCGAAGGGACTGATGCGGGCGTAGATCAGGCCCGGATTGCGTGCGCGTAGTGCGTCATAGCCGAGGCCGCGTTCGTTCAGATAGGTGCGGGACCGCGTGTCAAGCACGACATCGGCGGTCTCGGCGAGGCGCAGGAAGCGCTGCCGGTCGTCCTCGGCCTCGAGGTCCAGCACGATGCCGCGTTTGCCGAAATTATAGTGCCAGAAATGCAGGCTGCGGTTGGGATGGGGTTCGTCCTGGTAGAACGGTCCGTAGCCGCGGGTCTTCTCGCCGCCCGGCGGCTCGACCTTGATGACGTCGGCGCCGAGACCGGCGAGGACTTTGCCGCAATACTCGCCAAGCTCATCCGCGAGCTCGATCACGCGCAGGCCGTTGAGAAAACTTCCGGTGCTCTCGACCGCATTCTCGGACAATGCCCTGTCCCCCCTTGCTTGTTTGAGGCTTGGAGTTGCCTCCAGGGAAGTGTCCGCTGGGCTCCGGGGGTGGTCAAGTGCGCGGCCTGGAGGAAAGATAGTTGGTCGCAACGATCTGGACGTCAGCCCGGGCTGGTCGTGGGTGGACGTGCCGCCACGGCGCCTTGGCCTCCGCGTCACTCCGCGGTTTCTCCGCGTGGCTCCGCGTCGGGCTTGCTTTCGCTTGGCGTGCTGCTGGCGCCGAAGGAGAGGCAGCATGCCGCCCAATCAAGCCCGACGCGGAGCCACGCGGAGAAACCGCGGAGGTACGCTGAGAGGTTGCATTCCCAATTTCGCCATTGCCCCGCCTCGCGCGCCGGCGTACATCTGGCCTCATGCCAGGAACATTACCGGAACCGTTCCAGACCTGGTTCACCGCGCAAGGCTGGGCGCCCCGGCCGCACCAGTTGGCGATGCTGGAAGCCGCGCGCGCCGGGGACTCGGTCCTGCTGATCGCCCCCACCGGTGGCGGCAAGACGCTCGCCGGGTTCCTGCCATCGCTGGTGGAGCTCGCTGCCGGCACGCACACCGGTCTGCACACGCTGTATGTCTCCCCCTTGAAGGCTCTTGCGACTGACATTGCGCGCAACCTGACGCGCCCGGTGCAGGACATGCACCTGCCCATCACCATCGAAGCGCGGCATGGCGACACCCCGTCCAACCGCCGCGCCCGCCAGCGGGAGGCACCGCCAAACATCCTGCTGACAACGCCGGAAAGCCTGGCTGTGCTGCTGTCCCTGCCCGACGCGCCGGCGCTGTTTGCCTCGCTCCGCTGCGTCGTGCTCGACGAGGTTCATGCGATGGCCGGCACCAAGCGCGGCGACCAGTTGGCGCTCGGCGTGGCCCGCCTGCGTCGCCTCGCCCCCGCCACCCGCTGCGTCGGCCTCTCGGCCACCGTCGCCCATCCGGATGCCATCCAGCACTTCACCGGCGCATCCCGCCGCATCGACGTCGCCGACGGCGCACCGCCGGAGCTGTCCATGACCCTGCCGGCAGGCCGCCTGTCCTGGTCCGGCCATATGGGGCTGGAGGCGGCGCCGCAGGTCATGGCCATGATCCGCGATGCCGGCATGACCATCGTCTTCGTCAACACCCGCGCGCAGGCGGAGCTGATGTTCCAGGCGCTGTGGAAGCTGAACGACCCGATGCTGCCGATCGCGCTGCACCACGGCTCGCTGGAAGTCGAGCAGCGCCGGAAGGTCGAGGCCGCGATGGCTGCCGGAACGCTGCGCGCGGTGGTTGCGACCTCATCCCTTGACCTGGGCATCGACTGGGGCGGCGTCGACCAGGTCATCCAGGTCGGCGCGCCGAAGGGCGTCTCGCGCCTACTGCAGCGGGTGGGCCGGGCGAACCACCGGATGGATGAGGCATCGCGCGCTATCCTGGTTCCAGCCAATCGCTTCGAAGTCCTGGAATGCGAGGCCGCCATGCTGGGCGTGGCCGCACACGAGTTGGACGGCGACCCGCCGCGTCCCGGTGGCCTGGACGTGCTGGCACAACACATCCTCTGCCTGGCGTGCAGCGCGCCCTTTCTGCCGGATGACGTCTACACCGAAGTCATAACGTCCGCACCCTACGCTGCGCTGTCGCGGAAAGATTTCGACGACGTGTTGGCCTTTGTCGAACACGGCGGCTACGCGCTGCAGGCTTACGACCAATGGAAAAAACTGTTCCGGGACAGCGAGGGCCGCATGCATGTTCGCAGCGCCCGCATCGCCGCGCTGCACCGCATGAATATCGGCACCATCGTCGCAGCCCAGTTGATCAAGGTGCGGCTGCTGGGCCGCCGCGGCGCCGGCCCGGTGCTGGGTGAGGTCGAGGAGTATTTCGTCAATATGCTCCGCCCCGGCGACACCTTCATGTTCTCCGGCCGGCTGCTGTCCTTCATGCGCCTGCGCGACAACGTGGTGGAGTGCGTCGAAGGCGGTAGCGGCGATCCGATGGTGCCGGCCTATGCCGGCGGGCGCCTGCCGCTGACCACCAACCTCGCCGACAGGGTGCGCGGGCTGTTACAGAACCCGGACAAATGGGACCTGTTCCCGGAGCAGGTGCAGGACTGGCTGCGCCTGCAACGAAAAGTGTCTCGCCTGCCCGGCCGCAACGATCTGCTGGTCGAGACATTTCCGCGCGCCGGCCGGTGGTACCTCGTCGCCTACTGCTTCGAAGGCCGCAACGCCCACCAGACGCTGGGCATGCTGGTAACCAAGCGCATGGAGCGCTTCGGCATGGCGCCGCTGGGATTCGTCGCCACCGACTACGTCCTGGGCGTCTGGTCCGCCAACCAGCCGAACGACATCGCCCGCCTGTTCGACCAGGACATGCTGGGCGACGATCTGGAGGACTGGCTTGCGGACAGCTCCATGCTGAAGCGGACTTTCCGCAATGTTGCTGTGGTCGCCGGGCTGATCCAGCGCCATCACCCGGGTGCGGAAAAGACGCGCAAGCAGGTGACGGTGAACAGCGACCTGATCTATGAGGTGCTGCGTAAGCACCAGCCGGATCACATCCTGCTGCGGGCGACTCGTGCCGACGCCGCCGGCGGCCTCATCGACGTCGGCCGCATCGCCGGAATGCTCGGGCGGGTGAAGGGACACATCGTGCACATGGTGCTGTCGCGCGTCTCGCCGCTGGCGGTGCCGGTGCTGCTGGATATAGGGCGGGAGAGCGTGCGTACAGACACGGATGAAGACGCGCTGCTGGCCGAGGCCGAAGCGATCATTGCAGAAGCAACCGGGCAAGCGGAGCCGCCGCCTTACGTGCCGCAGGTGCTGCGCCCGAACCTGGTGCGGCGCGGCACTGGTGCACAAACGACGCGCCTGCCCCGCCGGCCGCCAGCGCGCCAGTCGGACCTGTTCCATTGACCGCGGCACCGCTGCATGTCGCCGGCGAGCGGCTGATGCTCGACCCGATGGGCGCGCTGTACTGGCCGGCCATGAAACTGCTGGTGGTCTCGGACCTGCACCTGGAAAAGGGCTCGTCACTGGCGCGCCGCGGCATGCTGCTGCCGCCCTGGGACACCCATGTCACGCTGGACCGACTGACACTGCTGCTGCGGAAGTGGTCGCCGGAAACGGTGGTGGCACTGGGAGATTCGTTCCACGACAGTGATGGCTCCCGCCGCCTGCCGGGGTCCGAGGCGCAGCGCCTGCAAGCCATGACGAATTCGCATCGTTTCGTCTGGGTGCTGGGCAATCACGACCCAGCGCCGCCGGCCGGCCTGGGCGGCGATCCGGTGGCGGAATACGCCGTCGGGCCCGTGGTGTTCCGGCATCAGGCAGTATCTGCGGCCGGCGCCGGTGAGGTCGTCGGGCATCACCATCCGAAGGCAACCGTGCAGGCTCGCGCCGGGACGGTCAGCCGCCCGTGTTTCGTCTCGGATGGAAGACGTCTGATGCTGCCCGCGTTTGGCGCCTACACTGGCGGACTGGACGTGCGCGACCCGGCAATCATGCGGCTGTTCCCGCGCGGCGGCCGGGTGTTTCTTCTGGGAAAGGAACGGTTGTTCAGCTTCGAGATTGCACGCGGCGGCGCTACGCGGACAGGGTAGCCTGTTGCCAGCTGCGCTGCGCGACGCCGTCTCAATCGGCCGCCAAATCTACCGGTTCAATGGCGGCAGCACGATTGATTGCCGAAACGAGTCGTGCCCGGTTGCCGTGGCCCCAGTCACTCATGAAGCGCAGAAGCGGCTCAAGGGAGCGGCCCATCTCCGTCAGCGAATATTCAACCTTTGGCGGAACCTCACGATAGACTTCGCGATGCACCAGCCCATCCCTCTCCAGCTCACGCACATGCAGCGTCAGCATCCGCTGCGTGACACCGGGTAGCCTGCGCTTCAACTCGCTGAACCGCTTGGTACCCTCGAGCAACTGGAACAGGATACGCGGCTTCCACCGCCCTTCGATGACCGAAAGCGTGGTCTCAACCCCGCAGGGTTGTTCGGCCCGCCTCTGTGCCAGCATCACCAGAGCATCGCGGTCCGTCTGCGCCATCGTCGTGTCCACCGTGGTTCCCACAGTGATACTATGGCACAGGATTGTGCGTTCTTGTAAGCAAGTGCTGTTGTGTCGAAATCGGGCATGAGCAGCCGAAGGCGACGCCATGCCGACCGAACCAACCGATCTTGACCCCCAACGATGGCGCGCCCTTCCGGTCCTGTTGACGGGCTCATTCCTGTCGTTCCTGGACTTTTTTATCGTCAACATCGCGCTGCCAGCGATGCAGGACGATCTGGGGGCCCAGCC
>JAFEFW010000008.1 GCA_018240405.1 Pseudomonadota bacterium
CGCGGTCGCCATGCCGCACGCCTTGTGCCGACAGTGCGGCCGCGGCGGCCTGGACGCGGTCGCGGAAGCCGGCCCATGTCCAGGTGTGGTCGCGCCAGACCAGGGCAGGACGGTCCGGGAAGCGGCGGGCCGTCTGGATCAGCAGGTGGGCGAGGTTGCTTGTGGGTATGGTCATGGACTGTCGGGGTCCAGCACTTGGTTGCACGGTAAGTCGCCGGCCACCACGGTTGGGCTCGCTCCTATCGGACGCGCCCGTTGCGGACTGTGTTGGGACTCCGGCGTTTTCGTCATCGTCCTGCCCCGCCGAAGTGCAGGCCACCGGGAGCGTTCCGTCGCTTCCGATGGCCCGGACAAGCCAGCGCATGATGGTGGTGGGCCTGTGACGTCACGTAGCGCACGGCAGGCCACCCCGGTCAGGGCGGTGGCCTGACGACCGCTCAGCGCAACGGCTCCAGGATCGACACATAATTGGCGACGGCCGCGCCACCCATGTTGAACACGGCGCCGAGGTCCGCCTTCGGCAATTGCATGCCGCCCGGCGCCTGGCCGGTCAGCTGCATCGCGGTGATGGCGTGCATCGATACGCCAGTGGCGCCGATCGGGTGGCCCTTCGCCTTCAGTCCGCCGGACGGGTTGATCGGCAGCTTGCCATCCTTCTGCGTCCAGCCCTCCAGCACCGCGCGGGCGCCCTGGCCCGGCGGCGTCAGGCCCATCGCTTCGTATTCCAGCAGTTCGGCAATGGTGAAGCAGTCATGCGACTCAACGAAGGACAGGTCGGACAGCGTGTTGTCGGCCGCCGCCAGCGCGCGGCGCCACGCCTCAGCGGCGCCTTCGAAGCCGGTGATGTCGCGCTTGCTGATCGGCAGGAAATCGTTGACCTGCACCGCCGCCTTAAACCGCACCGCCTTGCCCATGGCGCGGGCCGTGTCCTCATCGGCCATGATCAGCGCCACCGCGCCGTCCGACACCAGGGAGCAATCGGTCCGCTTCAGTGGCGGCGCGACGTAAGGGTTCTTCTCTGATACCGTGCGGCAGAAATCGTAGCCGAGATCCTTGCGCATCTGCGCGTACGGGTTGTCGACCCCGTTCTTGTGGTTCTTTGCCGCGATCGCCGCCAGCGCGTCGGACTGGTCGCCGTAACGCTGGAAATATTTTTCCGCGATCTTGCCGAACACGCCGGCGAAGCCCGCGGGAATGTCGGCTTCCTCCTTCTGGTAGCTGGCCTTCAGCAGGATGTCGCCAACCTCCTTGCCGGGGGTCGCTGTCATCTTCTCAACGCCAATGACCAGGGCGAACTTGCCACGACCGGACAGCAGGAAGTCGCGTGCGCCATAGATCGCCGCAGAGCCCGAGGCACAGGCATTCTCATAGCGGGTGATCGGCTTGAAGCGCAGTTCCGGCACGTGCTGCAACACAAGTGAGGACGGGAAATCCTGGGATGAGAACCCGTTGTTGAACAGGCTGACGAAGCTTGCCTCGATTTCATGCGGCTCAATTCCGGCATCCGCGATGGCGGCGCCGGCAACCCGTCCGATCAGGGATTCGATGTCGGGGTCGTCCAACTTGCCGAAGGGCGAGTGTGACCATCCAACGATACAGGCTTCGGTCATGCTGAGTCCTCCTTATTTCCGGAGAAACTCTACACCGATTGGCAGACCGAGGCGTTGGCGCGGTCCGGCAATAGCGGCCCACGCGCCCTACAACTTATAAGGGTGTCTCGTGTCGATGATAGCGGTACGCGACCACAGCCGCGTGGCCATGACGTCGCTGGACGATCAGGATACTATGTGAATTTGACAGCATCTTAATGGTCGTTGCACATGCAATAATATGTTCGAGTGTCGGAAAACTTTACACTTATTCCGTGTAGTAGCCGGTGATGCATTCTAAAAAACAGATTTTCCACATGTTTTTCAACTGGCACAACGTTTGCTGTTGATCCCCCAGCTACAGGAGATCAACATGCAGACCGGTTCATCCGCCCATTGTTCACAGCTCTCGGGTTTGTCGCGTCAGTTGCGGTAGGGCCCGCCGCACACGCAACCGTAGTGACTTATTACCTCGCCACCGGGCATACCAATGCCCAGACCCAGATCGACGAGACTCACAGCTCGACATGGAGCTTCACTGCTGGACCGGGCTGGGCTTTCGGTGGCGGTGACTTCGATATGAAGGCTGGGCCCCACACCAGCGCTTCTATTCGCCTGTCGCTGTACCACGGTATCGACACATCCGGGACAGCCCTTGCAGAGCTTGACCTTTCTAAGGCGGCGTTCTGCGCGTCGCATGGCGGCAACTGCCAGAGCTTCGAGGACACGCCATTCCACTTCGCCAGCCCTGTGGCGCTCGCAAGCGGCGACACCTACACCGCGACCCTGACCTCATCCGCTGACGATGCGCAGAGCAAGGCCTATTTCATCAAAGGTGCCGGAGCCGCGGGCCTGTTGGACGCGAACGGTAACACGCCAGTAGTCACCGGCGCTGCGGCCATCGCTGCTGTGCCGGAACCTGCTTCGCTCTGCTTGCTTGCGGCCGGATTGGGCGTCCTGCCAATCACGAGGCGGGCCGCGCGCAGGCGGGCGGGCTAGCCGCGTCGGCTGCCGGATCACACCGGGCACCGGGAGAGAGGGTCGCGCAACGATCAGGTCACGGGCGGAACGGCCACTGGGCGTCCTCGCCGGTATGGCTCCCGGCTGGCGCCTGCCATGACGAAGCAGCAAGCGCGCGCCTGGATCGTAAAATGCCGTGACAGGCATCGCTTCCGGTTTCCTTGCTGCGGGCGCGCGGGTCAGGGTTGGTGGCCAGCGAAATGCGCGAAAGCCTCGCGTGCCGACTCCTAACCTCCTCGCCCGCAAATCGCTCCACGCCATCGCCGGTGAGGCGGCTGAAACCGACCGCAGCCTCGTTCGGACGCTCGGCCCAATGTCCCTGATTGGCCTCGGCATCGTCTGCATCATTGGCGCGGGCATCTTCGTGCTGACCGGCAAGGCAGCCGCTGCCTATGCCGGTACCGGCCAGGTTCGGGATTTCCAGGTGAAGAGTCTCGCGTATGCCTGACAAGAACGGCGTGGGACCACCATGCTCTACGGCTCTGAAGGCAAATACTCGGGAAGTGCTAACGCCCTGTTCCATATCGACATGGCGTACGCGGCGGGCAAATGATGTAACCAGTCTGATGATCTCATGGCGGGCGAGCGGGCATATCTCTATTGCAGGCCTTGACCTCCTGACCAGAAGACTCAGCGCGGACATCTACATCTGCGTCACCAAATTTGCATCGCCGTAGCGTATCGTATCGAATGCAGCAAAATGGGGATTTCGTGACCGCGACATGAAGCGAGATGCGGGAAACGCGTCGCGCACTATTCAAAAATTTGCCGTATTATTTCGTTCCGATACACATGCGATTAACGCCGTCGACTTTTGCGGAGTCTCGTGGACGGTCGCACAGTCTTGTAGATATCTGTATGCCCGACGCATTGAACCAGTTACCGGCGAATGCGTAATATTCACTCGTCATCTTCCTGTCTCGAGGTCCCGCATGGACGGATTCCCGTACAGTAACCGTCCCACAGTTGCTGATTCTGTTGCGCTCTTTCGCGTTGAACGGTCTGTTGCACAGCGGTTGGAGCCCGACCTTCTTTAAATGGCGGCGCCCTGACCAGGCATTCCTGGTGAACATCGTGCTTTGGCTGTCAACTGTTCTGCTGGTTGTGGTGTGTTACGCCGCGCTCTCGCTGGCGGGGTGGCTGATCGCGCCATACGTCGCGTGGGTGACACTTGCCGCCTGCCTGAACCGCGCCGTCGTTCGCCTGAACCTGCCGGCGGTGCATATTGCCGGGATTGCGAGCCGAGACGCAGTTGACAGCGCCGGGTCCAAGGATTGTGTCGCGCGGTAAGTGGTTCAGACGATCGCGGAGTATTCCATGAACGTTGCCGTCCGGCCCGAGGACGCTGTGTCGCATCAGCCGCTCGCCGCGCCATTTCTCGCTGGGTTCCGGAGCCTGCTCTCGGAAACCACCGGGACCTGGGTTAACTGGGAAGGTGAGGCGCCAAGCTGGCTCTCCGGTGACTTGCTGCGAACCGGCCCAGCCCTTTTTGAGGTCGGTGGGCGTCCATACCGGCACTGGTTCGACGGGTTGGCGATGCTGTACCGGTTCGCGCTGGCGCCGGACGGCGTCGCGTACACGAACCGCTTCCTGCGCAGCGAAAGTTTCGCCGCCGCCATCGACGATCACCGGGTCATGCATGGCGGCTTTGCCACCAACAGCGACAGCCCATATTGGCGGAGGGTGATGGATCCTGTCATCGGCCGCATGACGGATAACGCCAATGTCAACGTGTTCAAGTTCGGCGAGGATGACTTTGTCGCATTGACCGAAGTACCGCGCGCCATGCGTTTTGACCGGCAGACCCTCGCGACCCTGGGCGCGTTGACCTGGGACGACCAGTTGAAGAGCCATACGATGACGGCGCATCCGTTGCGCGATGCGTGGCGGCGGGTGGTCTACAATCTCGAGACCGTCTTTTCTGTTCCAAGCCTGTACCGGCTGACGCGGATGGCCGATGGCGTAACGACACGTGAGGTCGTTGCCGAGATTCGGGTGGACCACCCGGCCTACATGCACAGCTTTGCCATGAGCCGGAACTACCTGATCCTGGTCGAGTGCCCGCTGGTCGTGCACCCGCTCCGCATGCTGCTGCGCAGCGGGCCATTTATCAGCGCCTACCGTTGGACTCCCGAGCGCGGCACCTGCCTGACCGTCGTCGACAAGGACAGCGGCACGATCGTGCGCAGGTGTCTGGCGGAACCATGCTTTGGCTTTCATGTCGTCAATGCATTTGAGCAGGACGGCACGGTTGCCGTGGATTTCGTCGCCTACCCGGACGCTGCTGTCGTCGGTGGACTGGCGCTCGACCGCCTACGCACCGGGGCTCGCCAGTGCGCGGGCATGCTGACGCGGTTCACCGTCTCTCTCGATACCGGAACGAGCGCTACATCTATCCTCTCGGATTCCCTGCTCGAACTGCCGCATTTTGACTGGCGGCGTCAGACCGGCATCGCCTACCGGTATGTCTGGGCCGTCGGGCAGTCCGGGGCTGCATTTATCAATGATCTGCAGAAGCACGATCTGCGGTGCGGAACGATCGCGCGATGGAGCGAGCCGGGATGCTACGCCGGGGAACCTGTCTTTGTTGCCGCGCCCGAAGCCGAGGCGGAGGATGACGGCATCATCCTTTCCGTTGTGCTGGATTCACAGCGGCACCGCTCCTTCCTGCTCCTGCTGGACGCTGCGACGATGACGGAACAGGCGCGGGCCTGGATGCCGCACGCCATTCCGTTTGGCTTTCACGGCAACCATTACCCGGTAGCGCCGCGCGCTCAGGCTGACGGATGATCCGCTGCCTCGCGCCTCGCATGCGGATCGCTACGTCGCCATGATCAGCTTCGCCAGCGCCACGGGCTCCGTCAGCATCGGGTAATGTCCGGTATCCAGTTCATACCAGCGCGCCTTCAACGTTTCAGCGGCGCGGCGCTGGTGTGCGACCGGCGGGTTGACGCTCTGCCTGCACCAGATCACGGACGCGTTCCAGGACTGGTTCCAGAAACTGTCGAGCTTCACCGGCGCGGCCATCGCCGCTACGGGGTGCGGCGTATAGCGCTCCAGCGCCCAGCTCTTGGTCGGCTCATCCAGGGAAATGAACATGCGGTTGGCGGCGTCTTCGCGCGATGGCCCGGTTGCGAGGTCGGTCGTGACCGCGGTAGGGCGCTTCACATGATCGGATACCGCTTCGCCGTTGAACAGCGCCAGGGCGTCGGCCAGTACGATCCGGCCGATCCGGTCCCGTGACGTTTCCGCGACGCGCGCGGCCACCATACCGCCGCAGCTTGTGCCGACCAGGACGACGTCGCGCAGGTCCTCGAAGAACAGCAATTCGCTGATCTCGGCAGCCTGCGATTCCGTATCGATTCCCGGCCGCAGCGCGTGCCGGCGTTCGGCGCAGCCATCCAGAGTTGGCGCGAACACCGTATGACCGGCGGCGCGCAGGTGTGGCGTGACGCGCTGCCAGATCCAGCCGCCCTGGTAGGCGCCGTGCAGCAGGACATAGGTTGCCATGGTGTCGTCTCCCCCTTCATTCTTCGCCGCAAGCGAAGCACGAGAAGGGAGAAACGCCAAATGCCCAGCCAACCCGTGAGTTTCTATAGTGAGGGCGTGCGCCTGTCGGGCGACCTGTTCCTGCCGGAGGGGCTGAAGTCGGGCGACAAGCGGGCCGGCATCGTGCTGTGCCATGGCTACACCGGCGTGCGGAACCTGTACCTGCCGGACACGGCAAAGGCGCTGAACGATGTCGGCTACGTCGTGCTCACCTTCGACTACAAGGGCTGGGGCGACAGTGACGGCCCGAAATCCCGCCTTGCGCCCTATAGCCGCGTGGCGGACTCACAGGCGGCACTGACCTTCCTCGGTGCGCAGGACATGGTGGACGCCGAGCGCCTGGGCATCTACGGCACCAGCTACGGCGGCGCAACGGTGGTATGGGTGGCAGCTGTCGATCCGCGGGTGAAGGCGGTAGTTTCGGTGGTCGGCATCGGTCATGGGCGTCGCTGGATGCGCAGCGTCCGCCGCCCGGACGAGTTCGTGGACCTGCTGAAGGTATCGGAAGCCGATCGCGTGCGCCGGGTGATGACCGGGCAGTCGGAATTCGTCGACCGCAATTCCGTGCTGCTGCCGGACCGGCAATCCGCCGAACTCGCCGCCGCCGCTCGCCGCGGCAACCCCGGTGCCGTGTCCGAAATACCGCTGGAATTCATCGATGACACGCTTGGCTTTCACCCGGAGTGGATCGTGGACAAGATTTCCCCAAGGCCGGTGCTGTTCATCACCTGCGACGACGACCGCCTGGTGCCGCCGGAGGAAAGCGAGTCCCTCTATGCCCATGCGAAGGAGCCGAAGAAGCTGGTCGTGCTAAAGGGCTGGGGACACTACGAGGTGTATGCCGGGGAGGCGTTCCGGCAGGTAATCGAACCGACGATCGCCTGGTACCAGGAGCACCTGCCCGCCTGACGGCATCGACAGGGCGGCCCGGCTTCGCTATCGGGGCGGCGGTTCGCATGCCTGAAGGTACCGCCATGTCCGACGACGTCCCGCCCGACCGCCTGTCCAACGACCCGCGCAGCCCGTTCTTCAATGAGGAAATCCTGCGGCGGGGCATCGGCATACGCTTCAAGGGGCAGGAGCGGACGAATGTCGAGGAGTACTGCGTCAGCGAGGGCTGGATCCGGGTCGCGGTCGGCCGCACGCTCGACCGCAAGGGCAACCCCATGACCATGAAGGTGAACGGCTCGGTCGAGCCGTATTTCCGCGACCTGGAGACGAAAGAGGGCGACTAGACCCCGATCACCGTGTCGCTGTAGCGCATGACACGGGGGTTGGCGGTCAGCAGGCGCAGCGGCACGTTCAGCGCCTGCGCCACCAGCATCCGGTCAAACGGGTCGGCGTGGATCGGTGGCAACTCCTCAACCGCTGCCGCGTCGAGTGGCGAAATCGGCAGCAGTTCGAAGCCCGCCGCGGCGAAGTAGTCCAACGCCTCCCGTCCGGAGATCGGCATGTCGTTCGGGCCGCCACGAGCGAGGGCGTGCTTGATGGCGATCTCCCAGATCGTCACCGCGCTGATGACAATGCTGTTGTCTTGATCTTCGATCAGGCGGCGGGCCTTGCCGGACAGGCGCGGATGGTCCGTCACCGCCCATAGGGCAACATGCGTATCCAGAAGCAGCCTCACACGGCACTGCCGATGAACAGGGCGGCGATGCTGTCCTCGTCGGCATCGATTGTCTCAGGAACGGTGAACTTGCCCTTGGCCACGCCAATCCGCTGTCCGGTTGAAGCACGCTCGATCGGAACCAAACGCGCGGCGGGGCGGCCGTTGCGGGCAATGATGATCTCAGCCTCTGCCCCGGCTTCGACCGCTTCGACAAGGCGAGACAACCGGGTTTTCGCATCAAACATATTTACGATCGCCATCACGCCATCTCCGCTTTAGCTAAGCTTAGCGAGGACCGGTGGCCACCGTTGTCAAGGCCAAACCAATAGCCGCGACGCGCCACTGATGGCCGTGGTAGGGTCAGGTCTCGCGCACCCGGGGAGATTGCGTCCATGTCCCAAACCGCCAGCCTTGGCTTTGATCCTCGGAACCCGGCCTTTGTCGCCGATCCGTACCCGTTCTTCCGCCAGTTGCGCGAGTCGGCGCCGGTCTGGAAGGGCCCGCTCGAGCGTTGGTTCGTCACCGGCTACGAGGATACAGCGCTGATGCTGAAGGACCGCCGCTTCGGCAAGGACTACACGGATCCGGAAGCCGTCACGCGCCGCTTCGGCCCCACCGCCATGCAGGAACCGGCTGTGATCGACCTGATGCAGATGATGCTGATGCGCGATCCGCCCGACCACACCCGGCTGCGCGGGCTCGTCACCAAGGCCTTCACCGCCCGTCGCATCGAAGCCATGCGCATTCGCGTGCAGGAACTGACGGATCGGCTGCTGGACAAGGTGCAGGCCGACGGACGGATGGACGCCATTCGCGACCTTGCTTTCCCGCTGCCCGTCCTGGTCATCTGTGAGTTGCTTGGCATCCCCGAGGAGCACCATGAGCGATTCATGACCGGCTCGGCCTCGGGCGGTGCGCTGCTAAACCCGACGACGCCGACGCGGGCCGAACTCGACGCCGCCAATGCTGGCACGCAAGCCACCGGCGCGTATTTTGAGGCGCTGTTCGAACGCCGCCGGCGCGAGCCCCGCGACGACCTGATCACCCAGCTTGTGCAGGCCGAAGAGAACGGCGACCGCCTGACCACGGCGGAACTGCGCGCCAACGTCGCCCTGTTGTTTGCCGCCGGGCACGAAACGACCGTCAACCTGATTGGCAATGGGTTGCTGTCGCTGCTGCGGCACCCGGACCAGTGGCAGATCCTGCGCGACGACCCGTCCATGATCCCGAACGCCATCGAGGAGGTACTGCGTTACGAGGCGCCGGTGCAGGCGGTGTCACGCACCGTCGCGGAACCGGTGGAACTCAGCGGTGTGCCTCTGCGGAGAAGCGAGATTGTGGTGTCGCTGGTCGGCGCCGCTAATCGCGATCCGGCGGTGTTCGAGAACCCGGATAGGCTCGACGTGACTCGCAAGGACCTGAAACCCCTGTCCTTCGGCGGTGGCATTCATTTCTGCCTCGGCGCACAGCTCGCCCGCATTGAGGCGGCGGTTGTGTTTGAAACGATCTTGCGCCGGCTGCCGAAATTGCGCCTGCTGGAGCCGGATGCGCCGAAATGGCGGCCGAGCTTTACGCTCAGGGGGCTGACGTCGCTGCCGGTGGCGTGGAACTGACCACCGGCAGCCATCGTCACCGTACGACCACTTCACCACGCATATGCGGATGTAAGCCGCATATGTATTGGTAGGTGCCCGCCTTGTCGAACCGGTAGGAAAACGTATCTTCGGAGTCCAGCGTCTTCGACCGGATACTGCCGTCCGTCAGGACGATGGTGTGCGGTATGTCGTCCTCATTGGTCCAGGTCACCCTTGTGCCGGGCTCCACCGTCAGCGTCTTCGGCGAGAAGGCAAAATTGTCGATGGCAACCTGCTTTTCACCTGACGACCACAGGATCGACGGGCATGACAGCAGCAGCGCGCCGGCGGCCAGCGTGGTCTTCAGCGCCGTCACCAGCAGTGTCCGCTGCCCGGCCTCGACCAGAAATTTCGGGAACATCATGCGTCGCCTCCGTCATCCAGCCAGCGGCGTGTCGACGATCGCCAGCGGCGTATCGTTACGCACCAGTGTCACTTTGGTCGTGCCCAGGAAGTTCTTCAGTTGACCGGGCGGCACCGGCATCGGTCCAGGTCCTTTGGCCACGCCGGGTCGACCCTGCGGAAACGCGGTGGAGCGGGCGGTATGGAACGCCACATGCCCTTCGATCTTCTGCATGATCTGGTGGATGTGGCCGTTGAGGACCGTCACGGAGCCAAATCGTTTTAGGTAATCCAGCGCCTGCGCGCCGTCTTCCGTGCCCCAGCCCCAGTTCTCTGCCACGATCCAAAGCGGGATATGGGCAAACACCACGATCGGCGTGCTGGCAGTGAGATGCGCCACGTCATCCTCCAGCCATTCCAGTTGCTCATGCCCGAGGTTGCCGAGGCCGGCGCCTTGCAGGTTGACCACATTGACCAGGCCGATGAAGTGCACGCCGTTCGCGTCGAAGCTGTACCAGCCGTCCCCTTTGGTGCCTTTGCCATAGCGGTTGAGGTAGCTCCTGCGGTCTTCCTCCAGCACATCGTGCTCGCCGGGCACCGTGTAGGCCTGCAGCTTTGCGCCGGCCAGAATCTGCGCTGCCGTATCAAATTCTGAGGGGGTCGACAGATGCGTCAGGTCGCCGGTGTGGATCAGAAAGGATGGCTCTTCCGGCAGTGCTGTCACCTGTGCCAATGCCTGGGCGAACGTCGCTGCGGTATCGGTGTTGACCGGCTTGTTGAAGCCGATGTGGCTATCACTGACCTGCGCGAAGGTGAATCCCGAGGGCGCGGCCTCGGCAGGCCCGATCAGGTGCGAGCGCGGTACCCCGCCGGTCATCGTCCATAGCGCGGCGGTACCTGCCCAGCTCATGCATTTCAGGAAGCCGCGCCGGTCCTGGGCCATGTCGTCTCTGCTCATGGTCTGATCCTTTCGTCCAGGCGGATCAATGCGATCCGTCCTGTGCGCCATACCGACGGGCTGGGAAGGTTATTCCGGCATGAAAGAATAAAGCAGGCTCGGGAATAAACCGGGCCGTCGGCCGGTATGATGTCGACGGCTGCGCGGGGAAGGGCGCTTTGGCGACCGATGCACGAACGAGACGATTTGAGCTTCTGGCGATGCCGCATCTCGATGCGGCGTTCAACCTGGCGCGCTGGCTCACGGGCAATGCGACGGATGCCGAGGATGTGGTGCAGGACGCCTACCTGCGCGCCTTCCGCTATTTCGACGCTTTCCGGGGCGATAATTTCCGCGTCTGGCTGCTGACGATCGTGCGCAACAGTTTCCTGACCTGGGTGCAGGACAACCGCTCCGGCCGCCTCGTGTTCGACTCTGCGGTGACCGATTTTGCCGGTGCTGATACCTGGCCCGACCCGTCGCCGGGGCCGGAAGCCATGCTGCTGGAGCAGGTGGACCGCGACACGCTGGCGACACTGGTCGCGCACCTGCCGGCCGAGTATCGGGAGGTATTGATCCTGCGTGAGATCGAGGACCTGTCCTACAAGGAGATCGCCCAGGTCGCCGGTGTTCCCGCCGGCACCGTCATGTCCCGCCTCGCCCGCGCGCGGCAGGCCCTGCGCACGGCGTGGATGCAACAATCCGGGGAGGGGAAGGTGCGTGGCGGGAGGAAGTCATGAACCACAAGACCGCCATGACCCTGCTGCCCGCCGGTGCGGACGGACAGCTTGGGCCATTCCGCCGCTTCCTGCTTGACCGCCATATCGCCCGGTGCACATCGTGCCGCGCGGAGCAGGAGGCGCTGCACGCGCTCAGCACGGTTGTGCGAACCAGCCTGCCCGTGCACCGGGCGCCGCCCAGCCTCGCGGCACGGATCGGCGCGGCGTTGCCGCGTGAGGCACCGCCGGAGCCTGTGCGAACGCGGCTTTTATGGCCGCAGCTTGGTTTTGGCGTCGGCGGCGCACTGGCCGGGGCCGCGCTGACGTTGGCGCTGATGTGGACACCCGCTGCGCCGGATCGGCTGGCGACCGAGGCTGTGGCCAACCATGTGCGCTCAATGCTGGCGGACCACCTGACCGACGTGACCACCAGCGATCAGCACACGGTCAAGCCATGGCTTTCCGCTCGCCTCGATTTCTCGCCTGTCGCCAAGGATTTCACGGCGTCCGGATATCCGTTGGTGGGCGGCAGGCTGGACTACATAGACGGCCACCAAGCAGCCGCCATCGTCTACCGGCGCGACCGGCACATCATCAATTTGTTCGTCTATCCGTCGAATGAGGCGGACGCGCTGCCGCGGATGGAGCAGCGCGACGGGTTCCATATCGTGCGCTGGCGCAGCGGTGGCCTGAAGTATATCGCGGTATCGGACGTCGAGGCCGCGCAGCTTCAGGGGTTCGTCACCTTGGTGCGGCAGGCGGCGGGATGATCCGCAGCCCGGCTGGATTGGATGACGGCGCGTCGGCTTGCGCTGCGTCGGGGACCTTACGGTCGTCCAGGCGGCGCCTATTCTTGCGGCGATGCAGCATCAAGCCGGCGCATTGCCTTCACGCCAGCCTCCGCCAGACGGTCCGCGACATAGTGCGCGCAGACCCCAGCGAGGTAGGTCTCGGCCAGCCGCGTCATGCCGGCACCACGGCTGTCCCGAATGGCATCGGCCAGGATCCGACACAGATCATCGTCCGGAACCGGTTCGAGATGCTCTGACAGGCGAAGGTCGAGCGGCGGCTGCATGGGCAGAACATAACACGAACATTGCTGCGCGCAACCAGTGTTATGGCTGCACGATGTCGTTCCATAGCCCGACCCGACTTGGCCGTGGCCAGGGTCACGCCGCGCGTTATCCATGCGCGTGTTGCTGCCGGGCGGGAGGGGCGGCCATCTGACGGATTGGTGTCCCCGGCGGGATTCGAACCCACGGCCCCAGGATTAGGAATCCTGTGCTCTATCCTGCTGAGCTACGGAGACACACCGCCCATCTTACCAGCTTCCTGTCGAAAACGAAGCCCTTACCGTGGCACCCGTCCCTCGATCGGATACGCCGGATCATTATACCCCGGCGTCGACGGATGCCCCGGCGAGACCAGCCGGTCCACCAGCGCCTCATCCGCCGCGTCCAGCCGCACGCCCAGCGATCCGATGTAGCTCTCCCACTGCTCCTCCGTGCGCGGTCCGCCGATTGCCGCGGTGACGAACCGGTTGTTCAGCACCCAGGCGAACGCGAACTGCCCCGGCGTGACGCCTTTCGCCGCCGCATGGTCGGCGACCTGCCGAGCGATATGCAGGCTCTCGGGCCGCCACTCGGATTCCAGCATGCGGCGGTCCTGCCGCCCGGCGCGCGTGCCGGCGGGCGGCGGCACGTCCGGCACGTATTTTCCTGTCAGCACCCCGCGCGCCAGCGGGCTGTACGGCACGACCCCCAGTCCGAAATAGCCGCAGGCCGGCAGGTGTTCCGTCTCCACCTCGCGGTTCAGCAGGTTATACAGCGGCTGGCTCGCCACCGGCCGGTCGATCCCGGCTTCGTCGCACAGGCGGCAGATCTCGGCGACGCGCCAGCTGCGGTAATTCGAGACGCCGAAATAGCGGATCTTGCCGGCGCGGATCAGGTCGGCCAGAGCGTGCACCGTCTCGGCCAGCGGCGTCGTATGGTCCTCCTTGTGCAGGTAAAGCACATCGATTTCCGCCACGCCCAGACGCCGCAGGCTCGCCTCCACCGCGTACTGCACATGCCGCCGCGACAACCCGCGCGCATTTGGCCCTTGTCCCGTCGGGTTGGCGCACTTTGTTGCCAGTATCCACCACGACCGGTGCGCCTTGATTGCTCGCCCCGTCACCTCCTCGGACTTGCCGCCGGTATAGCCGTCGGCGGTGTCGATGAAGTTCACCCCCTGCTCGCGCGCCCGATCGACGATGCGCTGCGCCGTCGGCTCATCAGTGGGGCCGCCGAACATCATCGTCCCGAGGCACAGCGGCGACACCTTCAGCCCGCTGCGGCCGAGTGAGCGGTATTCCATCCCGGTTCTCCCCTTACCTCTGTCCAGCGTAACCCGGACCGGCTTCAATGTCCGCATGCAGCCATCCTCGTCTCCCCGCCCCAAAGCGGCGCAGCCAACCCTGGGCGCGCTGTTCGTCAGTTTCATGAGCATCGGCATGATGAGTTTTGGCGGCGGCCTCGCCGCCTGGACGCGACGGGAGGTGGTCCAGAAGCGGAACTGGCTGGACGACCGGCAATTCCTCTCCGGCTATGCGCTGTCGCAACTTGTGCCGGGTGCGACCAACGTGAACCTCGCGGTCTTCATCGGGACGCTGATGCGCGGCACCAGCGGCGCGCTCGCCGCCTTTGCCGGGCTGACCGCGCTGCCGCTGGCATTGATGCTGACGGCCGGCGCGCTCTATCTCCACGCGCAGTCCACCGCCACCGCCCCCTGGCTCAGCGCCGCTCTCGCTGGCATGGGCGCAGTCGCCATCGGCCTGAACCTGGGCACCGGCGTGCGGCTGGCGCGGCGCAATCTGCGCGGGGCGGTGCCGATCCTGATCACCGCCGTCGTGACGATTGCTATCGGCATCATCGGTATCCCGCTGATTCAGGTGCTGGCGGTGATGCTGCCGGTCAGCATCCTGCTCGCGTGGAAGCTGCCGGGCCGATGATCGTCACGCTGCTGCGCCTCGCCGGCCTGTTCGGGCTGCTGTCGATGCTGGCCTTCGGCGGCGGCGCGGGCGTCATCCCGGACATGCAACGCGCTGCGGTCGACAAATACCAATGGATGACTGCCAGCGAGTTCCTGGACATGTTCGCGATCTCCCGCGCCGCGCCAGGGCCTGGATCGCTGATCGTCGTGCTGATCGGTCTGAAGGCCGCTGGCCTGGCCGGCGCCGCCGTGTCCTTCGTCGCCATGTTCGCGCCGTCCTGCGTCGCCGTGCACGCCGTCGCCCGCACCTGGCACAACGCCGCGCAGTCGCGCTGGCGCCCGATGCTGGAGCAGGCGCTGGCGCCGATCGCCGTTGGCCTGACCTTCGCCAGCGGTCTGGCACTGATGCGCGGCACGGAACATGGCTGGCTGCCCTGGACCGTGACAGCCATCGCCACACTGCTGTTCAGCCTGACCGAGATCAATCCGATCCTGCTGCTGCTGGGCGGGGCGGCGGCCATGCTGCTGATGGGCTGACGGACCAATCGACGGTCCGCCCATCGCGTGGTTTGTCCGGGCGATTGGGAGCAATGGGATGGGCTGTCGTGTGCGCCAGGCCCGAGTGATTCATTGCCCGAAGCCAAGACGCCAAGGAGTCAGGTGCGATCCAGAATCGACCATTTCGTCAAGGATCTTTAACGCCTGTGTGGCGTCGCCGCGCTTTGGCGGTTCCAGCCGCCCCGTCCAACGCGCCGCTCTCACGAGCCATGTACCACGGCCGCCCGGCATCTGGCGTTCAAGCGATTGCCCCATGCCAGCCACAATCGGTAATTGAATTGGTGCGGACGCGAAGGCAGAGTGCCGATAGACAACGGGCCACGGGGACCCCCGTTGCCAGCGTTCCAGACGGAGTGGGTGTGCGACGTTTCCAAGTCTCGATCCGCGGCGCAACGCTTCGGGCCCCGCAACGCGACCGCGGGTCGTGACGTATGGCCAAGCCCGCGCCGCAATATAACGAGGAAGCCGAAGCGCCGGTCATCGACGCGATCCGGATGTTCTTTGATGAGGCCTGGTATCTGGAGCGGTACCCCGACGTTGCCTCAACCGGCATGTTGCCGATACGGCACTTCATCCGCCACGGCCTGCCGGAAAAGCGCGACCCGAACCCGTTCTTCGAAGGCGCATGGTATCTGGAACATTACCCGGATGTCGGCGCCAGCGGCATCCACCCGCTGCTGCACTACCTCGCGGTCGGGGTGTTCGAGAAGCGCAACCCGCATCCGCGCTTCGATGCCGAATGGTATATCGAGGAACATCCCGAGGCACGGGCGAACCCGCTCTATTTCCATCTTATGATCGGCCGCAAGCATGGCTATCTGACGGAAAAGCCGATCGACATTGCGGATTACCTGCCGTCGGCGCGACCGGCGCCGTCGCTGCCGCAACGGGTCTTCGTCGACGTAGTCATTCCAGCTTATCGCGGGCTGGCGGAGACGCAGCGCTGTATCGAATCCGTTCTTGCCGACAAGCAGCGGCCCATGGGACGGATCATTGTCATCGATGATTGTTCACCCGAACCGGAACTGGCGGCCTGGCTGCGGCATCTTGCCGATGACGGCCAGATCTACCTGATCCGCAACGAACGTAACGCCGGCTTTGTCGTCTCGGTCAACCGTGGCATGGACGCCGCCGGCGAACATGATGTCGTGCTGCTGAACAGCGATACCGAAGTGCCGCAAGGCTGGCTGCTGCGCCTGATGGCCCAGGCCTATGCGCATCCGCGCATCGCCAGCGTCTCGCCTTTGTCCAACAACGCAACGATCTGCAGCTATCCGGCCAATGCAGGCGGCCCGATCCCGTTCGGTGCAAGCCTGGCGCAGATGGACGGCATCTGCCGGACGATCAACGCCGGCCGCTTCATCGACCTGCCAACCACCGTTGGCTACTGCATGTACATTCGCCGCCAGGCGCTGAAGGAAGTCGGCGGCTTCGATGCCGATCATTTCGGCCATGGCTATGGCGAAGAGAACGATTTCTGCCTGCGCGCCTCAGCCAAGGGCTGGCAGCACCGTCTCGCGGCAGATGTCTTCGTTTACCACGTTGGTTCGGTCAGCTTTTCCGACCGGGCAAAGCGCCTGATGGACCGGGCGATGCAGTTGCTGCTGCAACGTTTTCCCGACTACCAGCGGATCGTCGCGAGTCACATCTTCCAGAACGATATCGGGCCGTGCCGTTTTGCGGTAACGGCGGCGCTGTTCCGCCAGTCCGGCCTGCCGGTCATCATGCATGTCTGCCACAACCTCGGCGGCGGCATCAAACGCCACATTGACAGTCTCGTCGAGCGCTTTACCGGCAAAGCCCATTTCCTTTTGCTCGGCGGCACTCATCGCGGCGCGACGCTGTCGGTGCCGGCGTTGCCGGGGCACCCGACGCTGACTCTGCCGCCGCACCGGTTCGATGACCTCGTATCGCTGCTGCAATCCTTTGCCGTCTCGCGTTTCCACATCCACCATCTGCTCAGCGTCGATATGGACGTGTCGCGCCTGGCCCGTCGACTGGGTGTGCCATTCGACCTGACGGTTCACGACTATTACGCGATCTGCCCACAGATCAATTTCCTGCCGTTCCGCTTCAGCCACTACTGTGGCGAACCGGATATTGGCGACTGCAACACCTGCATCGCCAATCGCGACTCATCGGGTGCGCGCGACATCGTCTCCTGGCGGGCCGAGCGCGCCTGGCAGTTCATCGACGCCGATCGCATATTCTGCCCAAGCAATGATCTACTGCAGCGTCTGCAGCGGAGGGGGTTAGGGGATCGCGCTGTGCTGGCGCCGCATGAGGCGGTGTCGGCAGGGACCTGGCCCATCCAGCTGCCGAGGTTGGGCAAGAAGCTGCGCATCGCCATCATCGGCACCCTGGTGGACCACAAGGGCGCCCGGTCCGTCGCCGCCGCGGTCGAGGCCGCCGATCCAGCGCGGTTCGAATTCCACCTGATCGGCCATACCGACGGACCGTTTCCCAAGACCGCACTGAAGCGGATGAAGGTGACGGGTAAGTACAAAGAACCTGAGCTGAATGCCCTGATCGCGGCGGCCGATCCACACGTCATCTGGTTTCCGATGTCCTGGCCCGAGACCTACAGCTACACGCTGAGTGCCGCGATCGCGCGTGGTTGCGCCATCGCCGCCAGCCGTATCGGGTCGTTTCCAGAACGTCTTGCCGGCCGTCCGTTTACCTGGCTGAGCGGTGTGCCGACGTCGACGCGAGCCTGGCTCGCGCTGTTCGAGGAAGTCCGCGCTGCCATCGCAACGGCTGGACCGCGGCCGGAGGTCCCGCCACGGCCGGCGGTGGAGGACTTCTACGCCGCGCACTATCTGCGTTCGTCTGGTAAGCCAAAGCGGTCCAGCCCGGCGCCGCGGCGGCCGCGCATCATGGTCATTCCGGAACTGTACGAACCCTGGCACCCGACGCCGTGCGCCTCTGTCCGCCTGCTGCAGCCATTGAACCATCCCGACGTGATCGGCGACGCTGTCGTTCGGGTCACTGATCCAGGTAATGCGCTCGACTATGAAGCGGACGTCATCGTCACCCAGCGCGCCGCCCTGGGTAGCCAGGAAGCCATCAGGGCGCTCAGCCGCCACGCACGGCGGACCGGCGCGGCGCTGGTCGTCGATCTCGATGATGACCTGCTGAACATCCCGGCATCGCATCCAGACGCCAGGGCGCTGCGGCCGCGTGCCGCCGTGGTGGCCGCTTCGCTGGATGCGGCCGACTTTGTATGGGTGTCGACGCCGTCATTGGCCGAACTGGTCTCGCAACGACGGCCGGATGCGCAGGTGATCGGCAATGCACTGGATGAGCGGCTGTGGAACCGGGCCGAGCGTCCGGGCCCGATTTATGACGAGCCGGTGCGCATCCTGGCGATGGGCACGCCAAGTCATGAGGCTGACTTCGACCTGATCCTTCCGGCGCTGCTCCGTCTAAAGGCAGAGTATCAGGACATGGTCGTCATCGACGTCCTCGGCATGACCGGGCAAGCCCTGCCTGACGGCCTGAACCGCATCGGCCCGTCGATCCACGGCCGCCGGTCGTATCCCGCATTCGTTGACTGGCTGTGCTCCGTTCATCCCGGTTGGCATATCGGCCTCGCGCCGCTGCTCGATACGCCATTCAATCGCTGCAAATCGTCGCTCAAGGCGCTGGATTATGCGGCGCTGGGCACGGCGGTGCTGGCGTCGGACGTTCCGGTGTATCAAGGCTCGCTGGCAGACGGCGTCACCGGTGAGCTGGTGCCGAACGATCCGTACGCCTGGTACGCGCGCCTTGACTGGCTGATGCGCCACCAGGCGGACCGTAGGCGGCTGACGCATGGGGTCCGGGAGGCGTTTCTGGCGCATGGCACGCTGGCCAGGCAGGCGGGTCTGCGCCGAGCGGCGTTGCAGCAGGCGATTGAGCGCGTGCGGCCGAAGGAGAATGCCGCCTGACTGACGCAACGACAGCGCTTGAATCGCTCCACCGCCATGACGACGGAGAGGGCGAACCGCACACTCTCCCGCCCTGGCTAGCGAAGGCCGACCACCCACGTCTTGCGGCATCGATCGAGCGAACGTGGTTACCGTTCGGCTGTCGCCCTGGGGGGGCGGCCGATTCCGGCCAGGACGAAAAGCGTGCGCCGTCGTCCCCGCTGCTAGACCGGCTTCCGCCTGCAACGACACGGAAACCACCATCCATCCGGCTGCAAAGAGGCGGCTCATGACGGTCCGCCCCCGCAAGGCGCCGCCCGCGGCGGCGCAATCCATACCGGAAGACCTCCGCCGCCTCGTCCGCCAACTGGTCGACCCCAACTGGTACCTGAAAGCCTACCCGGACGTCGCGCAATTCAAAGGCACGCCGGTGACGCATTTTACCCGCCACGGGCTGAGCGACCTGCGTGATCCCAATTGCTGGTTTGACGGCGCCTGGTACCTGGCCGCAAACCCCGATGTCGAACCGACCGGTGCCATTCCGCTGACGCATTATCTCCGCTTCGGGGTTCCCGAACTGCGCGATCCCGGCCCGGACTTCGACGCCACATTCTACACCGAGATGCATCCGGAAGCGGCCGCAAACCCGCTGCTGTTTCATCACCGGACCGGCCATCAGCGCGGCTACGCCACCGAATGGCGCGTCACCGCGGACGACTACCAGCCGTCGCAGCGTGCCAGGCTGGTGCCGCCGCGCGCCGCCGTCGCCGATGTCATCCTGCTGGGCGACGGCAGTCCCGACCGGCTGCGTCGCTGTCTGGAGCGTGTGCGGGCCGGCGGCGGAGCGCATCTCGGGCGGGTGTTCGTTCCCATCGGCCTGCACGACAAGCGCGACACCCCGCCGTGGCTGCGTGTGCAGGAAGCGGAGGGCCTGGTCACGTCGATCCGACGGCCACGCCGGGGCGGCGAGGCAGCACTGATCGAAGCCGCAATCAAGGCCGCCGGCGACCACGACATCGTGCTGCTGAACACCGCGGTCGACGTACCGGAGGACTGGCTGACGCGTCTCGCCGCACAGGCTTACGCCGATCGGCGTGTAGCCAGCGTATCGCCATTCTCCGATGCCGCCGGCTGGAGCGGATTCCCGTCAAGGGACGGTGGGGCGCTGTTGTTTGGATTGCCGGCGGAGGCGATCGACCAGGCCTGCCGCACGCTGAACACCGCCCGCGCCGCTGTCGTCCCAGTGCTGGATAAGGCCTGCGCCTATGTCCGGCGTGACCTGCTGCGAACCATCGGGCCGCCCGGCGGGCGTGGCTTCGCGGAGGACGACTGGCCTATCGAGTTCAGCCTGCGCGCTGCCCGCGCCGGCTGGCAGAACCGGGTCGCCTGCGACATGTTCGTGCGCAGCGCCGATGCCGCCCGAGGCTTTCCCACTGCCCGCGATTCCGCCAGCCTCTGCCGGCTCTATCCCGACTATCCATCCCGTCTCCTCAGCCACCAGCGGCGGGACCGCGCTGGTCCGTTCCGCTTCGCCGTCGTTGCCTCGCTGCTGGTCGAGCAGAAGCTGCCGGTCATTGCCATGGTGACGCACCTGATGGGCGGCGGCGTGCGCTCGCACATGGAAACCATCGCGGCCCGCATCCAGGGCAAGGCACAGGTGGTGTTCGTCGAAGGCTGGGTCACCGAACGCGCCGGCCGGCCGGTCACCGACATGCGCCTGTCGCTGCCGATCGGGCGCAGCGGGCACATTGTCAGTCTTGCGGCGGATCAGGTCGATGAGGCCGTCGCCATGCTGCGCCGGCTCAACGTGTCGCGCGTGCACATCCACCACCTGTTGTGGTTCGAGTTCGACACGCGTGCCATGGTGCGACGCCTGGGCGTACCGCTCGACGTCACCGTGCACGACAACTACGCGATCTGCACGCAGCTCAACATGTTGCCGCAGGCGACCAGCTTTTATTGCGGCGGCCCCGACATCGCCACCTGCAACGCCTGCATCGCCATCAGCCCCAGTGCCAACCAGGCGCGCGATATCCTGTCCTGGCGGCTGCGCTATGCCTGGCAGTTTGCTGAAGCCGACAGGATCTTCTGTCCCAGCCAGGACATGAAGCAGCGCCTGATGCGCTACGGGCTGGCAGAGCACGCGTTGGTGGTGCCGCATGAACCCGTTGCGGCCTCCGACTGGTCGCTCGTCCTCCCTACGCTCGCCAAGGGCCCGCTGCGTGTTGTGCTGCTCGGCCAACTCGCCAACCACAAGGGTTCACGCATCGTTGCACCGGTGGTGGAAACTGCCGCCCCCGGCACGCTGCAGGTCCATTGCATCGGAGAGATAGAAGCGACCTTCCCGCCGCAGGCTGCGTCGCTGCTGACATCCTCGGGCCGCTACCAGGAGCAGGAGCTGCCGGACCTGATCCGGCAGGCGAAGCCGCATGTGATCTGGCTGCCGTCGGTTGCTCCCGAAAGCTACAGCTACACACTCAGCGCCGCGATCGAGGCTGGCCTGCCGATCGTCGCCACCCGCTTCGGCGCGTTTCCGGAACGGCTGGAGGGGCGTCCCTTCACCTGGCTGGTGGAGCACGACGCGCCGGTGGCGACCTGGCTCGACACCTTCCGGCAGGTGCGTGCGGCGTTGGAACGGCCGCCGGCGAAACTGCCACGTGTCGCGCGGACGCCGGTTGCCGATTTCTATGCGGAGCAGTATCTCGTTGCGGACCCGGTGCCACGGCTGCCCCATATCAATCGCGGCGCGAAGCCGGTGGTGTCGGTGGTGGCCGAACGTTTCGACAGCGGCCACCTGTCGCCCTGCGCGTTCATCCGTCTGCTGCAACCGCTGACACATCCAGAAATCGGCGGCGACTTCGCCATGGTCCTTGACGACGCCGAGAGCGTGCTGGGGCGGCAGGCCGATATCATCGTTACCCAGCGCCACGCCATACCCGATCGCGCGGCGGCGGACGCGCTGGCCGCGCAGGCCAGGCGGGTTGGCGCAAGCCTGGTCTACGACCTGGACGATGACCTGCTGACGGTGCCGCCGTCGCATCCCGACGCCACCACGCTGCGCCCCAAAGCCCGCGTGGTCCGGCACATGCTGGAGCAGGCCGATCGTGTGTCGGTTGCGTCAACCGGGCTGATGCAGCGCCTGGCGACAATCCGTCACGACGCGGTGCTGGTTCCCAACGGCCTCGATGAGCGCATCTGGGCCTACGGACCGACGCCACCCCGCTGGCAGCCCTGGCCGTTGCGCATCCTGTGCATGGGCAGCACGACGCATGAGCGTGATCTCGCACTGATCCTGCCGGCCCTGGAACGCCTGGCCGCCGAGTGCCAGGACCGCGTGGTGATCGACATCATCGGTATGACGCCAGTGTTCAAGCTGCCGGATTTCGTCCGCCGCATCGTGCCGCCGTTCTTCGCCACGCAGTCCTATCCGGCGTTCGTGCACTGGATCAACGCGATCACACCGGGGTGGCATATCGGCCTGGCGCCGCTGGCGGATACCGGTTTCAACCGCTGTAAGTCGCCGATCAAGGCGATGGACTATGCCGCACTCGGCTTGGCCGTGCTGGCGTCCGACGTGCCGGCCTATCGCGGCTCACTGGCGGATGGCGAGGTCGGACAGCTTGTGCCGAACGACCCGAACGCTTGGCTGGATGCGCTGTCCTGGCTGGTGCGTGACCAGGTGCAGTGGCGCGACTACGTGCTGCGGTCGCGTCAGGCCTTCCTCGCTCAGGCCAGCCTGACGAGCCAGGCCACGACACGGCGGGCGAACTGGCTGGCACTCCTGGATGAGCATGCCGGGATACCAGCCGGACCGGCTTGCGGCGAGGCCTCGCGTCGCTAAGTATTTGAGCATGCCAAAGCTCGCCGCACTTTCCGACCGGGGCGTCGTCCGTATCACTGGAGAGGATCGGGGAGTCTTCCTCCAGGGCCTCGTCTCCAACGATGTCGAGGCCGTGGCGCCGGGGCAGGCAGTGTGGGCGGCCTTGCTCACCCCGCAGGGCAAATGGCTGGCCGATTTTTTCGTGCTGACCGACGGCGAGGCACTGCTGCTGGACGCCGAACGAGCGCAGGTACCGATGCTGGTGCAGCGCCTGTCCCGCTACCGCCTGCGCATGAAAGTGGCGCTGGCGCCTGATGAGAGTATGCAGGTGTATGTCGGCTGGGACGGCGCGCCCGACGCGGGAGGCGTCATCGCTCCGGATCCGCGTTTGGATGGCTTCGCCTGGCGCATCCTGACAACGTCCGCCTTATCGGTGAACGCTACCGCCGCCGATTGGGACCGCCACCGCCTGGCGCATGGTATCCCGGATGGCTCCCGCGACCTGGAGAGCGACAAGACCGTGCTGCTGGAGGCCGGCTTCGACGAACTTAACGGCGTGTCCTGGACCAAGGGTTGCTACATGGGCCAGGAACTGACCGCTCGGACACGGTATCGTGGCCTGCTGAAGCGCCGGGTCGTGCCGGTTGAGATCGACGGCAAGCTGCCCGCGCCTGGGACGCCGGTGTTCCGCGATGGCGCCGAAATTGGCACAATGCGTTCCGGCCTCGACCACACCGGGTTGGCGGTGCTGCGACTTGACAGCCTGGACGCCAACCTGACCTGCGGCGAGGCGCGGCTCACTCCGCGTATTCCCACTTGGATGCGCCTGCCGGAGAGTTCCAAGGCCGGTTGAGGCTTGGTCACTCGTCGGTGCTGTGACGCCGTGGCAAGGACAGCAGGTAGGTCGCAATCGCACGACGATCACTATCCGGCAATGCCGACAGATTGGTCACCACGTCGGCCATGGTCGAGCCGATCTGCCGCTGCTCCGGCGTCCGTCCCGAATGCAGTGCTTCTGCTATGTCGTCCCGTGTCCATCGGCCGATGCCGGTGGGGGTGATATTCGGCACGTAGCCGACGCCCGACTGATCGCTGCCGCCGGCGAAACGGGTGCCATGCCTGATAGACTGCGCCAGGTTGCGCGCCGAGTGGCATTCGGCGCAGTGGCCGACGCCCTCGGCCAGATAGCGTCCCCGGTTCCAGGCCGGATCACGCGCCGGATCGTCCTCAATCACTGTCTGATCCAGAAACAGCAGCTTCCAGCCGCCGATCAGCCGGCGGATGGTAAAGGGGAACGGCAGATCATGCGCCGGCGCGTGGCCTTTCACCGGCGGCAGCGTGCGCAGATACGCCATCAGGTCCTTGACGTCGCTCAGGCGCATATGGGCGTAGCTGGTGTAGGGGAACGCCGGGTAGTAATGCTGGCGGTCGGGCGATATGCCGGCAAGCAGTGCGTTAGCCAGGTCAATGGTACGCCAGCGCCCAATGCCGTCCTCGGAATCCGGGGAGATATTGGGAGGGTGGAACGTCCCCAGGGGCGAGGGCAGGTCCATCCCTCCACCCAGGCGCAACCGATCGGCTTGGCCGGGCGAGGCATGGCAGGACGAGCAGTCGCCGGCGGCAAAGATCAACCGACCACGCGCCGGATCGCCTCCGCGTTCCAGGTCAGCGGCAGCTGCGTCCGGAATCCGAGGGCGCGCCGTTGTTGCCAACCAGCCGCCGGCCCCGGCCGCCACCACGACGATCCAGGCGGGGAGTAGCCAGCACCAGGCTCTCATGGCCCGACCAATGCGCCGCGGGCGGGTCGGCGCCGGCCGGCACGGCCGAGTGTCATTCGGTGTCGACCGCCAGCGCAACGACGCATGAAACCGATATGGCCGGCGCCGGCCGGCCACCCACGCCGCTCGCTAAGACTCAGGTCCGGCGGCCTGCTGCGCACCGTAGGTCGAATGTCGGCAGCCCTCGTAAACAATGATGGGACGGAGGCGGTGCCGATCATGCCAAGAAGCGCGTCAATGGACTCGCGCCCGCCGCGGCGCCGGCGAGGCCGCGCCCACGCTTGCCAGGCACCGGCGGTAACACGCCGGTCCCCCCTCCGACAGGCGACGATGACGGCAAAAGGGACAGCCGATATTGCAGGCATGTGCGGATAACGGTCCCGGCCGCGCCCGGTTGGCCTTGGGCCGCCGACCTGTCGATCTTGTGCCAGGCGCCACCATTTTCCTTCCGCTCGCGCACCGCGAGCGGTATCAGCGGCGAATAACGATGCGAGACAGCATGGACGGCGCAGAGCCGCAGCTTGCCCTGGACATAAGCGGCCTCTCGAAAAGCTTCGCCGGCCGTATGGCCGTGGATTGCCTCGATCTGCGTGTCAAAGCCGGCGAGTTCTACATGCTGCTCGGCGCCAACGGCGCCGGCAAGACCACCACGCTCCGCATGATCGTCGGCCTGCTGCAGCCAGATTATGGTGCCATCTCCGTCTACGGCATCAACGCTCTGGCAGAGCCGATTGCTGCCAAGCAGGTGATGGCTTGGCTGTCGGATGAGCCAATGGTCTACGACAAGCTCACGCCAGTCGAATACCTGGACTTTATCGCCGGGCTCTGGAGCGTGCCGCGCGAGAAGGGCGCCGCGACTGGCATGGCGCTGCTGGACCTGCTCGGCCTCGCACCGCACGCCGGGTCGCGCTGCGAGAGCCTGTCGAAAGGCATGCGCCAGAAAGTCGCCCTGGCCGGTGCACTGGTGCATGACCCGAAGCTGATCGTGCTGGACGAGCCGCTGACCGGCCTCGATGCCCATTCGGCCCGCATCGTCAAGGACATCTTGCGCAACCGGCTGCGTGCTGGCTGCGCCGTCATCATGACCACGCACATTCTGGACGTGGCGGAGCGAATGGCCGATCGCATCGGGGTGATCGAGCAGGGGCGCCTGATTGCCGAGGGCACCATGGCCGAACTGCGTGTGCAAGCGGGACGCGACAACGCGGATGAAGCCGGTGCCAGCCTGGAGGAGGTCTTCCTCACCCTCGTTGCTGCGCCACCGCCGCCGGATGCCGAGGGCGGCGATTGATGCAGGCCGGGACGTTGGCTTGGTTTGCCCAGCAGGAATGGAGGCTCACCTGGCGCGACTGGCAGGCGATGATAAGGGGACGGCGCCGTGGCGGCATCGCGGTCCTGCTGCTGCTCGCCCTGACCGCCGCGGTGCTGCTGCACGTGTTCGCGGCCATTATGCTGCACCCGAATCCTGCCCTGGCAGAAGCGCCGGACAAGCAGGTGCTGGTCATCGTCTCTGGCATCGTCGCGATCTCCTGGTCACTGATGCTGTCGCAGGCGATGGAGGCGGTGACGCGCGCCTTTTACGCGCGCGGCGACCTCGAACTCATCCTCACGTCCCCGGCGAATGCCGCCCGGCTGTTTGCCGTGCGAATCCTGGCGATGGTCGTCGTTGCCGCGATGACGGTGCTGCTGCTGTCAGTGCCTTTCGTCAACGTGCTGACCTGGCGCGGCGGCGTGCACTGGCTCGCCATCTATCCGGTGATCATGGCCATGGCGATGCTGGCGGTCACGGTGGCGATCCTGCTGGCTGTTGCGCTGTTTCATGCGATCGGCCCGAGCCGGACCCGGCTCGCTTCTCAGATTGTCTCCGCCGTAATCGGCGCCGTGTTCGCAATCATCCTGCAGTTTGCTGCTCTGTTGTTTATTGGCACGGCGGATCGGCTGGCGTTCCTGACTTCGGCGCGTGTGCTGGCGGCGATGCCCGATCCGGGCAGCAGGGTCTGGTTGGTGGCCGATGCCGTGCTGGGCGAGGTACTGCCGCTGCTGCTGGTGATCGCTGTGGCCGCTGCGGTCCTGGCCGTGGTGACGGCGCTGATGGCCCCGCGCTTCGGCGGCATTGTGCTGGCCTGCGCCAGCATCGGTGATGGCGCAGCGGCGAAGCCAGCCAGCAGGAGCGCTTTTCGTAACACAACGCCGCGTCAGTCCTTCCGCCGCAAGGAATGGATCTTGTTGCGGCGCGATCCATGGCTGCTGTCGCAGACGCTCGTGCAGGTGCTGTACCTTCTGCCCGCCGCCTATATGGTCTGGCTGGCGTTCGACAAGGGCATCGCGGCGGAGACGATCCTTGTGCCGCTGTTGGTCACCGCGGCCGGGCAGTTTGCCGGCGGCGTCGCCTGGCTGGCTATTTCCGGAGAGGACGCGCCCGATCTGATCCAGACCGCGCCGGTGCCGCAGGCGTGGCTGCTGCGCGGCACGTTTGAGGCAGTGACCTCAAGCACTTTGATCGTGTTCGTGCCGTTCCTGTTGGCCCTTGCGGTGCTGTCGCCGGCCGGCGGAGCTGCATGCCTTGCCGGGATCGTGCTGGCGGCGCTGTCGGCGACGGCAATTCAGCACTCGTTCCGTTTGCAGGCCCGTCGCGGCCGGCTCCGCCGACGGCAGACCGCGTCCCGGCTGACCACCTATATCGAGGCGCTTTCGTCCATCGCATGGGCGACCGCCGCCGCGCTGGCCTCGACCGGATCATGGCTGGCGGCGTTGCCGATTGGTATCGCGCTGCTGACGGTCGGGATGGCCTGGCTGGTCGGACCGTCCCGCGGCGGGACCGCGGCACCCTCTCGCGGCTATGAACGCCCGGGGCCCCAACGGCGTTAGCACGCCGGGGGCTGCCGTCTGATCGCGGCTGCGCCTCGCGGCGCTGTGTCACGCCCGGCGTGCGCCATGCAGCTCTTACGCTCAGAGCCCGGCGGCTACGCGCCTTGTGGCGATCATTTGAGCAACGATTCCATTGGCTCGAGACACAGCGGGCAATGACAAACGGGAGGCAATGCGTCCGGTCGGGAGCCGGCGCCCGCCAGACTAGCGAGACGCCGCGCCCAGGCCCTCAATTCACGCTGCTGGAGGTCAACACCGTCTGTTCTGCCGTCTGCTGCCCAAAGCGAGGAAACTCGCCCATCGCCAGCGCGTCCAGGCTCGGCATCGGCTCCCGCATCCGGGCGGCGTAGATCCAGGATGCAGACAGCACCTCGGGTACGAAATCGCGTGTCTCGGCCACCGGGATCGCCTCGATGAACAACAACGGGTCGCCGTTGTCGCGGATGGCCGCGCCCCAGCGCTGGAAGTTGCCCGGACCGCTGTTGTAGCTGGCGAGGATACGGATCAGGTCGCCGGCGATACCATCCAGTGCCGCCAGATAGGCAACATAGCGCTGGCCGATCTCCAGGTTGGTAGCCGGTTCGTGCAATCGGGCGGCGCCCATGCCGCTCAGGTCAGCGATGTATTGGCCGGTTGCCGGCATGATCTGCATCAGGCCACGGGCACCGGCGGGAGAGATGGCCGCCGGGTTAAAATTCGATTCGGTCCGCGTCAACGCGTAGATCAGCGAGCGGTCGATCCGAAACCCGCCGGACGGTCGCAGCTTTGGCACCGGATAGCGTAAGGCGTCAAAGCGTTCCGCCGGGCCTTGCAGCAGGCTGGCCAATTGCGCGGCAAAGTCGGGCAGGCCGCCCGCCGAGGCCACCAGTAGCACGGAGCGTCCGAAGGCCGCGTCCTGCTGGATCTCCGGCCAAAGGGTGCGCAGTTCAGCCTCTGCCCGTTCCGGCTGGTCGATCTGCAGCAGTGCGAAGGCCCGCAGTCCCGCCGGCTTCGCCGCGACGGCATCGACGTCGGCCTGCGTCAGCAGACCGCGTGCAGGCATCAGGGCAATGTCCATTCGCAGCAGCCGGCGTGCAATCAGGCCGTGGAACGTAGTGCCGTCTTCGGCCGCCCGCTTCAGCCAGCGAATGGTCTCCCACGGATCTTGCGCCTGGCGCCAGGCTCGCGAGGCCCAGAAGGCGGTGGCAGCGCGCAGATAAGGTGCGGTGATGACGGCTTCGGCGCCGCCCTGGAACAACTGGCGGGCCTCGTCATACCGGTCCAGCCGCCAGGCGGCGAGGCCGCCGATATACCAGACCAGGCTGTTCTGGTCGCTACGCGGCACGCTGCGCAGGCTCTCCTGCGCCAGCGCAAGCGCGGCTTCATCCTCATTGGCGGTGAACAGTGCCTGCGCCATCTGGCCCTGCAGCCGCGCTTTGGCGACATTGCTCAAGCGGTATGACTTCATCAGTCGAAGCGCCGGAGCGACGCGGCCCTGATAAGCGAGATCGATGGCTGGTTTCCCGATACCGTCGAAAGACAGCAGACCATTCCGGTCGGCGTCACCGCCATTCGCCACCGGCGGCGGGCGCAGCGACGGCGACAGCGACGGCACCTCCGGCCTTGGCGGTGCCAAATTGCCGCGCGGCAATTTTGCCAGCAACAACGCGTGGATCTGCGGTGCCTCCGGCTGATCGCGGTATAGCGACAGCCAGTCGGTCAGGTCCGAAACGGTCGAGCGATAGTAACGGCCGAGGAAGCGGTCGGCCAGCATGGAACCCTTGAGTAACGGGTTCGTCAGGTCATCGGCTGCCTTGACGGCATCCGGAATTCTATTGCTTCCCTGAAACAGAAAGATGCGACGCAGGGCGGCCGCATCACTTGGCGTCAATGGCTTCGGCAGCGCAACGGATGCGCCGCCGCGCTGGTTGCGCGGCACAGCGAACGCAGTCTCTTCACCGCGTTGGCCTTCCGATAGTGTTGCCCCTGTACCATTCCCTGATCCGGACGATTGTCCGTGCGCAGCCGATATAAACGACCCCGCAATGATCGCGGCTCCGGCAAGTAATGCCCGAACCTGAGGAAGGCGGGAGAGCGTGTGACCGATCCCTCGCATGCCGTCTCGCTAGCCTCTAGGCCGATGAGACGCAACCCTCTTCTGCGAGATTAGTCCAAAAACACGAGAAACGCGGGCGATTTCACACTCTTGTCGGCTTCACGTTGGTGTCAGGCTAAATCCAGCGCTCGGCGCAGCAAGCGAAGCCCTGCCCAGGCGGTACGGCGAACCGCCGGGGTCCTTTGCATTTCCGCAAGTGATGGCAGCACCAGCACGGCCGGTGCCTTCGGCAGGCCTGGCATACTGGCCTCAACCCACACTGGAACGGCGCGCCGGCGTGCGGCAGCCGAAGGCAGCAGCGTGCGCGCGGCGGTGTTGCCAAAGATTACCAGCCGCTCCGGTTGCTGCAGCACAATCAGCCGATGCAGGAAAGGCAGGCAAACAGCCAACTCCGCTGCGCTTGGCGGTCGTCCACCCGGCGGCCGCCACGGCAGCAGCGGCGTCAACATCACGTCTTCGCGCGTCACGCCGATGCTAGCCAGCATCTGATCAAGCAGCGCGCCATCGTTGCCGGCGAAGGGATGGCCGGTGCGGTCCTCGTCCCGCCCAGGCGTCTCACCAACAATCAGCACAGCGCTGTCCCTGGCGCCCTCAGCCCAGACAGTGTTGGACGCGGTGTCGCGCAGGGCGCAGCCGTCGAAGCCAGCAATCGCCTCCCGGAGCGCGTCCAGCGTGGCAGCCTGGCCGGCGATGGCAAGGGCGCGTTCAGCAGCTGCAACTCTAGATTGTGGGCCTATTGTGGCGGGTGCGGCAGCGACGACACGTGGTGCCGCACGCTGCACGCCCGCGCCTGCCGGCGCTGGCAGCGGGTCGACCGCCCGCAGCCGGTCCAGCGGATCGGCGTCGAGAGCCTCGTCAGCGCCCCAGTCTATCTGGAGGCGCAACAAGGCGAACGCGTCATCCAAGCAGATGCTTCCGGAAACGATCTCGCTCGATGTGCGGAACGAGATTTTTCTTGCCGGTGTGTGTGGCCGGACCTTCCTTCACGCGCAGCAGGATGAAGGTCAGGCCGTGGCTCTCACGCAGCAGCCGGCGCCCTTCCGCCAGATCGGCCTCTGTATTGATTACGTGCACTACCGGGAAGCCGCTGCCGGCGGCGATCAGGTCCAGCCGAACGCCCAGGCCGGTATGACTATCCTGGTTGCCAGTTTCGCCGTAGTGGCCGTTGTCGACACAGATGATCGTCAGGTTCGGCGGGTTCTGCAACGCGATGGTCGCCAGCGCGCCGATATTCATCAGCAACTCGCCGTCACCGGTCGCCACCAGCACGCGCCGCTTCGGCTGCGCCAGCGCCAGGCCGAGGCCCATCATCGGCGCAGCCCCCATCGCGCCGCCGAGGCCGAACAGGCTGGGCGATTCTTCCGTCAATGCCGAGAGTTCCCAGGCGGTGCCGGCCAGGCCGGCGACCATCAGGAAATCCTTGTGGTTCTCGATCAGTGCCGGCACGGCCTGGCGGCGGTCCAGCACCGGATCGGGCAGCGTCGCAGTCTGCAGTTTGTTCAGCTTGGCCATGGCACGCTCCCGCTAAAACTTCTTGGCGCCGATCAGGCGCTGCGTCAGCAGGACGGCAACCTGCTCCGCGCATTGGTAAGCCATGGTGATGGCGGCGGTGACCATCGGCACCACATCCTCCGGCCGTTCCGCCCGCAGCACGATGACGCCCATCGCCTTCAGCACCGGCTCAACCGCCTGGCCCATCGGGAACTGCCAGGGATTGCCTTCGCCGAACTCGCCACGCATCGACACCAGCGTCAGCAGCGGAAATTTGCCGCCCTTGGTCAGCGACAACATGTTGATGACATTGCCGACGCCAGAGGACTGCATCAGCAGCACCGCACGGCCGCCCCCGAGGTCCGCGCCGGCGCACATCGCCACACCTTCTTCCTCAGTGGTCAGCGGGATCGAATGAACGTCGGTATCCGCCAGCGAACGGTCGATCAGCACCTTGTGGCCGGCATCCGGCACGTAGGCGAACTGAGTCACGTTATTGGCGCGCAACAGATCGTACAGCGCTTCCTGCCAGGGGGGTGACGACATCGATATCCTCCTATTTCGTGACCAGCGGGCAGCCGCCCTGATCCATGGGACGGAACGCCTCATCGCCGGGAATCCGCGCGACCACCTCGTACAGGTCCCAGGCCGACTTCGACTCCGCCGGCGGCTTGACCTTGAAGCTGAACATGTCATGCACCGCGCGTCCGTCCGGTCGGACCACGACAGTGCCGAACAGTTCGTCCTGGATCGGCGCTTGGCGCATTGCGGCCAGTACCGTTTCACCGTCGATCGTGTCCGCCGTCTTCACCGCACGCAGATAGGCGAGGACGGAGGCATAGACACCGGCCTGATTGGCCGTCGGCATGCGGCCATTGAAGCGCTGGCCGAAGCGGGCGGCGAACGACCGTGTGGCGTCGTTCAGGTCCCAGTAGAATGCCTCGGTCACCAGCATGCCTTGCGCAGCCTGTAGGCCGATTGCCTTGACGTCGACGATCTGGGTGAACAGGCCCAGCAGTGTCTGTTTCGGCGTGAGGCCGAACTCAGCCGCCTGCTTGACGGCGTTGATCAGGTCGGCGCCAGTATCTGCGAGCGCAACGACCTTGGCGCCCGAGGTCTGCGCCTGCAGCAGATACGAGGAAAAATCGGTGGTGCCGAGCGGGTGCTTTACCGATCCGAGCACCTTGCCGCCCAGTCTGGTCAGGGTCGCCGTGGCGTCGCGTTCCAGCGCGGTGCCCAAGGCGTAATCAAAAGAGATGAAGAACCAGGTATCGAGCTTCTGTTGTATCATCGCGCGTGCTGCCGTGTTGCCCATGGCGTAGGTGTCCATGGTCCATTGCACGGTCGTCGGCTTGCAGAACTTCCCGGTCAGGTCGGAGGTGCCGACATTTGTCGCGATGAACGTCCGGTGCTTGTCGAACAGTACCTGATTGATGGCAAGGCCGACCGCAGAGTTCACCGAGTCGGCGATAGCGGCGACGCCGTCGCGGTCGATCCACTCGCGTGCGATCTGGGCGCCGATATCGGCCTTGTTCTGGTGGTCGGCGGCGATGATTTTCACCGCCAGGCCGCCGCCGGACGCGGCGAACTGTTCCGCCGCCAGTTCCGCCGCAACGACCGACCCGGGGCCGGATTGATCGCGGAACGGCCCGCTCATGTCGTTCAGCACACCGATGACGATGACCGGTGGCAACGCGGCATGCGCCGGCAGCACCGAAAGCATCGGGAGGAGGACGAGCAGCAGGCAGCGGATCAACATCGTCGCGACGTTCCTGGAAGGCGTGCCGCTGAGGTTACCGGATGCCCCAGAACGCCGGAAGGCCGCGCGAGCCTCTGGCCGGCATCCCCCCGCCTCGTGCTCACGCGAAGCACGATGCCAGAACCTGTGCGAATGCTCTGGCGCGGTGGCTGATCGCGTGCTTCGCGTCCGGGTCCATCTCGCCGAAGCTGTCGGTAGCGCCGATGGGCACGAACATGGGGTCGTAGCCGAAGCCCTTGTCGCCGCGCGGCGGCCAGACCGCCTCGCCGTCGACCCGCCCGACGAAGCTTTCCGTGTGGCCATCCGGCCAGGCGAGGCACAATGCGGCGATGAACCATGCCCGCCGGTCCGGATTGCTGCCCATCCGGTCGTTCACCTGCTGCATGGCGGCGGCAAAATCCTTGGCCGGACCGGCCCAGCGTGCCGACAGTACGCCGGGGTCGCCGCCCAAGGCGGCCACACAGAAGCCGGAATCATCCGACAGCGCGGGCAGGCCGCTCGCCGTTGCCGACGCCAGTGCCTTGATGCGGGCATTGCCAACGAAATCCGGCGCGTCCTCGGGTGGCTCCGGCAAGCCGAGGGTGCCGGCCGAGACGACATCGACGCCGTGCGGCCGCAGCAGTGCCTCGATCTCCCGCAGCTTGCCAGGGTTGTGGCTGGCCAGGACCAGCGTCTCGCCGCGCTGCAGCTTTCGGGCCATCAGTCCCCCAACGCCTGGCGCTGGAAGGCGAACAGGCGTTCGGTACCCTGGCGGGCGAGCGCCATCAGGTTGTGGAACTCCGCCTCGGAGAACGGGGTCTTCTCCGCCGTGCCCTGGATTTCGACAATGCCGCCGCTGCCGGTCAGGACGAAATTGGCGTCGGCGTCGGCCGAGGAATCCTCGTCGTAGTCGAGGTCCAGCACCGGTGTACCGTCATAGATGCCGCAGGAAACGGCGGCGACCTGGCCGGTCAGCGGCACCGCCTTGATGACGTTCATCTTCACCAGGTGCCGGAAGGCGAGCGACAGCGCGACCCAGGCGCCGGTGATGGCGGCGCAGCGTGTGCCGCCATCGGCATTCAGCACGTCGCAGTCCAGCGTGATCTGCATTTCGCCCATGCCGGCGCGGTCGACCACGGCGCGCAGGGAGCGGCCGATCAGGCGCTGGATTTCCTGGGTGCGGCCGGATTGCTTGCCTCGGGCCGCCTCACGGTCGCCGCGGGTGTGGGTCGCGCGCGGCAGCATGCCGTACTCGGCGGTGACCCAGCCCAGGCCGGTGTTGCGCAGGAAAGGCGGCACGCGTTGTTCAACGCTGGCGGCGCACAGGACTTCGGTGTTGCCCATACGGATCAGGCAGGACCCCTCGGCGTGGCGGGCAAAGCCGGTGGTGATCGAAACCTCGCGCAGCGCGTCGGCGGCGCGACCGGATGGACGCATGGTGTCAGGCTCCCGTTTAGCGGTACGGCGCGGACCATACAGCGTCCGGGGCGTGCCGCAACGGGGGCGGGCGATATGGCGGATTCGCGTGGAGCGGTGCGGCCGTACTGGCGGAAAGATAAGTCCGACCGGTATGCGACTTGCAGGCACGCCGCTGCCACCTCGTCGTGGCGTGCCCTGCGCGAGCGATGGATTTTGATAGGCTACACGCGGTGACGCGGTATGTGCACACGTCGTACGACAATGCCGCTGAACTGCCGAACTCGAACAGCGCGCCGACCGCTGACCTGCTGAAAGCGCCTGGGTCCTGCGAAGCGCACTTGAACTCGGGTAACCTATGTGTTACCATACGACATGTTCGATCTGCGCTACTACCTGGCAACAGATGGCCGCAGTCCTTCGAAGAATGGTTTTCCGATCTAGATGCCGCTGCGGGGGCGAAGGTCGCTGTCGCCGTCGCGCGGCTCGAGCAGTGCAACCTCTCGAACGCCAAAGCGGTAGGCGAGGGCGTGCTTGAGTATCGCATCGATTGGGGGCCGGAATATCGAATCTATTTTGGGCAGGATGGGAATGTCCTGGTGATCCTGCTGACCGGCGGCACGAAGCAGCGCCAGCGGCGGGACATTGAGACGGCAAAGGCCCGTGGGCTGATTACAAGCGGCGCAAGCCGCGCCGACGCTGACGGAGGCAAACATGGCGCTAACACGCAGCTTCAAGGAGCTGGTGCAGAAGAGGGTAGGCGAGGACCAGGCGTTCGGCGTCGCGCTGCTGCGCGAGGGCATCGACACCATGCTCAGCGGCGACATCGATACCGGCAAGGCGATCCTGCGCGACTACATCAAGGCGACGATCGGCTTTGAGAAACTGGCCGAAGCCACGGCAACGCCGTCGAAGAGCCTGATCCGCATGTTCGGGCCGCGCGGCAATCCCCAGGCGCGCAACCTGTTCGGCGTCATCGGCTACCTGCAGAAGCAGGCGGGCGTCGAGCTTCATGTTTCGCAAGCACCACGATGAGGGCATGCGCTTCCGCTGCCGATCGGGCAGCCAAGTCCCACCTTCGGCGGTCGATCGCACAACGCGTAGCGAGCTTTGCGCAGGACCCGGATGAGCCGGTCCTAGGGCGCCGGATCATGAGCTGAATTGGCAGGGCACAAGCCGCGCCGCCAATCTCCGCGTCAAAGTCGCGGCTGCGTCGTCGGCGATGCCGTTACCCCTACAGATGTCGCGGTTGGCCGCCATGATGCGCGAATCAGGCGTTACCCCGCCACCCCCGCCATCTGGTGCTCCACCAGCCGAGCATAAACCCCGCCCCGAGCCAACAACCCGGCATGCGTTCCAGCCTCGACCACACGTCCAGCCCCCAGCACCACGATCAGATCCGCCGCCCGGATCGTCGACAGCCGGTGCGCCACAATAACCGTGGTGCGGTTGGCCATCAGCGCATCCAGCGCGCGTCGGACTGCCTGTTCGCTCAGCGTGTCCAAGTGCGAGGTTGCTTCATCCAGGATCAGCAGCGGCGCGTCCTTCAGGAAGGCACGCGCAATGGCGATGCGCTGACGCTGGCCCCCAGATAGCTGCACGCCACGCTCGCCGACACGCGTCGCCAGACCCTCGGGCAGCGCCGCGACGAATTCCGCCAGCGCAGCTCTGGAGAGCGCCAGTGCGATATCGGCGGCGGTCGCCTCGGGGCGCGCGAGGCGCACGTTCGCCTCCAGCGTATCGTTGAACAGGTAGGTGTCCTGCGCCACCAGGGCGATGCGCCCGCGCAAGCCGTCCAGTGTCAGGTCCCGCAGATCCATACCGTCCAGGCGGATGACGCCGCGGTCCGGGTCCCAGAAGCGCAGCAGCAGGTTTGCCACCGTTGTCTTGCCGGCGCCGGACGGTCCGACCAACGCGACCGTCGCGCCCGCAGGCATCTCGAACGAAAGCCCCGACACTGCCGGCATCGCTCTGCCGGGGTAGGTGAACGACACGTCCTCGAACGCCACCGCCGATCCACCAACGCGCGCGGGCGGTGCCTGCTGTCCGTCGCGAATCGTCACCGTCTCGCCATGCACCACCGCCAGCCGCCGCGTGGAGGCAATCGTGTCGGCCAATTGCCGCCCGACCTGTGCAATTTCGGAAACCGGTAGGAACGCGGCGACGGAAACCAACGTCACCAGCGGCAGCATGCCAGCAGCCAGTCCGCCGCCCGACACCAGCGCGGCGCCGATCATCACCACGGCGAGGCTGCCGAGGCCGGTGGCCGCCTCCAATGTGGCGGTCTGGAACGACAAATCGTGCAGCAGCTTCAGACGCAGTGCCTGATACGACTGCACCGCCTGCTGAAATCCCGCTCGCCGCCGGGCGACCGCGCCGAAGGCGACAAGCTCCGCCAGGCCCTGGATCGTCTCGGTGGTGTAGGCGCTGATCGTGCCCAGCCCCCCGCGGGCGTCCGAGGCCAGTGCGTCGATGCGCTGCCGTCCCAGGACCGGCGACAGACCAGCATAGAGCAGGAACGGCGCCAGCCCCAGCGCCAGCGGCCAGGCGATAATGCCCAGCGTCAGCAGCACGGCGGCAGGCACCAGCACGGCGACGATGGCCGGGGCAATCGTGTGAGCGAAGAAATACTCGATCGTCTCGACATCCTGCGTCGCCAGCGCCACCAGGTCGCCGGAGCGGCGCCGCAGTAGATAGGCGGGCGCCAGTGCGTCCAGCTTGCGAAACAGATCGATGCGCATTTCGGCCAGCAGCGCGTAGGCCATGGCGTGGGCGATCCAGGACTCCAGCCAATGCAGCAACCCGGCCAGCGGCGCCACCAGCAACAGCCCGACCACCAGCGCGACGGTAGGCTCATGCGCGCGCACCGCAGCCAGCACCAGGGCGCCGAGCACCGAGACGCCGATGAAGGCGATGACCCGGCCGATGCCGGTCAGCACGGTGACCGCGAGTTGCCCGCGATACGGCCGCACCACGCGCAGCAGCGTGCGCAGCGTTTCGGGCCAGCCGACCTGCGCCGCTTCCGCCGCCAGGCTGGCCGCGGCAGGGGCGCCAGCCAGCGCGCTCGTCTCGGTGGCCGCGGCGCTCGGCAAAGCGGCGTCCAGCACCACGTCCTCGCGCTCCGCCACCTGCGGCCCCATCAGGTCGCGGTAGGGGCCGGGGATGGCAATCATCGCGCGGTGTGTGCCCTGCTGCACCACAGCGCCGTCATTCAGCACCAGGATGCGATCGGCATTGATCACGCTGGACAGCCGGTGGGCGAGGATCAGTGTCGTCCGTCCCGCCATGAGCCGGTCCAACGCCTGTTGGATGATCGTCTCGTTCTCGGCGTCCACGCTCGACAGTGCCTCGTCCAGCACCAGGATCGGCGCGTCGCGCAGCAGCGCGCGGGCGATGGCAATGCGCTGGCGCTGGCCGCCGGACAATGCCGTGCCCCGTTCGCCGATGACGGTCTGGTAGCCTTGGGGAAGGGCGGTGATGAAGGCGTGCGCGTTGGCCATGGTCGCGGCGGCGACCAGGTCGTCCTGCGTTGCGTCGGGGCGGCCGAGGCGGAGGTTGTCCTCCACCGTGCCGTGGAACAGGTAGGTGTCCTGAGCGACGACGGCGATCATAGCGCGGACTGCGTCCGGGTCCATGTCGCGCAGGTCGTGTCCGCCGATACTGACGGTGCCGCTGGAGGGATCATGCAGCCGCAGCAGCAGGCGGACGATGGTGGATTTGCCCGCCCCGGAGGGGCCGACGATGCCGACGCGCTCACCGGCCTCGATAACGAAGGACAGGCCGGTGTGGGCGGGCTGGCGGCCACCCGGGTAGGCGAAGGTGACGGCGTCGAACACGATGCCGATTTCCGGCGTTTCGGCGGATGACGATCGCTTTCCGATTACGGCCGGTCCCGCCCGCCGGTCCGGCCCGGTCACCGCCGCATCCAGCAACGCGCGGATCCCCACAGCGGCGGCCTGGCCATTTAGCCCCTGGTGCAGCACCGCCCGCAAATCCCGTAGCGGCCGGAAAATCTCCGTGCCGGCCAGCAGCACGATCAGCAGCGCCTCCAGGCTCATGTCCCCGTGGGTCACCCGCCACGTGCCCAGCGCCAGCGCGGCGGCGCTGCCAAATGCGGTGCCCAGGTCGGTGAAGCCGCGTGTCAGCACGTTCAGCGCCAGCACCCAAAATGTGCTGTCGCTCAAGGCGCGTGCCTTGTCTGCGAGCATCCGCCCGTAGGACGCGCTCTGTCCAAATGCCTTCAGGGTCGGCAGTCCCTGTACAGCATCCAGGAATTCCTCGCCGAATGACTTGAACGCCGCCTGGCGGGCGCGTGAGGCCACCGCCGTCTTGCGGTGCACGGCGGACGGCAGCAGCAGCGTGAACAGCGCCGCGCAGAGCATGACGGATGCGACGGGGACGTCCCACCAGGCAATGAAGGCAAAGATGGCGACCGGCGCCACCACAGCCACCGTTACCTGCGGCAGGTACTGGCCGAAGAACGCCTGCAACTGCTCGACGCCGTCGACCATCGACAGCATCACGCCGCCAGTCCGCTCCGCGCCGAACCAGGCGGGGCCGAGCGCGACGATTTTGTCGAACAGGGCGAGGCGCAGCCGCTCCTGCACCAGCCCGGCCGTGCCATGTGCGATCATCGTCCGCCTGTGGTCCAGCCAGGCGCGCAGCAGCACCGACGTTGCCGTTGCCGCGGCCCACCCAGCCAGTACGTCCCATCCCGCGCCGCGGAACACGCCGGCGATGAAAGCGCCCAGAAAGGCGAACCGAGCGATACCAACTGCTAATGCCAACAAGCCCAGCGCTGCTGAACCGGCAATGCGCCCGCGCAGGCCGCGCGTCAGCGCCCAGAGCTTCAGGTCGAAATGCATGAGGCGGATGGTGCCTCAGCCGTTCGCCAGCGTCGATGGCAGGATGATGGCATCGACAGCCACGGGCCCTCGACCATATGCCATTTCCGTGGCAAACCATGTTACACATCGACATAATCGTGGCATCAATATTGCATACAACACCCTGTTTCATCGCCCCTGGGGAGGGCACCATATGCGGATCGACGCGGAACCGTACGAGTTCACCTGCGACCTGCGCACCGCCGCGCTGCTGATCATCGACATGCAGCGCGACTTTCTCGAACCCGGCGGCTTCGGTGCCATGCTCGGCAACGATGTCAGCCAGCTCCGCCGTACCATCGCGCCCAACATTGCGCTGCTGAGCGCCTGGCGCGGCGCCGGCGGCCTGGTGATCCATACCCGGGAAGGCCACCGTCCCGACCTGACCGACCTGCCACCGGCCAAGAAGATCCGCGGCCGCGGCACCACAAGCATCGGCGACGCCGGCCCGATGGGGCGAATCCTGGTGCGCGGCGAGGCCGGCCACGACATTATCCCCGAGCTCTATCCCGAACCGCTCGAGCCGGTGATCGACAAACCCGGCAAAGGCGCTTTCTTCGCCACCGACCTGCACGCCATCCTGCAGAACCGTGGGATCCAGCAGCTTGTGGTGACTGGTGTCACCACGGAAGTCTGCGTTAACACCACGATCCGCGAGGCAAACGATCGCGGCTATGACTGCCTGTGCGTCGCCGATTGCTGCGGCTCCTACTTTCCCGAGTTCCACGACATGGGCCTGCGCATGATCAAGGCCCAAGGTGGCATCTTCGGCTGGGTCGCCCCCTCCGAACACGTTCTTCGCGCGCTGAAGGAAATGGCAGCATGAGCACAAGTATCGGCGCGTTCCGGCCCAGGCTTTGGGCGCCGGGCGACTGGAACGCTCTGTTCGGCTTCGGCACGAACATCCTGGTCAATATCCTGGTGCTGACCGGGTTGCTGCGCTTTGTGCTGAAGATGCCGGACGATTTGGTGTTCGGCCGCATCCTGCCTGCGCTGGGACTGATGCTGTTCCTCAGCACGGTCTATTACGCGTTCCTCGCCTACCGCCTGGCGAAACGCACCGGCCGCGACGACGTCTGCGCACTGCCGTCCGGTCTGTCGGTGCCGCACATGTTCGTCGTGACGTTCGTCGTGATGTTGCCGATCAAGCTGGCGACGAACGATCCGGTGCAGGCTTGGGAAGCCGGCCTGACCTGGGTGTTCATTCAGAGTTTCGTGCTGATGCTGGGCGGCTTTATCGGTCCCTATGTCCGCCGCATCACACCGCGCGCGGCCCTGCTAGGCTCGCTTGCCGGCATTTCGATCACCTTCATCTCCATGAGCCCGGCGGCCCAGATGTTCACCACGCCGATCATCGGCGTTGTTTGCTTCGCGGTGATCCTGGCCAACTGGTTTGGCGGCGTTCGTTACTTCGGTGGCGTGCCCGGCGGTCTTGTGGCGATCGCGGTGGGCACCTTGATCGCCTGGGGCTCCACGGCCGTCGGCCTGCATTTCGGCGAACTGAGCCTGACCAAGCTGACCGGATCCTTCTCTAATTTCGGGTTCTCCTTCCCGCTGCCGGCCGTCATGCACACGTTCGGCGGCTTCAAGTACCTGGGCATTATCCTGGTCACGGCGATCCCGTTCGGCATCTACGACTTGATCGAGGCACTGGATAACGTCGAAAGCGCCTCGGCCGCAGGCGACAGTTTCCCCACCACGCAGGTGCTGACGGCGGATGGCGTCATCAGCCTGATCGGCTGCCTGATGGGAAATCCGTTCATCAACGCCGTCTATATCGGCCATCCCGGCTGGAAATCGATGGGTGGCCGGATCGGCTACTCGGCGATGACCGGCATCGTGGTGCTGGTGCTGACCTGGTTTGGCATTATCGCCGTGATCAGCGCACTGATCCCGGTTGTCGCGATACTACCCATCCTGCTTTACATCGGCATGCTGATCGGTTCGCAGGCGTTTCAGGAATCGCCGCACCGGCACGCGCCTGCCGTGGTGCTCGCGATCCTTCCGCAGCTTGCCGCTTGGGGAAAAACGCAGATCGACAACGCGCTCGGTGCTGCCGGAACCAGCGCGGCGCAGGTCGGTTCGGGCAACCTCTCCCAGGTCGGCGTGCTATATGA
>JAFEFW010000090.1 GCA_018240405.1 Pseudomonadota bacterium
TTCTCGGCTGGGCCGCCCGGCACGGCGTCACGGTCATCGGCGGACTGCCCACCGGTTTCGCGGACTCGCCGCTGGATGAGCGCAGCGAAAACGCGGTCCGGGCGGTGTATGATGACGGCGGCGCAGCGTTCCTCGCCTTGCCGAACCGCAGTCGCTATCCCCGCGCGGCGTTCTTCGATTCGCCGGACCACCTGAGCGAGCCGGCACAGATCCGTCACTCACGGGCGATCGCGCTGGCGCTGCAGCCGCTTATCGGCCCGCCTGGCGAGCACCCGGTACAGGTGGTGGCGACACATCCGGTTCCGACACCGCCACGGCCACGCTGGCCGGGCAGCTCCGCCCCTGCACCTGCTGGCAGCGCGCCCGAGCCGCGTTGAGCGCCTCCTGGATCGAGTTGCCACAGCCGACATTGCAGATCGCAGCCACGCCATTCATCCAGCAGGCGGCGCCCAGGTAGGCGGCGGTGTCGGAACGGCACTGCGACGACAGTGGGGTGGTGTTGCCGATCTCGGGACGTGCAGCGAACGCCCGCGTCATGTCGGCGAAGACGCAGGTGTTCTTGTCCGCGGCTCGCAACGTGCAGACATCGCGGGCAAAGGAGGGCAGGCGCGGCAGCACATCGGTCGGGCAGGACAGGCGTCCATCGACTGCGGGATCGCCGTCGCCGGTGGCAATACGGATGCGCTGCGCAAACAGGTCGCCGTTCGCGGTATCCTCGACCAGGAACGTGACGGTGCAAGGGACAATGGCGGCACGGTCCTGGATCACCGGCGGCACGGCCTGCTCCAGATTGTAGCTGCGTGGTCCGGCCAGGACGGACGCCATCGGCGGCAAAAGCACTACCAGCGCAAGGCACAGGAACCGGAAGCGGCGCATCACGTCGGGTCCATCTGCCAGCGGATCGGGATCAGCGCGGCCGCGGCTGGATCGGTGATGTCCACCACCTCGGCCGGGCCAGAGCGGTACCGGGTGCTGAGCGCGATGTCCGGTGCCAGCGTGACGTAGGGCGCGAACAGGTCCAGCGCCGCAGTGGTCAGCGACGGACACGCAGCGTCCGGCAGCAGGCGGAAGGAGATGCGGAACAGCCCCCGTATGGTGAACAGGAACGCGACATAGCTGGATTGGCCGGCGCAGCCCTTGATCTGGGACCGCCAGGCCGGCAGGTCGTCGAGGCGGAGCCAGAAATACCGCACCTCGATCGGGTAGTCCCGCGCGCTGCGCAAATTGTACCAATTCAGCTCGGGCGGCGTGCCCGGTAGCGCGGCTGCCACCTGCTCTGGCGTCATGCCAAAGGTGAGGCCGGCATTGATCTGCGCGAGATCGGCCGTCCCCTGCTGTGTGCCACGGCGCGCCGTCAGCGTGCGCTTGTTCCACTCCAGGGCCGGCGGCAGGAAGACGCGCAGGTTGGTGTCGGCCGGGGCCGGCTGGGCCGCGGTGGCCTTTGCCGCCAGCAGCAGCGGAACGACGAGGAGCGGGAGCAGGGGACGCATGGCACCGGATCGGCAGGCGGGCGCACCCTAGCGATGCCGGCCCGCAGGACAAAGCGGAAAGAGCGTAACAACCCGCCGGGCCGGGGTTTGGACCTGCCTTGCCATCGTCGCCAAGTGGCCACATACGCGACCCAGGGGCGAACGCCCTGTCCGCTCTTTCGTCTCCGTACCGCCCGACCATGACCTGGACGCGTCGCCCGTATCACAATCCAACCCATAGCCCGCACATCGGATGCGACAGCGCATTGAACCGGCGGGGGCGCGAACGCATATGGCGGTTTTTGAAGCCATCCCCGTAAGAGGACTCACCGGATGAGTGAAACCGTATTGGAAAAGCACGATTTTGGCGCCGAAGTCGGCCGCCTGCTCGATCTCGTCGTCCACTCCTTGTACTCGGAGCGCGAAATCTTCCTGCGCGAGCTGGTTGCCAACGCCGCCGACGCGGTCGACCGCCGCCGCTTCGAGTCACTGACCGACGCCAGCCTGGCGCCGCCGCCTGAGGCGACGATCCGCATCGTTCCCGACAAGGATGCGAAGACCCTGGTCATCTCCGACGACGGCATCGGCATGACGCGGCAGGAGCTGATCGACAACCTTGGCACCATCGCCCGGTCCGGCACCCGCGCGTTTACACAGAACCTCGCCGATGCGAAGCCGGAGGACCGGCCGAACCTGATCGGCCAGTTCGGCGTCGGTTTCTACTCCGCCTTCATGGTTGCCGACCGCGTCGAGGTCACCTCGCGCAAGGCTGGCACTGACCATGCCTTCACCTGGGCCTCGGAAGGCGCCGGGCAGTTCACGCTGGCGCCAGCGACGCGCGAGCAGCCGGGCACGGACATTGTCCTCTATATTAAGGACGACGCCACCGAGTACCTGGAGCCGATGCGGCTGGAGACGGTGATCCGCAAATGGGCGGACCACATCACGCTGCCGATCACCGTCGCGCGCGACGGCAAGGACGAGAAGGCGAACGAAGGTACGGCGCTCTGGCGGAAGTCGAAATCCGACGTGACGGAGCAGTCCTACAAGGAGTTCTATCGCCACCTCGGCCATTTCTTCGATGAACCGTGGTCGACGCTGCACTGGCGGGCGGAAGGCACGCTGGAATACTACAGCCTGTTGTTCATTCCGAGCATGAAGCCGTTCGACGCGGTGGATAATGACCGGGCGGCGCATATCCGCCTGCATGTCCGCCGCATGTTCATCACCGACAAATCGGAGCTGCTGCCGTCCTGGCTGCGTTTCGTCAGCGGAGTGGTGGACACCGAGGACCTGCCGCTGAACGTCTCGCGTGAGATGCTGCAGAGCACGCCGGTGCTGGCGCGCATCCGCAAGGCGTTGATCAACCGCGTGCTGGGCGAGTTGAAGAGCCGCAGCGCCGATGCCGCTGACTATGAGAAGTTCTGGCAGAATTTCGGCCCGATCCTGAAGGAAGGCATCTGGGAAGACAGCGAACACCGCGCGGAGGTGGCGCCACTCCTGCGCTTCCGCTCGACGGCGAGCGACGATTGGGTTTCGCTGGCGGACTACGTCGCCCGCATGCAGCCGAAGCAGAACACGATCTACTACCTGTCGGGCGACGACGCGCAGGCGCTGAAGAACTCGCCGCAGCTTGAGGGCATGAAGGCGGACGGCTTTGAAGTGCTGCTGATGTCCGATCCGATCGACGCGTTCTGGCCGGAGCGTCTGGACAGCTTTGAGGGCAAGAAGCTGCGCAGCGTGACCCAGGAGGCTGAGGAACTCGGCAAGGACGAGGACTTGCCCGACATTTCGCCGCTCACCACCGCCATGAAGGAGGCGCTCGGCGATCGCGTGTCCGACGTGCGCGCCACGGCCCGGCTGACGAACAGCGCCGTGGTGCTGGCGTCGCAGAGTTTCGGGCCGGACCTGCAGATGCAGCGGCTGATGCGCCGCTCCGGCCGGGCGATGATGCCGTCAAAGCCGGTGCTTGAGGTCAACCCGAAGCACAAGCTGATTGAGACGTTGACCGGCAAGCTGGAGGACAAGGCGCTGATCGAGGAGGCGGCGGTGACGCTGTTCGATCTGGCCATGGTGCAGGAGGGTGATCTGCCGTCCGATCCGGGCGCGTTTGCGCGGCGGGTGACGGATCTGCTGACCGGCAAGCTGGGATAGCGGCGCTGGCTGCATGGCATTAAGGGCGGGCTGACCGGGTCAGTCCGCCGGCTTTCGCCGCCGCCGGGTTGATTCTACCTGAACTGGATCGCGATCCGACGGCGTCCGACCGTGTCGCGGCCGGCGAAGTCCGGATCTTTCGTCAATGCAGCTTCGGTTTTGATCAACGATATCTCTGTGGATGGTGCCGTGGTCCCGGTTCTGCCACCCTGGCAGGCGTAGCTTTGGCTGGATTGGCTGCCGCGATGAGCGGCACGGTCTTGCGGTCTGAACCCGACCGCCGGTCACCAGGGCCTCAGGCATGCCCGCACATAGGGCAGGAAATGCGCCACAGGCGGCGTGGCAAGCCCCTTCACCTTTGCCGCCTCGTCGAAGCGGCGCAGGCGGACGGCGTCTTCCGCGCCCGGCAGTGCCGCAAAGCGCGCGGCCTCCTCGGCCGCCATCGGACCGCCCTGCAGCGCCAGGCTGCGTACGCTGTCGTTTGACAGGCGTCCGAAGTAATCGGCCTCCACACCGCACAGATAGCGCTTCGCGGCGACATGCAGCCGGACCGGCTCCGTCACGTCCGGACCAAAATACCGCGCCAGGAAGGCCTGCCCGACCTCCTCATGCCGGTCGTCGACGCCCTCGGCGGCGGGATCCTCGCCCAGGTCGTGCACCATGTGGCCGATATCGTGCAGCAGCGCCGCCGTGATCAGCGCGGGCGTGCAGCCGGATTGTTCCGCCAGCAGCGCCGCCTGCAGCGCATGTGCCCGCTGGTTGACCAGCGACAGCCCGTAGTTCCGCTCTCCCTTGCCGTCGAGCAGGCCGGCGATCATCGCCACCGGATCGGTCATCATGGGCTCTCCTGTGCAGCCGGGTTGCTGATCCCATCTAGTTTGACTGTGACTGATGGGCAAAAGTCCATTGTGTGACACACCGCCGGCCAGGAATGGAAAGACAGATGCTGGAGCAGAAGCTGGATTGCCTTGTGACGTCGGAGGAGGCTACGCGGCCGGTCTGGCCGGTGCGCCCGGACGGGCTCGATGCGTTCCTGGAAACACGCCCGCCCGCACAGGCCGGCTTCCTGCGTGACAGTGGGTTTAAGGCCAAGTCCGGAGAGTTGCGCCTGCTGCCGGGGGACGACGGCGTCGCCGGCGCGGCGCTGGGCCTCGGCACGGAAACCACGCCGTTCGTCTTCGGCGGACTGCCCGCGCAGTTGCCGCCCACGGCGACCTGGCGGTTGGAGGCGGGCGACTATGATCTCGACAGCGCCATACTTGGCTTTGCGCTTGGCGCCTATCGTTACACGCGCTTCCGTGACGAGCCGCCGCCGCTTGCCCGCCTGCAGTGCCCCTCCGGCCACGAGCGCAGCCGGTCCCAGGCATCCGCCATCTACATGGTGCGCGACCTGATCAACACGCCGGCGAATCTGCTGGGTCCCGCTGAGCTCGCCCAGTTTGCCGTCACGCTGGCGCAACGCTATGGCGCCACTGCCGAACTGATTGCCGATGGCGCGCTGCAGCAGGCCTACCCGACCGTTGCGGCGGTCGGCGCGGGTTCGTCGCGCCCGCCACGAGTCGTAACGTTCCACTGGCAGGGTAGTGCCGCGCATGCCGAGGCCCCGCTGATCTCATTGTGCGGAAAAGGGGTCTGCTTCGACACCGGTGGTTACGATCTGAAACCATCCTCTGCCATGCTGCGAATGAAGAAGGACATGGGCGGCGCCGCCACCATCCTCGGCCTGGCGCGCCTGATCATGGAGGCTGACCTGCCGGTGCGCCTCGCGGTGCGGGTCGGTTGTGTGGAGAACAGCGTTTCCGGGCATGCCATGCGACCGTCCGACGTCATCATGACCCGCTCCGGGCTGAGTGTGGAGATCGGCAACACTGACGCCGAGGGCCGGCTGGTGCTGTGCGACCTGCTGGCCGAAGCCTGCGACGAGTCGCCGGCGGTTCTGATCGATTGTGCAACCCTGACCGGCGCTGCCCGCGTTGCACTCGGTCCCGACCTGCCGGCGCTGTTCTGCAACGACGACTCCTGGGCTTCGACTGTATTGCGGTCTGGCAGTGCGGTACACGACCCGATGTGGCGCCTGCCGCTATGGGCGGGCTACGACGACTGGTTGAAGAGTCCGGTGGCCGACCTCAACAACGTGGCATCGAAGCCGATGGCCGGTGCTGTCGTGGCGGGGTTGTATCTGCAACGTTTCATCCGTCCGACAACGCCGTGGCTTCATATCGATTTGTATGCCTGGAACGACTCGACACGGCCCGGTCGTCCGGAAGGCGGCGAGGCAATGACTATCAGAGCTTTGTTTGCGGCCTTGAACGAGCGATTCGCAGTTCCATCTAAAGACTGAGTCGTTCACCCTCACGCCTCCGTGATCAACTCCGGGAAAATCCTTAACCGTAATAAGGTTGACGATGATTCCGGGTTCGTTCATAGATCGCAAGGGCTTTTGCTCGAGGTGAGCCCTGAGAACATTACGAAAGGTTTAGAAAAGTGGCAGCTCCTCCCAATCCAGTCTCTGACGCCCAGGTCGCTCTCCTGCGCGACACGGTCGTTGCGCTGGTCCGCCGGGACGGCGCCGATCTGTCGGCCCGCCAGCTGGGCGTGTTCCTGACCTGCTACCTGAATGAAGGTGGCCACACGGTGCGTGGCCTGGCGGCGGACCTGAACGTTTCGAAGCCGGCGATCACGCGTGCGCTGGACCGTCTTGGCGAACTCGATCTGGCGCGCCGCAAGGTCGATCCGATGGATCGCCGCAGCGTGCTGGTGCAGCGTACGCCCAAGGGCTCGGCGTTCCTGCGGGATCTGCGCGCGATCATGGCCGACGCGTCCGGCACCGGCAAGAAGTCGAAGAAGGCTGCTGCCTGATCTGAGGCGGCTGCCAGGCCTGCCGTACCCGACCTGGCGCCGCCTGTCCGGCGCCGTCGCCAAACGCTGGCAACCGGCACGTCCGCCGGCTGCCGCGTACAGTCCCTAAAGTAGTTGCTGCACACTGCGTCGACTGTTGCGGGTTAGCTTGGGCTGCCAAACCTCCGGTTTGGTGGTCCGCTAACCGCCCTTGACACCGCCAGTTGTTAATCCGGCAACAATCTGCTTCTGCATCAGCAAAGTGAGCAACAGGACCGGCGCCGTCACCACCAGCGCCGCGGCGGCGAGCGGTCCCCAACTGATCTGCTCGAACGTCAATACGTTGTATACCGCGACAGGCAGCGTACGCGTCGATCGGCCAGCCAGCACAACGCCGAAGATGAAATTGTTCCAGCTGAAAATGAATGCCAGGATCATGGCGACGACGATGCCAGGCTGGGCGAGTGGCATCGCGACGTGCCGGAATGCCTGCCAGATGTTGGCGCCGTCCACCAGCGCCGCTTCCTCCAGCTCGCCGGGCAGGCCCTCGAAGAAGCCGATCATGATCCACACCACGATCGGCACGGTGATCACGAGATGCGTGATCACCAGCGGCGTCAGTGTTCCGAGCAGCCCAAGCCACTGAAACAGCAGGAATAACGGGATCAGGTAGGACAGGCCCGGAGTGACGCGCGCAATCAGGATCAGCACCGCGGCCTTGCCCGCTTTTGCCTTGGCAATGCCGTAGCCGGCCGGCACGCCCAGCAGCAGCGCCAGCCCGGTGGCGCTGAACGACACGATCACCGAGTTGATCGTATAGGTCAGGAAGTCGTTCTTGGCGAACACGTCGACGAAATTGTCCAGCGTCGGCGGACTGGGGATGAACACCGGCGGATAGGCCGTGTTGTCCGCCTCGTTCTTGAACGAGAGCGACAGCATCCACAGGAAGAACAGGATCGCGGGCGAGACCAGCACCACAACCGAGAAATACAACCCGACCTTGCCCAGCAGCCTGTGCAGCCGCGCGCGGGCCGGGCTCATCATCCGTCTCGTGCTCACTTCGTGATTTCCTTCTGCCGGTTGGCCAGCAGCAGCAGCGTGATGACCAGGATGATGATGAAGAAGACGACGACCATGGCGGAGCCGTAACCAAGATCGTAATAGGCGAAGGCGGTCTGGTAGAGCAGGATGTTCAACGTTTCGCTGGCGGTGCCCGGGCCGCCCAGCGTGATCACGTAGATGGTGTCGAAGGTCTTCAGCGCGTCGATGACGCGGATTGCCGCGGCCACCACAACGAACGGCCAGGCCAGCGGCAACGTGATGTGCCAGAAGCGCTGCCAGGGCGTGGCGCCATCCAGCACCGCTGCCTCATAGGGGTCGGTTGGCAGGCTGGCGATGCCGCCCAGCACGATCAGCATGACCAGCGGCGTCCACTGCCAGGTCTCCACCATCACCAGCGTCGGGATCACGGTGTTGGTGTCGTAGACCCAGCCGAACGGCGGCAGGTGCAGCACGCTCAGCAGGTAGTTCAGCACGCCAAGTTGCGGGTGAAACATCATCGTCCAGACCAGGGAGATGGCGACCGGCGTCGCCATCATCGGCAGCACGAAGACGGTCCGTGCGAAGCCGCGGCCGATGAAGTTGTTGGCGAAGGTCACCGCCGCCCAGACGCCGAGGACAACCGGCGCAATGACCGCGCCGGCGGTGAAGAACAGGGTGCGGACGATGGCCCACAGGAAGCGTTCATCCGTCAGCATCTTGGCGTAGTTCGCCAGGCCGACGAAGGGTGTCACGCCGTTCACCTTCCAGTCATGCACCGACATGTAGACGGTGAAGACCCAGGGAAAGACAATCACGGCTGCAACTATCACCGCGGCGGGCGCGGCGAACAACCAGTAGCTGCGGGCATAGTTGCGCCGGCCGGACGGCGCCCTGCGCTTGGCGGGAGCCGCGGCGGCGGCTGTAGTGGAAGCGGACATGACACCGTGGGTTGTTGTTGCTGGACCGGTTGTGCCGGCGGGAAGCCTGCTTCATAGACTCTGCGTCCGCCGCGGCAAACCCACCCAACGGGGAGCTCTCATGTCCGAACAGCAGATCACCGCCTGGCTCGCCACCCAACAGGACGCCATGGTCGCGATGCTGCGCGAAATGGTGGACATCGACAGCGGCAGCTACAACAAGCCGGGGATCGACGCGGTCGGCGCTGTCGTCCGCCGCTTCCTCGACAGCCAGGGCATTCCGGTCGAGGTGGTGCCGCAGTCCCGCCACGGCGACTGCCTACGCGCCTCGGTGCCGTGGGACGGGCCGGCGGGCAACGCCGGTGGCAACATCGTGCTGATGGGGCACCGCGATACTGTTTTTCCGGATGGGGAGGTGGCGCAGCGGCCGTTCACCATCCGTGACGGCGTGGCCTATGGACCGGGCGTCGCTGACATGAAGGCGGGGCTGGTGATGAACTGCTTCATCCTCGCCGCCTTCGCCAGGTTCGGCGGCTCACCGGCGCCGCTGGTCGGTCTGTTCACCGGTGACGAGGAAATCGGCTCACCGGAAGGCCGCCCCGTGATCGAGGCGGAGGCGCGCCGCGCGCGCGTGGTGTTCAACAGTGAGCCGGGCCGGGTGTCCGGCAACGTCGTGACCGGCCGCAAGGGCGGCGTGTTCATGGCGTTCCGCATCACCGGCAAGGCCGCGCACTCCGGCGGCAACTTCACCGCCGGCATCAGCGCCATCGAGGAACTGGCGCGCAAGATCCAGGCGATCCACGCACTGACCGACCTGGACCGCGGCATCACCCTGAATGTCGGCCTGGTCAGTGGCGGGCAAAGCGTAAACACGGTGGCGCCCTGGGCCGAGGGGCAGATCGACCTGCGCTACGTCGATCCCGCCGACAAGGACGATCTGCTGGCCCGCATCCACGCCATTATCGACCGAAGCTTCGTGCCGGGCACCAGGGCAGAGCTGACGATCCGCGGCGAGTTCCTGCCGCTGACCCAGTCGCCGGCGGCGAAGAAGCTGTTCGAGCTTTACGTCGACGCTGCCGCCGCGACCGGCTTTAAGACCGATGGCGAGTTCACCGGCGGCTGCGCCGATTCCGGCTTTACCGCGGCGGTTGGCACGCCAACCATCTGCGCCGTCGGCCCGGTCGGCGGATTGGCGCACAGCCCCGAGGAGTTCCTGCGCATCGACAGCCTGGTGCCGCGGGCGCAAGCCTGTGCTCGGGCGATCCTGCGGCTGGAGCAGGCGGGGCTGTAGCCGTCGCCGCTACCAGCCGCCGCGCCAGCGGTGGTGGTGGTAGCCGCCGCCCCAGCCGTTACCGACAGCGACATAGGCGCCGCCCGGCGGGTAGCCGTAGCCATAGGCCGGATAAGCCGGGTAGGCGATGCAGCCGCCCAGCGTCGCGCCGGCCAGTAGCAGCAGCGCCACCGGCAGCAGTATCCGCATCCTGGCGGCACGTCTGACCAGCACCCGGGTCGCCCGCCCACACGATCGCAGCATCAATGGCAAGTGAGACATGGCACGTCCTCTCCTGTCGCTGCGGCAGGAATGGGCGGCGTTTGCGGCGGTTTGGCGTCGCCACTGCGTCCACGGTGGGACGGTCAGTTACAACCGCGTGTGGCGTTGTCACCAATCAGCATCGGAACGACACGGCACTGACGTCGTTTTGCCATGGTTCCGGCGCATCGACGTCAGGCCAGGTCTTACCGGAGTGCGAACATGCACGCGCAGTCCCGCCTCTTCCGCCTGACCGCGACAGTCGCCGCGGCCGCGATGTTGTGTGCCGTGTTTCCGCCATCGGGCGCCGTGGCGCAGCCGGAGGGGCCGCCAGAGGGGCCGCGCGCCGCCGCGTCTGACCGGTATCAGGGCGATCCGCCGGCGCGGGTTGGCCGGATCGCCGCCGCCTCGGGTTCCGTCTCGTTCCGCACCTCTGCCGATACGCAATGGGCGCCTGCCAGTGTCAACTATCCGGTGAGCAGCGGCAACGCGTTCTGGGCGGACAACGGCAGCCAGGTGCGGTTGGACATCGCGGACAGCCGCATCGTGCTGGCGCCGCTCACCGAGTTCGACGTCAACACCCTGGACACCGGCGGCCTGCAGGCGACCGTGCCGCAGGGTGAGGTCTATGTGCATCTCCGCACGCTTGCGCCTGGCGAGACCTGGATTCTGCAGACGCCGCGTGGTGCGGTCCGCCTGCTGCAGCCCGGACGCTACGGCATCACCGTCGGCTCCACCGAGGCGCCGACCCGGGTCACGGTCTTAGACGGTGCCGCTCAGATCGACGGTCCGGGCGTGGCCGTGACGCTCGCGGCCAACGAAACCGCGAGCCTCGACGGCACGGACAGTTTCACCAGCGCCGTCGGTCCCCTGGAACAGAGTGTCTTTTTCGCCCAGCAGGTACAAGCGGAGCAGCCGCCGCCACCGGCCTCGCTGCCGCCCGCGGTCGCCGCGCGGGTGGCGCAGATGCCCGGCGGGGGCGACCTGTACCAGACCGGCCGCTGGGCGGAGGTCCCGGAGTATGGCCAGGTCTGGTATCCGCCTGTCGAGTCTGGTTGGGCACCGTACCGCAACGGCCGCTGGGCCTGGGTTGCGCCATGGGGCTGGACCTGGGTGGACGATGCGCCTTGGGGCTTTGCCCCGTCCCATTATGGCCGCTGGGTCGAGGTCGGCGGCGCCTGGGCCTGGACCCCGGGTACGGTCGTAGTCGCCGAACCGGCGGTGTATACGCCGGTCTATGCTCCAGCCGTGGTGGCGTTCGTTGGCCTCGGCGCCGGGGTCGCCCTCGGCGCGGCGTTTGCCAGCAATCCCATCTGCTGGGTGCCGCTCGGTCCGCGCGAGCCGTACCGGCCGTGGTACCGGGCCTCGCCCGGCTACTACCAGCGGGTGAATGCGTGGCATGGCGGCTACGTGCAGAACACGACCGTGAACAACATTACCGTCAACAATTTCGTCAATCGCGGCGCGGCGACGGTGGTCCCGGCTGGCATCATGACAGGCTCGCGACCCGTGCACGGGGCGTTCCACCGCCTGCCGCCTGAGCAATTCGCCAATGCACGTCCTGTCTATGGCCAATCACCGATCCGTCCGGCGCCGACCACGATCGGCGTGACGCCCTCGGTTGCGCGGCAGCTCAACCTGCCGCCGCCGCTGCCGGGCAGCATGCGTGTGGCGCCGGGTCCGGTAGTACGGTCGCAGGGGCTTGCCGGTGGACCACGCGGCGCGCCCGGCGCCCGGGCGAATGGCGGCCCCGGTGCTGGTCCGGGGGGCAACCCAGTGAGCGGGCTACCGCCGCGGCCGGCGCTCCTGCCGCCGCCGAATGCACGTCCGGCACCCGTCTCTGCCGTCGCCACGCCGCATCTGCCCGGCCAGGTGCCACCCGGGCGCAGTGGGCCTGGTCATCTATCCGACCCGGCAGGGCCATCTCCAGGCCGGCCCGGCCCAATTGCGCCGGGACCGTCCGGTGCGAGCGCCTCTGGGTCCGCCGCGCCGGGTGCGCTGCCCAACCGGAGCGGGATGGCGCCGGGTGCGGGCGCGCCGCCCGTAGCCGGTTTGGAGCGGCCGATGCGCGGACAAGGTCAGCCGGGCAGTCCGCCGCCGCCCGTCGAGACGCCGGCTGGGGCGGCGGGCAGCCGCGGCCCCGGCGCTCCCGCCGCTGGGGCGTCGGCGCAAGCTGAGCACAGCAACGTTCCGGTGGGTGGTTCGTTGGCATCACCCACTCAGGGCGTTCCGCCTGGCGGGGCGCCTGCCGCCGCTGGCCCGTTGGGCAACGCCACGGGTGTACGGTCAGGGCCGGAAATGGGCAGCTCCCGGCCGGGCGCTCCGTTCGCCGCGGGAAGCGAGTCGATTGCGCCGGGCTCCGCCCCAGCACCTTCGCGTCGGGGACCGTCCGCCGAGGCTGCGACAGCACAACCTGGCGGCGCCAGCCCGCCTGCGATCCAGCGCGGGTCAGCCGGGCGTGACAGCCCGCCTGTGCCGGTGTTCGGGACACCCGGCACCCGGCCGAGCGTTGCGACGCCGCAGGGTCCGTCGCCGGGAATGGGTGGGCCCTCCGCTGGGCCGCCACCGTCGATGAACCGGTCTCCGGTCACGATGCCACCTGTATCGCCTGGGGGGCCGCCACCATCGTTCACCCGACCGAACGTGGCACCGCAGGCGCCCGCCGCGCTGCCACCGCAGGTCGTTCGGCCGAGCGCGCCACCGCCGCAGATGGCGCCACCGTCACAGATGGCGCCGCCACCACAGCGGTTCGCCGCACCGCCGCCGCAGATGGCGCCGCAACCACAGCGGGTTGCCGCACCGCCACCACAGATGGCGCCACCACCACAGCGGTTTGCCGCGCCGCCGCCGCAGACACCCGCCAGCCCACCGCAGCATGTCGCGGCGCCGCCGCCGCGCATGGCGGCGCCGATGCCACAGCCACAGCACATGCCAGCGCCGCAGCCGATGCCGCAGCGGGCTCCGCC
>JAFEFW010000091.1 GCA_018240405.1 Pseudomonadota bacterium
ACGCCGTGCTGGTGCAGCGTTGCGCGGTCCACCAGCCAGTCCGGCTGCGGATAACTGCCGACGACGGTCGTCGGCAGCAGATGGGTGGGATAGGTCATGGCCGCGACTGTAGGGGCCACGGCAGGGGAACGCCAGATCGCCGGCCTCAGGCCGATAAGGCGGCCATCACCTGCTCCGGGATGTCGAAATTGGCGTAGACGTTCTGGACATCGTCATTCTCTTCCAGCGCGTCCAGCAGCTTCAGCAGGCTGCGCGCCCGGTCCTCATCCACCGCCACGGTGTTCGACGGGCGCCAATCCAGCCGAGCGGTTTCCGGCTCGCCGAAGCGGGTTTCCAGCGCGTCGCGGACAGTGAAGAAATCGTCCACCGCGCAAGTGACCTCGTGCCAGTCGTCGTCGCTTTCGACATTGTCGGCGCCGGCCTCGATCGCCGCCTCCAGCATGTCATCGGCCGAGGCGGCCGCGGCCGGATAGCGGATCACGCCCATGCGGTTGAACATGAAGCTGACCGAATTGGTCTCCCCCAGCGCGCCGCCATGCTTGGAGAAGGCGGCGCGCACGTCGGAGGCGGTGCGGTTGCGGTTGTCGGTCAGCGCCTCGACGATCACCGCAACACCGGCTGGGCCGTAGCCCTCATACCGGACCTCGGCGTAGTCGTCCCCGCCGCCGGCGCCTGTGGCCTTCTTGATGGCGCGATCAACCGTGTCCTTCGGCATGTTGGCCTGGCGCGCGGCGATAATGGCGGCGCGCAGGCGCGGATTGGACCCCGGGTCCGGCAGGCCGGAGCGGGCGGCGACGGTGATCTCGCGGATGATCTTGGCGAACTGGCGCGCGCGGCGGGCGTCCTGCGCCCCCTTGCGGTGCATGATGTTCTTGAACTGGGAATGGCCGGCCATGGTCTCTGTTCTGGGATATGGGACGAATTCGGCGGATAGATAGCGTCGCAGGCCCGCGGGGGAAAGCGCCTCAACTCGGCTGCTTCGCCGGGGTTCCGCAGTCATCGCCGACGGTCCCGCTGAATCCGGCAGGGGGCTTGTAGCCGGAGGTGCAGGCAAACACGCGCTGCTGCGCCCGCACCAGCGCATTGCGCTCCGCCACATTGGCCGGGGTCAGGATGGCGCCGAAATCCGGCGTCGCGGCGCCGGTGATGCGGGCGATTATGATATGGCCCAGCGTCTGCTTGAAGTGCGTGGGCTCCCAGAACCATTGGGTTTGGGTCTTGCGGTCGCCCGGCGACGGCACCGGTTCGGCGTTGTAGGAACTGAAATCCAGGAAGTCCCACAACACGACGCCGCTTCCCTCGCGCGCCACGAGGTCGGCGAGCTCGGCCTTCAACTGCTCGACCCGTGGCCAGAGACCGGCGCGCCAGTAGAGTTCCAGCGCCTGGGCATGATGCGGCAGGATCACCAGCGTCAGCCGCACGTCATGCGCCTTCGCCAGGCGGATCATGTCCAGCACAATGTCCTGGTTTGGCAGAGGGCCGGTCCAGTTCCTGACCCGGGACAGGCCGCGCCGCACCCGCTCAATCTCGAAGCTCTCCTTCTGCGCGAACAGGTCGTGCATGCCGTCGGCTCTGGCGGCGTTGCTGAAGTCGGACTCGGTGGTGCTACCATCGTCGGCCAGGTTCAGCGTGTCGCGGCCGAACTGGCGCAGCACGGTGTCGGCGCTGTCGACCAGGGCTCGCATCGTCAGCAACGACAGCGTCATGTCGGCTGTCACCTGCAGGGGGCGGTACGGGTTGGCGGTGCCGTCGCGCTGCGTGCGGTAGCGGCGCTCATTCTCGGTCCACCAGGTGCGAGGGCCTTCGGCAATGAAGAAGTTCTGGAAGTCGAGGAAGACGATGGCGTTCTTGACGCCGCCCAGCGCGATCGCCTCGCGCATCGTGTCGAGGCTGGCCGAGGTCGCGTACCCGCCGGGGATGCCGTAGTTGAACACCGGCTTCATGCTGGCCGGCCAGGCGGGGTCCTGGGCGCTGAAGCCGAGATAAGTGGGCGAGGAGCCGAACAGCACCGTTACTGGCCGGGCGCGCGCTACGGCGTAAGTCTTCGACAGCATCGAATGGTCGCGCGCATTCGGCTTCAGCGCGCTGATCCCCGGCAGGCGCGGCGTGCCGAAGACAAGGTAGGGATCGACGACCAAATTCACCACGACGACCAGCGCGCCCAGAACCACGACTGAAATCGCCCAAAGGCGAAGGAAACGGACCGGGCCAGGCATCAGAACTGCCAGTAGAGGAATTCGGACAACTGCCCGAGCGACAGCAATCCGGCCAGCGAGATCCCCGCCAGTCCTACGGCCCAGGCGCTGTTCGGCTGCCAGGCCAGGCGTTGCTGCAGCCAGGCTGGGTTCTTGGGCGGCCGGTAGCCCAGCGCGGGTTCGTAGCGGCCGAGGATCTCCAGCGTGTTCGGCAGCGCGAGGGCGATGAACAGCAGGACAGCGATGCGGAGCACCGCCTCCAGGAACAATGACCCGCTGGTCCAGGCCGGGACAATACCGAGCGCCGCGAGCCAGGCAGCCGCATCACCCAGGCGGGCGAAGACGGCAGCCGGGACGGTGATGCCGAAGGCGCCAACCATGCCCTTCCACAACAGGAACGCACCGCCGATGGTGGTGGAGCGGAACAGCACCATGGCAAAGACGACGGCGCCGAAGGTCAGCAGGAAGGCCGGCAGGCGGAACCAGCGCTGGTAGGAAGCGGCATGCGGCCAGAAACGCGGCCGCAGCAGGCGCCACAGATGGTTCACGCACAGCAGCAGGCCGTGCATCAGGCCCCAGGCAATGTAGGTGTAGCCGGCGCCGTGCCAGATTCCGGACACCAGCATGGTCAGCACCGTCGGCATCACCAGCAGGATGAGGAAGGCTGAAGCAGTGGTGTTCTTGCCGCCGAACACCGGCTTGCCCTGCGCCATGCGCCGCCGCGTGAGGGCCAGCGAGATCGGGTTGTAGATGTAGGCAGTTAGGAACCGCGTCAGGCTGACATGCCAGCGCAGCCAGAAGTCGATGATGCTGGTCGCCTTCAGCGGCGAATTAAAATTCATCGGCAACTTGATGCCGAACATCCGGGCAATGCCCAGCGCCATGTCGGTATAACCGGAGAAGTCGAAATAGATCTGCAGCGTGAAGCCCAGCGCGGCGATCCAGGCGTCGGTCATCGACTGCGGCAGGCCGGCGGCGGACTGCGCATAGATTGGCTGCACGATCGTCGACAGCGGATCGGCGAGCAGCAGTTTCTTCGCCAGGCCGAAGGAGAACAGTGCGATGCCCACCGACGTGTCGGTCGCGTCGAACCGGCAGGACGCGACGCGGAACTGCGGCATCATTTCACGGTAGTGCACGATCGGACCGGCGATCAGTTGCGGGAAGAACAGCACGAACAGGGCGTAGTCGCGGATGGTGAAGCGGTCCGTGCGTCCGGCGGCGACATCGACCAGGAAGGCGATCTTCTGAAAAGTAATGAAGGAGATGCCCAGCGGCAGGATCAGTTGCGTCAGCACGTAGCCGGCGCCGAACATGTCATTGACGACGCCGGCAAAGAAATTCAGGTATTTGAAATAGCCGAGGAAGCACAGGTTGAAGACGATCCCTGACACCAGCAGCAGCCGGGTCAGGCCGGGCCGGTCGTCCCGCGTCCGCTCCAGCCCGCGGGCAAGGGCAAAATTCACCAGGATGGACGGCGCGATCAGGAACACGTTGACCGGCCGCCACCACGCGTAGAACAGCAGCGAGGCCGCTGTCAGCCAAAGTAGCGCCATCTCCTTGCTGCGCTGGCCCGCCGCCCAGAATACGGCGGCGACAACCGGCAGAAAGAAGAAAATAAATGTATAGGAGTTAAACAGCATCGGGCGGTGGCGTCAGCGCGGCTTGGCCGCCCCGATCGCGGTGACGACGGCGCCGACATTGGGGAAGGATTCGATGTCGGCAATGCGGAATTTGATGTTGTACTCGGCTTCCACCGCGGCAATGAAGTTGATGTAGGTGAATGAGTCCCAGCCCGGCACGTCCTCGCGTTCGGTCGTCATTGCCAGTTCGATAGAATCGTCCCCCAGCAGGTCGCGCAGGATTTGCGTCAGGGTGGCGAGGCGTTCCGTTTCAGCGCTCATTGGGTTTGCTCTGTCATAAAGGATGGGGCGGAGGCGGCGCCAGGGCTTTCGATTGTCCCGTCGGGTGGAGGCCCCACGGGCGCTAGGCATGCTTCGCCTCGGCCGGCCAGGACGGTGACACGACGACCCTGCGTCCCACGTATTGTCGGCGCCAAAGGGCCTTCGCCTGTTTCAATCATGGTCACACGGCGGGCCCCATGGTGCGGCTGCGCCCGGCGGCGACGGTGACACCCAGGATCAGCAGCAGACCGACGGCGCTGATCCCCGCCGACGCCAAGCGCATGGTGGTCCAGCCATCATGCAGCACAATCACGCTCTGCCCCGCGGGCAACGGTACGACCAGCAGATCGATCGACCCGCGGATCGGCTGCACGGCCTGCCCGTTGATCGTCACGCGCATTGACGGGAACCACGGATGGGCAAGCTGGACGTAGCCGGGCCCATCCGTCTCCACTTCCGCGCGCACGGTGTCGAGGCCGACGGCATAGCTGCGCAAGACAGGATGCCATGCACTGTCCGCCGCCGTGACACGCGGCAACGGCCCCTGCACCGCCAGTGCCGATGCGATGCGAGCGGCGAAATCGGGCGCCTCGATCCGCAGCACCTCGCGCAGCACACCATCCAGCGCCGCGACATGCGGGCCACCGCGGCCGCCGCGATAGTCCTCGGCCCACAGCATCGGCTTGGCCAGTTTCGGGGCCGGGCGGAACTCCGTCAGGGTGCGGCTGAACAGCACCGGCGAGGCAGGCAGCGCCAGGAACCGGCCCAGGGCCGCATTCTCCTGCGTGTCCTGGATCGTCGCAGGGCAGCCGACGGCGATCGAACTGAAGCAGATCACCCGCGCGACGTTGAACAGGCCCAACGCTGCCGCGGTATCAGGGGTCAGGCGACCGCTGCGCGTCAGGTCGAATTCGGACTGCAGCGCGGCCGACATCAGGAAGTTATGCACCCGCGTCGCAGCCAAGTTGTGGTTGCCGCCGATGCGTTGCACGAGCGCTTCATAGTTCAACGCGCCGCCGGCGGGGCCGGCATCAGCCTCAAGGCTGCCATCCTGCAGCAGCGTCAAAGCCAGCATCCGCTGGTCGGGCGCAGTCTGCTCCAGATAGCGACCGGCGCTGATCATGAAGCCCTTGTCGATGCGGGCGACCGGCTGCACCGAGGTGCTGGCCAGATCGGCAATCGCCAGCAGCGCCACGACCAGCAGCGCGCGCCCCGTCAGACGGTGGCTGCTGATCAGCCAGTCGAGCCCCAGCGCGCCGATCAGCGCCAGGAAGAACAGCAGGAAAATGATGTCGCGGACGACCGGGTTCCACAGGAAGAAGCTCAGTGCCAGACAGGCCGCCGCGGGCATGGCCGCGCCACGTGTGCCGCGACGGAGGCGGAATGTGGCCAGTCCGGCCACGCCAGCAACACCGAACACGGCCGCGCCGAGCCCGAGATAGGCCCAGACATCCGGTCCCCAAGTCGTCCTGACATTCCGCCACATCACCAGGTGCAGCAGCCGCGTCATGCTGGGTAGTTGCAGGCGGAAAAAGCCGCCATCCGGCTCGATCATGACCCAGTCTGCCTCGGCAATCACCGGCAGCACGGCGATGGCCGAAGCGACGCCGCCGGTGACACCGGCCATCACCAGCCAGGGCAGGCCGCGCCAGCGCCAGAAACCGGTCAGCAGCGCCACTGCGCCGAAGACAGCAAGATAGGCGGCGGCGAACAGCGCATGCGGCTGGTGGTTGATGACCAGCCCGGCCGTCGCCAGGGCGAAGATCAGCACGTTTGCCCAGCGCCTTCCCTGGTCCCGGCACAGCCCGTCCGCGGCGTAGAAGACCAGCACCGTAAAGACGATGGTGAACGCCTGCGGCATCACGCCGCGGAACAGGAACAGGTGCAGGTGCGCGAAGCTCCCGGCGAACACCGCGGCGGCCAGCATCGCCGCCACCGGCATGATCGACAGCCGCCGCATCCAGGCAAAGAACAGCACGCCGCTCAGCAGGTGCAGCGCGAACAGCAACAACTTCGACGTCAGCACCGCGTCGCGCAGCGCAATGTCGAGGCCGCCGCCCACCACGTACAGCAATGGTCCCGTGAACCACAGCAGCGGCGCGCCGGCGTATTGGTAGTTGGTCCAGAACGGCAACGTGCCGTCCTGCAGACCACGCCGGACTTCCAGGACGCGAGCAATATGGGCGCCGATATCACCGCCGAGCAGCACGCCGGGGTTGAGGTAGCCGTGGCCGAACCAGGCGGTGAGGATCAGCAGCAGTATCAGCGCCTGGCCGGTCGTGGCCGTGGCCAGCAAGCGGCTGAAGGACCGCCGCGTCACCTCCAGCCAGACCAGCAGAAGGACCGATAGCCCAGCCACGGCTGCCAGGACGATGTCGGAGACGCCAATCGTGGACAGAAGGGTACCGGCGCCAATGGGGCGGCCGCGCAGGCTGGCGTCGATGACAGCGTCCTTGACGCGGTTGATTGTCACCAGCGAGACGGAGGCGGTCACCGCAGCCGCGAAAGCCAGTGCCAGCAGCGCCACGTTGTTGGTCGAGGTCGTTGCAGACGCGCCCGTTTCGGGCGGTGCAACCGTGGTCTCAGACGTGGCCGTCATCGGACCACGCATTGTTACCCCGGCACGGCGGCGCCGCGCCCGCTTGGGCGGAAGGGATCGAGTGACCGGTCAAGAAGCGTGCTCGCCCAGCGTAGGGATGAATGCCGAGTGTGGCTGCGATACAGGTGGCGTCGCCGGTCCGTCGGACGGCGCGCCGTCACTCTACCCGAACAACTGCGCCCTCGCCACGAATAACCGTTTCACTCGCTGGCAGCTTCGCATCCCGGCTCGGACGCTGCGGCTACGGGGCCGGCATCGCCTGGGAGAGCCGCCCACCCTGCCGCACCGGCTCGATCCGTACTGCCTTGCCGGTGGCATCATCGGTCTCGACGAACACACCGCAGATCGTGGCGGGGCCTTCGGCCGGGTTCAGCTTCTCACCCGGCATCTTGCGCCAGAAGCGCAACCCGGCGCCGTCCTTGGCCATACCGATTACGCTGTCGTAGTCGCCGCACATGCCGGCGTCGGATTGGAACGCCGTGCCGCCCGGCAGGATTTGCGCATCCGCCGAAGGGCAATGCGTGTGCGTGCCGACGACGAAGGAGACCTGTCCGTCGAACATATGGGCGTAGGCCATTTTCTCGCTGCTCGCCTCGGCATGGATGTCGGCGACGATTGCCTGCACCGAAGCGCCAAGCCGGTAGTTGGCCAGGACGTCCGCCGTGCCGCGGAACGGGCAGTCCAGCGGGTCCATGTAAAGGCGCCCCATCGCCTGCAGCACCAGCGCCTTGCGGCCATCCGGCAGCGTCACCAGCACCGAACCATTGCCGGGTGTGCCCGGCGGGTAGTTCAGCGGCCGGATCAGCCGTGGGTTGTCGGCGATATAGGGGATGATCTCCTTGCGGTCCCAGGCGTGGTTGCCCAGGGTCAGCACGTCGGCGCCGGCCTCGAACAGCGCCTTCGCCATGTCAGGGCCAAGGCCAAATCCGTGCGACGCGTTCTCGGCGTTGACGACCGCAAGGTCGATGCGCAACGCATCGCGCAGGCCCCGCAGCTTCGCCCCGACCGTGTCCCGGCCAGTACGCCCAACGATGTCGCCCAGGAACAGAATTCGCATTTACGCCCCACACCGCAGGATGCCGCGCTCCGTCGCCACGGCATCAAGCTGTATGTCGTAGGGCCCGACGGGCACCGCGTCCACCTGTTGTGCGGCATAAGCACAGCCGAGGCGGAAGCGGCTGGGGAGTTCCGGCAGCGTCCGGTCGTAGAAGCCGCCGCCGTAGCCGAGGCGGCGGCAGGCGGCATCGAAGGCGACCAGGGGAACGAGCAGGAAATCCGGCGCCATTTCCTCGCCGATCGGTCGCATTGTACCGAAGCGCTCCTGTTCCATTACGTCGCCGGGGCGCCAGCGGCGAAAGCTCAGTGGATTGCCGCGCTTCGGCGTCACCGGCAAGACAATAGGATGGCCGCGATCGTGCAGGCGACGCATTAGGGGACGCAGGTCGATCTCGTCGCCGAGCGGCCAGAAGGCGGATACAATAGCGCCTTGCGGCGGCGGGCAGTCGTGCAGGACGTGGCCGGCAAGGGCTTCGCCACAGGCGGTTGCATCGAGGCCAGCGCGACGGGCCAGAACCGCTTTGCGCATCGCCTGCTTGGCGGCATCGAGGGTGGCGATGTCGATTGGCGAGGACGATTGGTCGACAGATTGGGGCAAAACGCCTCTCCCGCCGTCATAGCCGGCTTCGTGCCGCTCATCCACGATGTGGCGCTTCACGGCAACGCCCCACTTGGCTTGTTGCCCACAAAGCGTGATGCCCGGGACAAGCCCGCCCGCAGCGATGAGGGGCAGGGGCGAAAATAACGTGCGGAGCCGCCATGGCCGTTGGCGTTTCATCCTCCCAGAGCCTGCGTGTGCAGGTGGGCGCCGGATACCGAGACCACGATCCCGACAGAGCCAGCTCCCGTGGGAGATGCTTACTGGCCCCGGGGATGAGTTACCTGACGCACCGGGCAGCCCCGCCGACCGAATTTAGGGTTGCTCCAGCCCATCCGCAATCTCCTCCGCGCGTTTTGCCATGCGGTTGAGCTTGCGGGCCAGCTTGGGATCGGGCTTCGCCGGGGCTGCGGCGCCGGGGCCGGCGGCCTCGGCCTGGGTCAGCCGGGTCCGTGTCTCGAACAGATCGTCGGCCAGCAGCAGCGAGGCCATGACCAGCATCCGCGCCTCACCCGAGGGACCGGCGGCGGCGCGGACACCGTCGATGCGGCGGTTGACCTCGGCCGCCATGGCTTCCAGATGCTTCTCTTCGCCGTCCTTGCAGCCGATCACATAGGCATAGCCGTTGATGCGAAGCGTCACCTGCGCCATCGCGCTGTCCCTTTTGTCGTTCGTTACGCCTTGGGTTCACCCAGCGCCGCGCGCAGGCGGGCAATCAGCGAATCCAGCCTCTCGGCAATGTCAGGAATAGAGAGGTCCATTTCGGGCTGGTCAACCTCTGGTGAAGGCGGCTTCGCGGCCGATAGCTGGGCGATCCGCTCCAGCGCGGCTGCCAGCCGCTCCGCTGCCGCTTCCGGATCTTCCACGTCGTCCGACATGCCTGCTGACTGACCCCCGCCGATGGTGCTTGATCTGATCGCGGTTGATGGCTTGAAGGTCAAGCATGATCGTTCATCCGGCGGTGATTGTGCATGGGCTGGCGGATGCGCAGGCCGTGCTGGCCGTGGGTGCGCCGGTGACGCTGCTGTCGGCGCCCGGTGCCGCCATCTACGCCGGCTGCCTGTGGTGGCGGGAGCTTGTCGCCGCCGCCCGCCGCGGTGGTCCGCCGGATACCGTCATGACAGATGTGCTGGATTGCGGCGACGCGCCAGGCCAGGCCATGGCGGCGCTGCGGTCCGGCGTCCCGCGGCTGGTGCTGGCCGAGGGCCCGGCCTGGGCGGCGGTCGCGCAGATCGCCCGGCACCAGGGCGGCTTTTTACTGCAACAGGCGCCGCCGGCCCTGGATATGGCGGATCGCCGCGCACCCGTCCGGCTATGCGACTGGCTTCGCCCGGGGACCCGAGACGCCGCCGTCGATGCAGGCTAGACTCTCTGGCGCCCAAGCAGAGTGGAGACCAATGCCGACCATGACCACGGGTGACCAGGGCTGCCGCGTCTACCTGATCACGCCGCCAAAGCTCGATCCCGTATCGTTCGCCGACAAGCTGGCAGCGGCGCTGGATGCGGACGACGTCGCGGCGGTGCAGTTGCGACTGAAGGACGTCGATGACGACGCCTGGCGCCGGGCGATCGACGTCCTGCGCCCGGTGACGCAGGCGCGCGAGGTCGCCTTCCTGCTGAATGACCGGGCTGATCTGGTCGTGGCGACCGGATGCGACGGCGCTCATGTCGGCCAGGACGACATGCCGGCCGCCGAGGCTCGTCGGCTGATGGGACCGGACCTGACGCTGGGCGTCACCTGCAAGGGCAGCCGCGACCTGGCCATGCGCGCCGGCGAGGATGGCGCCGATTATGTCGCCTTCGGTGCGTTCTTCCCGTCCGGGACGAAGGACGTGACCAACACCATCGACCCCGAAATTCTGGCCTGGTGGTCGGAGATGATGGAGCTGCCAAGCTGCGCCATCGGCGGCATCACGCCGGAGAATTGTGGGCCTCTGGTGCGGGCGGGCACCGACTTCCTGGCCGTGGTCGGCTGCATCTGGAATCATCCGGATAGTCCGGCCGCCGGGGTGAAGGCGCTGAACGCGGCGATCAGGCGTGCGCGCAGCGGGGCATAGAATCGCGGACGCGCGCCTTCCTTCGCGTCGCCGCTTCAGTTCGCCGCCAGGTCCACGAGAGCAAGGCGGCGCTCGACCGGATCAATGGCAACCGCACGCAGGGCAACACAACGGCAGCCGACGATGTCGGCTGCCGCCTCCGGTTCCCTGGACCGTACCGCTCGGCCTACGCTCCGATTGCCTCCGCCAGCAGTTGCAGCGCCCGCACCCCGAACGCCCGCATGTTCGCAATTCGGTCGTCGCTGCCGGTCTCCAGCGTGATCGCCTTGGAGAACCCGTCGCCAGTCACCGCGATGCAGGTGTGCCCCGCCTTGTCGCCATAGCGATTGCCCGTCGGCCCGGTCGCGCCGGTCTCGCCCAGCCCCCATTTCGCGTCCAGCCGCGCCCGCACCGTGTCAGCCAACAGCATCGCGTAAGGCTCTGTCGACGCGCGTTCGATCGGTGCCGGCAGCGGGTTCGGGATATCCAGGAACCCCTTGCGCGCCTGCGCGGTGTAGATCACCCCGCCACCGCGGAAATACACCGAGGCGCCGCCGATCGACAGCAGCGCGGCGGAGATGAGCCCGCCGGTGGAGGATTCGGCGATCGCGATCGTCTCACCACGTTCCTTCAGCCGAGCGCCGATCTTCTGTGCCAGCGGCAGCAAGCTGTCCATGCGTCCCTCCCCTATCAATGTTCCGATAATCCGAGGCCGCGAGTGTTGCCCGGGCCGCGCGCCGTGTCCAATTCCAGCCGCAGTCGAGCGAAATATCTTGTTGCCGATCCGGGCGGCGATAGGATGGTCCGGAGAGGAAGGGGTTGATGCGGGCTAAGAATTCCGACACGGGCCGGTCGCCAAAGCCGATCAGCGGATCATGGATGGTCGGCATGATGATCGGCAGTGCGATCATGAGCATGGCGACCGGCGCCGCCATGGTCGGCGCCACCCTGGCGATCCGGGACAGCGGCTTGAAGGGCGGCAACTGACGCGTCAAGAAACTGCCATGGCGCAAATGCGTTCGCCTGTGCCAGAAGGCCGCATGTATCGACAGCGAGCGGACGGTGACAACGCGGGGATTGCTGCAGAGCTGACGGCGGTGATCGTGGCGGTCACCGACGGGGAGCCGCGCGTGCTGACCATCGATCACGGCGAAGCCCTGCCTGCCGGGCCGTTCGAGCCCGGTCATCGCTCCCTGCAAGCCGGCCTGCGCGCCTGGGTGGAGACGCAGACACGCCATCCGCTGGGCTACGTCGAACAACTCTACACCTTCGCCGATCTCGACCGGAAGAAGGAGGCGCTCGGCAGGTCCGTCTCGGTTAGCTACCTCGGGTTGACGCGGGAGGCACCGGCCGGTGGTGCCTGGGACGCGTCCTGGACGCCCTGGTACCGGTTTTTTCCCTGGGAAGATCTACGCTGCACCAATACCGCGCTGGCCGAAACCGTGCTCGGGCCGGCATTGCTGCACTGGGCGGAAGCGGCTGGCGACCCGGGCACTGTCCGGGCGCGTACCCGGCGGGTGGAGATCAATTTCGGCCTGGGCGGCCAGAAGTGGAACGAAGAGCTGGTGCTGCAGCGTTATGAGCTGTTGTGGGAGGCAGGGCTGGTCGCGGAAGCTCCCGGTCATGCGGGCGGCCTTTCCGATGCGCTTACCGCTGCGCTCGGCCGGCCGATGCAGCATGACCACCGCCGGATCCTGGCCACCGGCGTTGCCCGGCTGCGCGCGAAGATCAAGTACCGCCCGGTGGTGTTCGAGCTGATGCCGCCGACCTTTACGCTGCTGCAACTGCAGCGGACGGTGGAGGCCTTGGGCGGCCGGCTGCTGCACAAGCAGAATTTCCGCCGCCTGATCGACCAGCAGGACCTGGTGGAGGAAACCGGTGGCGTCACCACCGACACCGGGGGCCGGCCGGCAAAGCTGTTCCGGTTCCGTGGCGAGGTGCTGGCGGAACGGCAGATCACCGGCACAAAACTGCCGCTGGTCCGGGCGGTGTAGCCCAATCAAACGAACCACGGGCGCCGCTACTGCCGCCGGCGGGGACTTAACGTTTCGGAAAGGATTTGGCGGCTAAGCTGTGTCATGGCAGCGCCGCCCCCTCCCGACGCGAGTAACTCGCCGATTTCGACGGCACGATCGCCGTGAGTGACCGGCCGAACCTCATCATCCACCAGTACCATCCAGCAACATTCCTGGAACGCGGCGTGGCGATCCCGTTCACCACGCCCCTGCTTTACGGCACCCGCGCCCGGCCGGGAGGCCGGTACGGCACCGAGCTGATCGTGCCAAACCCATCGGGTGGCAGGGGT
>JAFEFW010000092.1 GCA_018240405.1 Pseudomonadota bacterium
CAATGGGCGGTTCGGCGATCTGCCGTGCCAGCAACGCCATGTCGGGAAGGAAGGCGTGCCCCGACAAGGCGTTGGCCAGCGGCTGCGCGGCGGCGGCCGGCCCGGACAGGCGGAGTTCAGCCGCCGCCAGTCCAAGCCAGGCATGGCGGACGTCATGCCGTTCGGCGATCTCGCGGAACAGCGCCGCGGCACGTGCCGGAGCGGTGCTCAGGCAGGCGCTTGCCAACGAAAGTGCCACATTCGGATCCGCCGGAACCAACCGGTGCGCACGGTCAAACCATCGGACAGCCGTCTCGGAATCCTGTGCCGCGAGCGCGGCCCGGCCCTGCATGACGGCGGCGTGCGCCAGTTCGGCGCGTGACTGCTCCGTCCGGGACGGCAGCGGCGCCGTACGCCGGGTCACGCGCAGGGTCCGCCTTGCGTCGGGGTGGATGGCGCGGCGTATGGCGTCATCGCACGGCCGTTGCCGCTTATGCTGACGGGTCGGCCAGGCCACATAAGCGTCAGCAGAGGACGGTATGGCCGTTCATTGTCGCGGCCGGGTTTGTCCCGGCCGCCGACGACCTTTTCTGGCAAACCCGCAGAACTCCTGAAGATGACGCCAAATCGTCGATAGCCGGGCCAAGTCCGGCCACGATAGCAGGAGTATGGCGCACCCACCGAAACTATTGCGCCATGCTCCTGACGTAACGCCAATGCCTCGAACCGGGCATCCGATCAGTTACCGGCGACCTGCGTCGCAACCTCCCGCGAGTCGGATTGCGGCGGGGGCGGCAGCGCGGCGAGGTCCGCCTTGGCGTCCTGCATGCCCTGGGCGAGCGCGCGTTCCAGCCAGCGGCGCGCCTTCTCGACGTCGTAGACACCGGCCAGGTTGCGAGCGAGGTAACGCCCCAGCATCATCTGCGCATAGGGATGCCCGCGCTCCGCGGCCGATTCGAACCAGCGCTGGGCCACGACCCGGTCCATCGGCACCTCATGGCCGCCGCCATACATCGCTCCAACCGCGAACATGGCGCCGACATGGCCGCGCTCCGCGGCTCTGAGGAACAGCGCCAGCGCCGCCGCGTGATCCTTCGCGCCGCCACGCCCGGTCAGCATCATATCGGCCAGCATCACCTCGGCCTCGATCATGCCGGCATCGGCCGCCTTGGTGATCCAGGCTCGGCCCTCCTCGGCATTGGCTTCGACGCCGCGGCCTTCGACCAGCATGCGGCCGTACCAATATTGCGCGTTCACCACGCCGTCCGCCGCACGGCGCAGCCACTCGGCCGCCTTGCGGTCGTCGCGCTCGATGCCAACGCCCTCGGCCAGGCAAACGCCGAAGTTGAACGCGGCAATCAGATCGCCGGAGGCGGCTGCCTGCTCGAACCACTCCCGCGTGCGGATCGAATCCGTCTCACTGCCATGGCCCTTCAGCAGCAGGTTGCCGAGGTCGACATGCGAGTTGCCGTCGCCCGCTTCGGCCGAGATGCGGAACAGGTGCGCGGCTTCGTCGTGGTCACGCGGCACACCGGCGCCGGTCAGATAGAGCATCGCCAGCGCCCGGGCCGCGCCGCGGTGCTTGGCATCGGCCGCCCGGCGGAACCACATGGCCGCCTCGGCATAGTTCGGCGGCAATGCGCCGCCCTTGGCATAGATGTCGCCCACCAGCGCCGCGGCCTCGGCGTCGCCAGCCAGCGCGGCGCGGCGCAGCCAGGACTCGCCCTCGGTCTGGTTGGGTTCGACGCCATTGCCTTCCATCAGGGCGTAGCCCCAGCGTGCCTGCGCGCCGCGATGGCCCTTCAACGCCGCCTGCCGGTAGGACTGCGCGGCCTTCGCCCGATCCTGCGGCACACCCATGCCGCGTTCGTTGACCATGCCCCAGAGGTACAATGCGGTGGCGAGGCCTTTGTCAGCTGCCTCGCTGAGATGCCGCAACAGTTCCGCCCGCGTTTCCGGACTTGTCGTGTCGCGCGCCAGGATCAGAGCGTAGCCAAGCTGGCCCTGCGGACAGCCGGCGTCGGCCGATTTCTTGTACCAGGCGTCACCCTCGGCGACGTTGCGCAGCGAGTCCGGACCGTTGGTCAGGATATAGGCAAGAACCGCCTGGCCTTCGGCAGACCCGCCCTCGGCGGCAAGCCGAGCCCATTTCGCTGCGGACTCGAAATCGGCTTGGCCGCCGGCGGCCTGATTGCCGAACAGGCCGGCCGGACTGGCCTCGGCCCCGCCGGACCCCATGCCGTGCAGGCATAGCGTCGCCAGCAGCGCCTGCGCCTCCACGTAGCCTTTGCCGGCGGCCCGCTCGACCCAGCGCACGCCTTCGGTGCGGCTGGGTGGCACACCCGCCCCTTCCAGATAGCTGCGGCCAATGCGGAATTCCGCCTCCGGGATGCCGGCGCGCGCCGCCTTCGACAGCAGGGGGAAGGCGCCTTTGACGTCCCCCTCCTCCTGCATCTTGAGCGCCCTGCGCAGCGCCGCCGCGGGCGAAAAACCGGTCGTAAGCTTATCAAGTAACGCCATGAACCTGGGTCCAGACTGAAGTGAGCGGGAGCTTAAGGCTCCCGCATTCCCTCGGTGGCCAGCGGCACGATCTTGTTAAGGACCGCCGCGATCAGCGTCCGCCGGCCGACACGGATATCGGCGGTGACGGGCATACCGGGTACGAGGTGAAAATTAGCCGGCGTGTCGTGCAGGTCGATCCTATCCAGGGTGATCCTGGAGCGGAAGTAGACTTCCCCGCTGTTTTGCGAGACCGGGACAGAGCCGGTGGGGTTCCGCTGGTCTTCCTGCGGGTTGAAGCTGTTGGCGCTGACCAGCCGCACCACACCGTAGGCCAAGCCATACTGCGTGTAGGGGAAGGTGTCGAACTTGATCGACACCGGGTCGCCGACATGCACGTGTCCGTCGTCGCGGCCGGCAATGTTGGCCTCGACCTCCAGCGGTGCGTCGGCCGGGACGATGGTGATGAACTGCTCGCCGGCCTGCAACACGGACCCGACCGACACTTTGCCAATGGTCAGGACGGTGCCGTCACGTTCGGCCCGCAACTCGACCAACTGGCGGCGGAGCTGGGCCTTGTTGAGCTGCTCACGCGCGTCGGACAGCTTCTGCAGCACATCGGTCAGCTTCTCCGCCACGTCGTTGTGCCAGCTCTGCACATAGGCGTTGCGCTCCGCGATCAGGGCGGCAAGGTCACGCTGCGACGAGTTCGCCATGTCCCGGGCATTGTCCAGGAAGCGCTGCATTTCGGCGCGGTTGTCCTGGGCGGCCAGCGTATTCAGCTTGGAGCCGACATTCATTCGCTCCAGGTCGCGGCGCATGTCCTCCAGCGTCTTCGCGTATTGCAGGCGGTCCGTGTAGTTCGTGATGTCGGCCTTGGCCCGTTGGATCGTGGAGGCCAGGCTCTCCGCCTTCTGGCGGTAGTTCTCCATCTTGAAGTTGAACTCGGATTGCCGCTGCGCATAGACGGCCGCCTGGAAGGTCAGGTTCGGGTCCATGCCACTATAGGTGAACGGCCGGTTCTCGAGTTCCGCCTGCATGCGCGAGGCCTGCGCCTGCAAGGTCGAAACCTGCGCGGTCAGGGCCCCAAGATCGGCTGTGGCGAAGGTCGGATCCAGCCGCGCCAGAACCTGCCCCGCATGCACCGTGTCGCCGACGCTGACTTCGATCGAACGAACGATCGAGGTTTCCAGCGGCTGCACCACCAGCGTTGGCGCCTTGGAGATCACCAGGCCCTGGGCGACCACGACCTGATCCACCTTTACCACCGAAGCCAGAACCAGCAGCGCGACGATCATGCTGGCGATCGTCATGGTGATGTTCCGCGCAATCAGCGGCATCGGCATATTGATGATCGCCGTCGAAGGCGATTGGTACTCCAGGATGGCCGGCAGTGTCGGATCTTTGCGATCCGCCACCACAGGACTAATTGCCTTGGAGGAGGGTCGGGGCAAGAGCGGCATGGCCTGAGCTTTCCGGATGGAGATGGCGGTTCTGCTGGTTCCAGAGCGTGCGGTAGATGGCGCAGCGCTCCAGCAGGACGGCGTGCGGACCGATATCCATGACCTTGCCGCGTTCCAGCACCAGGATGTTGTCGCAGTCGACCAGCGACGACAGGCGGTGCGAGACGATGAACATCGTGCGGCCACGGGCAATACGGTTGAGGTTGGCGTTCACCAGCGCCTCTGACTCGGGGTCGAGCGCGCTGGTCGCCTCATCCAGGATCAGCAGCCTGGGGTCGGTGATCAGCGCTCTGGCGATGGCAAGCCGCTGGCGCTGTCCGCCGGACAGGTTGGGCGAGCCTTCCTCAATATAAGTCTCATACCCGTTGGGCATCCGCTCGATGAATTCCTCGGCGCCGGCGAGGCGGGCGGCGCGGATCGCATCCTCCAGCGTCAGTCCGGGCCGGCCGGCCAGGATGTTCTCCCGGATCGACCCGCGGAACAGGAAGTTGTCCTGCAGCACGACGCCGAAGCTGGACCGCAGGTGGCGCAGGTTGATCTCACGCAAGTCGGCGCCGTCGATCTTCAGGAAGCCGGAATACTCACGGTTGATGCCCTGCAGCAGGCGGGTGACGGTCGACTTGCCGGAGCCGGAGCGGCCGACCAGTCCCAGTGTGGAGCCTGCGGGCACCGAGAAGGTGACGCGGTCGAGCGCGGGGATCTTGGTGCCCGGATAGGTGAAGGTCACATCCTCGAACGTCACCGCGCCGGCGAATTTCGGCCGGATGCCGCCCGAAGCGGAGTCGAGCTCCAGGGGCCGGTTCAACACCTCACCGGCTTGCCCCATGGCGGAGCCGATCTCTTCCCAGTCCTCCACCAGGCGGGCAAGGCCGACCAGCGGCGCGCTGACGCGCTGGGAGAGCATCATGAACGCCATCATGCTGCCGACCTGGTAGGCCTGCCCCTCGGTCAACGCGAGGTAGGCGTTCACCAGCAGAATACCGATCCACATGAACCGCTCGAATGGTGTCACCAGCGTCTGCGGCCAGTTGGAGATCTTGCCCAGCTCGGCGCGCCACTTGCCAACTTCGGCGACCTTCTCATCCCACAGCGCCTTGCGCTGGGGTTCCAGCGCCAGCGACTTGACCGTGCGGATGCCGAAGATCGACTCCGCCAGCACCGCGTTACGCTCCGTCTCGGCGCGGATCACCTTGCCGAAGATCAGCCGCACCGGGCGCAGGAAGGCCAGGATGATCAGCATGATCGAGGTGGCGCAGACCAGCACGATCCAGGCCAGCGTCGCGTTCAGGTAGAACAGGAACGGCAGCAGCACGCCCAGGGTGATCAGGTCGAGGATCGTGGTCATCAACCGGCCGGTGATGAACTGCCGCACCGCGTTGATCTGGCCGACACGGTACATCGTCTCACCGGCCGGATGCCGCTCAAAATAGTCCAGCGGCAACCGGATCAGCCGGTTGAAGACGTGGATGTTCAACGTTGCGTCGATGCGTGCGCCCAGCACGACGATGATCAATCGACGGGCATAGCCGAGCAGTGTTTCGTAGAAGATGAGGATGGCAACGACGGCAGAGATGAAGAACAGCGTCGCATAGCTGTGGTGCGCGATCACGCGGTCGAACACCTGCATGGCGATCAGCGGCGGGATGATCGTCAGCATGCTGATGCAGAACGAGGCGATCAGCATGTCGCGCAGTGCCTTGCGCTGCTTCATCACCAGGCCAAACAGCCAGCGCAGGGTGAACGGGGGATCGGCCTCATTCTGTGAGCGGTCGGCCCGCAGCAGGATGGCCTCACCGCTCCAGACCTCCATCAGCCGCATTTCGTCGACCGGGATCGGCGGATCGGCATCCGGCGCCCGCGGGTCACGGACGAAGACGATCTTGGTCTCCACGTTCGAGCCGGTCAGCAGGCCCGCCGAGCCGTCATTGAACAGCAGCACGACCGGGCCGGCACCGGTGACACTGAACAGGTGCTTCCAGCGCAGCCGCAGCGCCCGCGCCCACATCGCCGAATTCTGCGCCCATTTCGATAGCGCCGCGGCCGTCGGCACGGTGTCCCCGGGTTCCAGGCGGAATTCGCCGGGGTCGAGTTCCAGGCCGTAGTAGCGGGCGGCCATCATCATGGCGAGCAGGCGCGGATGGATCGGGCCGCCGCCGGCGCCACCACCGGCCGAGGACATTCCAGCACCGGCTCCGCCGCCATCACCCGCCGGGGCCACCTGATTGGGAGAGCGGTTGGTGCTCAGCGGCCCAGGCAGATGTCCGTCAGAAATGTCCACGCTCGAACCCTTCAATCATCACGTCGTGCAACGCCGGACGCGTCCTGGTTGTGGCCAGGCCGTCGCAGCGCTCCGCCCAGGTTGATATCACGGATGCGCCCATTTCGCACCCTGCGGTGTGCTCGCCCGTTGGCAACATTCAGAAACGGCATCCGCGAGGCCGACATGATCTCGGCCACCACTCGATTTACAGGCGAAGTATGTCGGATACAGACCCGAGAACCAATCAAAATGTTGGTTACATATCCGTAGTTGAACCGATAACGTTCGGATCAGCGGTCGTCCGCACGCCTGGCTTGCACCGTCAGGCCACTTCGGTCGCCGCCCGGACGACCGGTGCAGCGACCAGCGCCAGCCCCGCCCGGCAGCCGCCGGCCGCAGCGACTCATCCGCAGCGCAGCGTGTCGCCAAGGCCGGCGTTTAGCCGTATCATGTCAGCGGCGGAGAGAGTACGAACAGGCATGGACATTCGCAACGCAACAGCCTCTGACGTCCCCGACATCCAGGCCATCTACGCCCACCACGTGCTGCACGGTACCGGCACGTTCGAGGAGGAGCCTCCCTCGGTCGAGGAGATGCAGGCCCGCTTCGATAAGGTCGTCAGCAACGGCTATGTCTGGCTGGTCGCCTGCGACGCCACCGGCGTGCTGGGTTATGGCTATTATGCACCGTTCCGTGAACGTTCCGCCTACCGCTTCGCGGTTGAGGACAGCATCTACGTCCGTGAGGACGTGCGTGGCCAGGGTGTCGGCAAGGCGCTGGTGGCGAAGCTGATCGAACTCGCGACGGCACAGGGTCTGCGGCAGATGATCGCGGTCATCGGCGATTCGGAGAATGTCGGCTCCATCGGCGTGCATGCGAGTCTCGGCTTCCACATGGTTGGTACGATGAAGGCGGTGGGCATCAAGTTCGGCCGCTGGATCGACGTCGTCACCATGCAACGACCGCTCGGTCGCGGAGACGCGAACCTGCCGAGCTAGACGTGGCGAGGGTGGATCGCCGCCTGGTGGTGATGGCGGCGTATGGGTTCCTGGCCGGGCTGCCGCTGCCGCTGTCCGGCTTTACCTTCCGGCTGTGGCTGTCCGATGCCGGCGCGGCGCTGACCGTGATCGGACTGACGGCCTGGATCGGCCTCGCCTACTCGCTGAAGTTCCTGTGGTCGCCGGTGCTGGACCAGGCGCCGCCGCTCGGTCTGGGCGCGCGCTTCGGGCGGCGGCGTGGCTGGCTGCTGGTGGTGCAGCCGCTGCTGTGCGCCGCAGCACTGCTGCTCGCATGGTCGGATCCGGCGCGCCTGCCGCTGGCCGCGTTTGCCGCCGCGGCGTCTGTCGCGGTGATGTCGGCGACGCAGGACATTGCGATCGACGCGTGGCGCATCGAGACATTTCCGGAGCGGCAACAGGGTCTGGCGCTGGCGGTCTACGTCTGGGGCTATCGGCTGGCGATGCTGGTCGCCACCACGGGTGTCATCGGCGCGGCCAGCCTGGTCGGCTGGCACGCGGCGCTGACGGGTGCCGCGGCACTGGTCGGCGTCGGTGTGCTGGTGACCCTGGCGGCGCCGCGGGAGGACGCGCCGGTCGCCGCGCCGCGGCCCGGACTGCGCGCGGCGGTGGTGGAGCCGATCCGCAGCTTCCTGGTACGGCCCTTTGCCTGGCTGGTGCTGGCGTTCGTTGCCCTGTTCAAGCTTGGCGAGGCGATGGCCGGGCTGATGACCGCGCCGTTCTACCGCAGCCTGGGCTTTGACAAGGCGACGATCGCCGGGATCGGGCCGTTTTCGTTATGCGGTACGCTCGCCGGGATCACCCTGGGCGGCTGGCTGGTGGCACGCATCGGCGTGGGCAAGGCGCTGCTGCTGACCGGCTGGGCACAGACCATTGCCATGGCGATGTATGTGCTGCTGTCGCTGACGCCGGGCAACACCTGGATGCTGTATGGCACTGTGGCGACCGAGGCGTTCGCGCAGGGCATGGCGGATGCCGCGTTCCTGACGTTCCTGTCGGCGCTGTGCGCGCGGGAGTTCGCGGCGACACAGTACGCGCTGCTGTCCTCGGTGCCGCAGTTGGCGATCCATACGATTGGCGCGGTGTCGGGGGTGATGGCGGCCAGCCTCGGCTGGACGCTGTTCTATACCGTCTGCATGGGCGCAGCGGTGCCGGGGATGCTGCTGATGCTGGCGCTGCTGCGCCGCGGCGCTGCGGGAGGGGCCGCACCGGCAGCCGCGGCAGGGTAGGCGGTAGGCCGGGCGCCCGCGCCGCGCCGCTACTCCGCGACCCGGACCGACAACCGCCGGCTGCGGCGGTCGACCATGCGGCTGACCAGAAAGCCGATCAGCGCCACGTTCACCAGGTTGAACGCCACGCCCAGGCCGAAGGCGTAAGTATAGGACAGGTACATATCGTAGATACGCCCGGCGAACCAACTGCCGAACGCCATTCCCGACATTGCCGTGAACAGGACGGTGGGGATGCGCCAGGACGCGTCCCGTGACGGAAACAGGTCGCGGATGGCGACCGAGTAGGCCGGGATGATGCCGCTGAAGCCCAGGCCGAAGGCAGCGGCGATGGCGAACAGCCCAGCCTCGTTCTGCGTCAGCAGGAAGGCGCCGATCGAGACCGCCTGCGCTGCCGATCCCGCCAGCACCGTGCGCAGCCCGCCGTAGCGGTCGGCAAACGCGCCCCAGAACTGGCGCGAGATGAAGGCGCTGCCCAGCATCACCGACAGCATCATCGCGCCGCGGGTGGCGGGAATGCCGAGGTCGCCGCAGAATGCCACCAGGTGCGAAGCCGGCAGCGCCATCGGCACGCAGCAGCAGAAGCTGGCGATGCAGATCACTACCATGGCGGTATTCGGCGTCATGCCCAGGACGCGGTTGCCGGCCGACTGTGCGCCCGCGGCCGGCCCCGCGGTCAGCGGCTCCGGCGCCGCGCGCAACAGCACTAGAAGAGGCAGCAGCGCCAACACGATGGCGGCGAAAATGAGCATCGTCGTCTGCCAGCCATAGCGGGCGATGCCCATCTCCATCAGCGTCGGCCAGACGATGCCGGCGATGTATTGGCCCGAGGAGATCAACGCCAGCGCCGTGCCGCGCCTGCGGTCGAACCAGCGGCTGACATAGATCAGCAGCGGGGCGTAGATCGCGCCATTGCCGAGGAAGCCGATCAGCACACCGTGCCCGACATAAAGCGCCCAGACGGAGCCGAGGCTGGACAGCGCCAGCCCGCTGGCCATCATCACCACGCCCAGCATGACGATCTTGCGCAGGCCGACGCGGTCGGCCAGCCAGCCCATCAGGATGCCGCCCAGGCCATTGCCGATCCACACCAGCGCGCTGGCCAGCGACAGCACGGCGCGGTCGGTGTCCATCGCCACCTGTATCTGTTTCAATCCAACAACAATAAGCAGCGGCGCGCCGTAGGAGACCGACAGGATCCCCAGCGTCAGCAGGGCGATATGCCAGGATCGCCGGGTCTCGATACTCCCCTGTATCATTCTTTTGATGTTTCATTCGCGGTGACGTGGCACACGCTAGCACGGGTTTGGTTGTTCACCTAGACCGCCCTATGATGCCGCCGGACACTGCCGGCCCTGTGCAACCGGCCCCTGGAGAACGCCATGACCGACCCGACCGGCCCGCTGAAGGGCCTGCGCGTATTCGACCTCACCCGCGTGCTGGCGGGCCCGACCTGTGTGCAGATGCTGGCCGATCTTGGCGCAGATGTGATCAAAATTGAACGTCCGGGCGCTGGTGACGATACGCGCGGCTTCGCTCCGCCCTACATGGAGGGAACGAAGGAGAGCGCCTATTTCGTCGGCGTCAACCGCAACAAGCAGTCGGTGACGCTGGATATCGGCCAGAAGGAAGGGCAGGAGATCGCACTGAAGCTGATTGCGCAGTGTGATATCCTCGTCGAGAACTTCAAGGTTGGCGCGCTGGCCAAGTATGGGCTGGGCTATGAGCAGTTACATGCCCGGTTTCCGCGGCTGATTTACTGCTCGATCACCGGCTTTGGCCAGACCGGGCCGTATGCGCCGCGGCCGGGGTATGACAGCCTGATCCAGGGCATGGGCGGCGTCATGAGCCTGACCGGCGAGCCGGACGGGCTGCCGCAGAAGGTGGGCGTGCCGGTGGCGGACCTGTTCGCCGGGCTGTACGGCTGTATCGGCATCCTGGCCGCGCTGCGCCACCGCGACCTGACCGGCCAGGGCCAGCAGATCGATATCGGTATGCTGGACACCTCCGTGGCGTGGCTGGCGAACCAGGGGATGAACTACCTGGCGACCGGTGAGAACCCGCCGCGGTTGGGCAACCAGCACCCGAACATCGTGCCGTACCAGGTGTTTCCGACGCAGGACGGCCACATGGTGCTGTCGGTCGGCAACGACCCGACCTTCAAGCGCTTCTGTGAGGCCTTCGGGCTGACGCATCTGCTGGAGGATGAGCGCTTCGCCACCAATGCCGCCCGGGTCGGCAACCGGCAACTGGTAACGGATACGCTGACGCCGGTGATGCAGCAGCACCCGACCTCGTGGTGGATTGAAAAGCTGGAGGCACTGAAGATCGGCTGCGGCCCGATCAACAAGCTGGATCAGGTGTTCAACGACCCGCATATCCTCGCCCGCAACATGGTGCTGGAGATGGCGCACAGTTCCGGCAAGCAGGTGAAGGTCATCGCCAACCCGGTAAAGCTGTCGGAGACGCCGGCCGACTACCGGCTGGCACCGCCGTTGCTGGGTGAACACACGGACGCGGTGCTGGCGCAGCGGCTTGGGCTGGATGCCGAGGCGATCGCGGCACTGAAGGAGAAGGGAGTGATTTGACCTCCCGTCCCCGCCCCGGGTCGGTCCGGTACTGGCTGGGCGGGCGGTTCTACCGCCTCGCGTTCGACGAATGGGGTGATCCGGCCGCGCCTTCTGTCATCTGTGTGCATGGCCTGACGCGCAACGGCCGCGATTTCGACCGACTGGCAGCCGCGCTGTCGGACCGGTTTCGCGTCATCTGCCCGGACCTGCCGGGGCGTGGTGCGTCGGACTGGCTGGATGACCCGATGCTGTACCAGGCGCAGCATTATGTTGTCGCGCTGACGCACCTGCTCGGCCGTATCGACGGCCCGGTCACTTGGGTCGGCACCTCGCTGGGTGGCATCTGCGGCATGATCATCGCCGCCGCGCCGGGCAACCCGATCAGGCGCCTGGTGCTGAACGATATCGGCCCGTTCATCCCCGCGGACGCGTTGCGCCGGATCCGCGACTATCTGGTCGCCTCGGCCGACTCACCGGTGATGCAGCGTTTTGCCGACCTCGATGCCGTTGAGCGCCTGCTGCGCCTGGTGCACGCGCCGTTCGGACCGCTCACCGACGCCGACTGGGCGGAGATGGCGCGCAACTCCGCGCGGTTGCGACCCGAGGGCGGGTTCGCGCTGCACTATGATCCGCGCATCGCGGCACCGCAGCGTGGGCATGAGCCGGTGGATACCGATCTGTGGCTGCTGTGGGAACGCATCCGCATTCCGCGTCTGGTGCTGCGGGGCGCCGACAGCGACATCCTGCTGCCCGACACCGCCGCCCGGATGGAAGCCAGCGGCGCCGCGGTGTTTGAGGTGCCCAGTACCGGCCACGCGCCGGCCCTGCTCGACCCGTCGCAGATCGCCGTCATCCGCGCCTTCCTGACGGAATGAGCCGCATGCGCCCCCTGCCGCCCGAACAGATCCACCTGCCGTTCCAGCCCGGCCCCTACCGCATGTCGATGGACCTGACGACGGCGCCGGAAGCGGCCTGGTTCGAGATCGACGCCCTCTACCCGACCGAGATGGCGGAGCGCCGCCGCCTGCTGGACCAGGCGCATGGCGACGTCTTCGGCGCCATGCGTGGATCGGATCCGGCCCGCGCGGAAACACTGGGACTGGTCGCCGGTGCTTTGGCAGCCCACCACCCAGACTGGTTCAGCCGCGACGGCGATACGTTGCGCAACCACCTGACCGGCGAGACATGGTCGCTGACGGCGCCGGCGCTCGACCCGCTCGAACTGGCCGGGCGCCTGGTGCAGGAGGATCTGTGCCTGATCCAGGACTCGCCAGACGGGCCGCTGTTCACCGCTGCCGTGCTATGCTTCCCGAGCCGCTGGCGGCTGGCGGATAAACTGGGCAAGCCGCTCGCCGCCGTGCACGGCCCGGTGCCGCTCTACGCCGACCGGCTTTCCCGGCCGGTCGACCGGTTCATGCAGCACTTGAAGCCGGACCGCATCGCCTGCCGGCTGAACTGGTCGATCGTCGACGATCCGGCGCTGTTCCAGCCCACCGGCAAATGGCGCACCGATGGCGGCGCCGGGATTACGCCGCAAAATGCCGGTGAGCGGCTGTACCTGCGCGTCGAGCGGCAGACCTTGCGCCGCCTGCCGGCGAGCGGCGCTGTACTGTTTGGCATCCGGGTGCATGTCTATCCGCTGGTCGGCGTGATCGACGCCC
>JAFEFW010000093.1 GCA_018240405.1 Pseudomonadota bacterium
TGCGGGCATGGTTGGATGGGCGGCCGCTGCAGAACGTGGTGGATTGGGCGAGGGGCTACTGATCCAGCCGGTCCCGCGGCGGCCCGCAAGTGATCCGGTGATCATCGACCGCGCGCTCAGAACAGGCTGCGGTTGAGCCACATGTGCACGGCGATACTGGCAGCATAGCCTAGCAGGATGGCCGGCGCCCAGCGCAGATGGGCTGCAAACGTGTAGGTGCCCCTGGCTTGTCCCATCAGCGCCACACCTGCCGCGGATCCAATGGAAAGTAGGCTGCCGCCCACGCCGGCAGTCAGCGTGATCAGCAGCCACTGCCCGTGCGACATCTCGGGCTGCATCGTCAGCACCGCGAACATCAGCGGGATATTGTCGAAGATGGCCGACGCAACGCCTATCAGAATGTTTGCGGTGGTCGGACCCAGTCCGTTGTAGAGCAGGCCTGAGACCAGCGTCAGATAACCGAGCAAACCGAGCGCACCCACGCACATCATGACGCCATAGAAGAACAGCAGGGTATCCCATTCGACGCCGGCCAGACGCCGGAAAACCTCGAATGAGTGATTGGTACTGGTCCGGCGCGCGCGACGCTGCAGCATGAAGTCATACAGCATCAGCAGCCCGAGACCGGTCATCATGCCCAACGCCGTCGACAGGTGCAGGAAGCTGTGGACACATACTGTCATCGCAACCGTCACACCGAACAGCACGATTACCCAAACGGCCCCTGACTGCATCAAGACCCTTTCCGTGCTCGGTGGCGGCCGACCGGAGGGAATTGCAGCGTGCATCAGCGCCGCGGGTATGAGGAAGTTCACCAGTGACGGAATGAACAATGCGAAGAATTCAGCGAAAGCGACGACACCTTTCTGCCAGACCATCAGTGTGGTGATGTCACCGAACGGGCTGAAAGCGCCGCCGGCATTGGCAGCGACAACAATGTTGATGCAGGACACCGTCACAAAGCGTGGGGCGGCGTAGCCGACGGCGGTGGCGACAGAGCACATGACCAGCGCCGTCGTCAGATTGTCCGCCAGCGGCGAGAGGAAGAAGGCAAGTCCTCCGGTCAGCCAGAACAGGGTGCGATAGCTGAAGCCCGACCGAACGAGCCAGCTTCGCAGCGCCTCAAACACCTGCCGCTCCTGCAGCGCGTTGACGTAGGTCAGCGCGACGATCAGGAACAGCAGGAGCTCCGCGAATTCCAGCAGCACGTGATGCAGCGCCGCCGCGGCCTTGTCCGATAAGTCCTGGCTGGCAAAGGCGGCGCCAACCAGAATCCAGATCGCGCCGGCGGCAACAATAACCGGCTTCGACTTGCGAAGATGAATCGATTCCTCAACGAAAACCAGCGCATAGGCAGCGGCGAAAATCGCGATCGCGAGGAAGCCGACCCAGTGGCCCGTAAAGTTGACCTGTTCTGCCGCAGTTGCAGCAGAAGTCATAGCCGCTTCTGTTGTCGTCATTGCAGGGCGCACCGAAAGTAGGGGCGATCTGAATGGTCTGTTCTGGCTTGGCTTCCAAGTGTATTCGGCGACAGCATTCGCGTCCGACAGAGGCCCGTCGCCACACGTTCGGCGTCACGCTCGGCCGATATGGCTCGCCGCGAAGTCTAAAGCAGCGTCAAGGCGGTCGCCAAACAGCCCGCTCGCTTCATTCCAGTTGATCGAACGGGGCAGCACGCGCCGTGCCCGGGCAATCAGCGACTGCGGCGCGCGCCCCGATCGCGCTGCCCATTCAGCCGCACAGGCTTCGGCTTCCTCTGTCTGGCGCATCTGGGCCAGCAGCGCCACCTGGGCGTAAACAACGTCCGAAGATCCGTGCGACGCCTCGGCCATACGCTTGATCACTGAACTGGCGAGGCCGGCATCGCCGGACAACAAGGCCAAGAACATCAGGCCCCGGGCCAGCTCCACGTCGACGGGTCCGGGCGCCAGCATGGCTAACAGGCGGCGGATCGCGTCAGGGTCGACCGGCTCCCGCCGACGCAGGTAGTCGAACAGGACGCCCCCGGGCGTCCTCTCCGGACACGCTGCGTGATCCGCCGTTGGCGCACAGCTCCCGAATTCGGCGAATGTTGCCATTGCCTCCGCCTGACCCCGGATCGCCGGTGCACGGGCAAGATCCATGTGGCAGCACGTGCCAACGGCCCGCGTTGTCAGCAGGACGCCGAGCTCAGCCCAGGCGGCGTCAGTCGATGCGGGGGAAACATAGGGCGCGAGCGCAGATCGCCGCAGCAGAAGCATCGGCGTAGCGCACGTGGCATCCGGCATGAGCCAGCGTGCCGCCGCCTGACGCCAACCGGGGACGGCGGCATCCGGAATGACGCCGTCCAGGTTGATGATCGGCGTGGCGTCGCGCCCGGATTCGCTGAGTATCCGGCCGATGAGCCAGCCCAGGAAGCCGCCGAAGGAGAAGCCCACCATCGCCCGGAGGCGGAGGCCACCCCGCTGTAGAAGTCGGTCGGCCGCCATGTGCGCGACCGTCAGCCAGGTGTCGTTCCGCAGCATGTCCTGGTCGTCCAGATCGACCGCCATCACCCAGATATCGAACATGGGCAGGGCGTTGGCCGCGACCACACCCATGTGCCCGGCGGCGCCGTTCACACCCGGCAGGCCCAGGATCATGCCCCGCGACGGTTCGGTGCTGTTGGCCGGGCGCAGCAGCCGCAACGTCAATCGATCGCGGCGGATTGCGGGAGCCGGTAGCGGGGCCATGCGGATCATTTCCGCCTGCGCACCGATCGTTCCGGACAGCAGGATTCGCTCGTCCGGAATACGGACGCCGAATTCCGTCTCGATCCGCTCCGCCATGGAGAGCATGTCCAGGGATGTCGCACCGAATGCGAACATATCGGCCTCGACATGGAACGCGTTGTAATGACGGCCGAGCGCGGTGAAATGGTCCCGCCACAGAGTGGCCAGGCGTGCCTCGACAGAGCCGTCAGCGGGCACGGTGCCGCCGTCCCCGGCTGGCTCCGCTGTCCGGTACTGCTCTGCCAACTGCCGATAGTCCTTCTTCCCGGACGGACCCTTTGGGATCGTGTCAACCAGGATGACGCGCGACGGGACCGCGGATCTCGGCAGCCAGGCTTGGCATTCCGTCATAATCCGCTCAATCAGCGTGCCGTCCGGTAGACGACTGGCCGGCTGAACCACGGCGATGACTGCGCTGGCAGCGGTGTCGATGCCTGTTGCGATAACCGCGGCATCCGCAACACCGGAGACGGTCAGGATTCGGTGCTCGACACCGTTCAACTCCACCCGCACGCCTCGGATCTTAACCTGCCGGTCTCGCCGGCCGATGAACTGGGCGCGCCCCTGAGAGTCGATCCAGCCAAAATCGCCGGAGCGGAAGAAGGGGCCAGGCGCCTGGCCCGTCACCTCGACAAAAGCACCCACCGACATTTCCGGATCAAAATATCCAAGTGCCGGCGCGGCGGACGCGATCAGCAACTCTCCCGGCCAGTGGGCGGGGAGAGGACGCAAGTGCGGATCAGCGACCAGCACGCGATAGCCGGGCAGGGCATGACCCAGCGGTACGGTGGCTTCCGCGGCCGTGGATACGGGCCAGACGGTGGTGAGCGGCGCCGTCTCGGAAGGACCATAACCGTTGACGACCCGGGTCTCGGGTGCCAGCGCCTCCAGGCGCTTCGCCAATGGCAGCGAAAGCGCCTCACCGGCGACATGCACGCCGCGGAATGGGGCGAGGCAGTGCGGGTCCGAGTCCAGCAGTGCCGCGGCAATGCTCGGACTGAAGCTGGTGAAGGCGGCGCCCATCGCGGTGGCCGCCGCCAGAATGGCGGGCGTTCGACGGTCAGTTTCCAGCACGACAAGATGCTGGCCGTGGCTCCACGGCACCCAGACATCCGCCAGGATGATATCAAAGCCAATATTGGCGTTGATCAGCGTGGGACATGGCACGAAGGTGCCGGTGGCCACGAGGCCGCGCACGAAGCCCAGGATCATCGCCTGGCTGAGGCACGACGTCTTCGGCGTCCCCGTCGTGCCGCTCGACGTCAGGATGACCGCCGGATGGTCAGTCCCACACGAGGCCGGACGATCGGTACTCGCGCCGCGAACGAACATGCCGGCGTGCGGAAAGCCGGCAATCCGGACCGGGCGCACCGCGTGCAGCCATGCGGGGGCGCCGTCCGGGTCGTCGGTCGCTGACAGGATGAAGCGCGCCTGCACCCGCTCAACCTGTGCCCAGGCCTGGCCCGCGGGCACCTGCTGCCCAAGCGGCATGACCGCGCAGCCAAGACTGAACGCGGCGACCTGCGCGCAGAGGTAAAGCACGCTGCTGCCAGGCGGAGCGTCGCCGGCGATGCGGACGGCGATGGTGTCGGCCGGCGAAATTCCGTGCGATTGAGCCAACGAGGCAATGGCGCGCGCGATCGCCGCCACCTGCATGAATGTCAGGCGGCCTTGCGGCCAGACGATGGCCGGCGCATGCGGCCAGCGCATCAGGATTGCCTCGAACAACGCCCCCATATCCGCGGGGTTGTCGGCCAGGGCACAGTCGGAATCGGGCGCCAGATCGGGCCAATTGGCGACCTGATGGTGCCGGGCGGCAACCGGCAACGCGTCGAGCCGCGCATCCGGCTGCTCCACCGCGGCACGCATCAGGTAGAGCCATGCATCGATCAAACCGCGGGTCCTGCAAGGGGACAGGTCATCCGGGGGGACACTGACAATCAGGCAGCCGGTGGCATCTTCGCCTAGCGATCGTATCCAAACCCACATTGTAGCCAAGGACGTCGATATCTGCCGCATGGCGGCGCTGTCGAAATGGAATCCCCATGCCTCCATGCCGCCGGAGCAGCGCCCGAATTGTTGCTCGTGCGGCTCGGCTGCCGGCGTGCCGGTCATGCAGTGCCGAGCGGCCGCAGCGATCGTCAACGGTCCAACCGTAAAGTCCGCTAAGGTTGGCCATGGCACCCGGGCTTCGGGACGAGAGGCAGCATTCTCCCGCCAACAGATCCCGATGGACGTATCGACGACACGTTCCAGCACTGCAAGAAGACCCGCAGCGCACAGCGCCGAAACGGAGACCCGTTCCGCCACGGCCAGATCCTGCAGCTGGCGCCAAAGCGTTGCATCCAGCGGACAATGATGCTCTGTGGCAGAAATCTGTTGGAGTGCAGTCATGATACCGCCGGACGGACACGCGTCGTCTCGTCCCTCCGAACCAGGGACGTTCGTTACGACGCCCCTGTATCCTTGCGTTTTACGCAACATTCAACCCGCTTAGTGTAGCCTATAAGGTTGATTATTCGAGCATGATGCCGCGTATAAGTTGTGTTCGGCTGAGCTGACCGCCTGATACGTTAAATTCTTGTGATAACCTCGCGCGCAAACCGCTCGGCCAGTTCCCACTTGTGGCTATTGCCTGTGGCGAACACCATTTCCTGCAACCCATCGCGCTCGAGTGCGCGGATCTGTTCGATCAGTTCATCCGGCGTGCCGACCAGGCAGGTGTCACGGATCAGTTGCTCGTCGATCAGCGCCGCCTCACCTGGGTGCAAGTCGGTGTAGTGGTACTCATGCGTGCGGAAGTGACGATGTTCCGGCGGCGTCTGCTCAACCAGTGCGCAGTACGGCTTCCAGATGCGCTGCAGGAACGGTGGCGGGTCGATGCCGCGCTCATGCACCACGTCATAGAAATAGTAGACACTGGCCATGACGTTTGGGCCAACGGCTTGTTTCACACGATCCGAGTCGGCTCGCTCCCCCGGATAGAGCAGAGCCACGTTGGTCAGCGTAGCGTTCTTAAAGCCCTCGAGGCTGCGGCCGGTGCGCGCGGCACCCTGGCGCGCGTGAGCCAGCGCCTCCTGCACCGGTACGCCGCGCGGCGGGATGGCAAAGACCAGGCCGTCGCCGTGTTCGCCCGCCAGGCCCATGGCGCGCGGGCCGAAGCCAGAGACGAACAGCGGGATTTTCGGCTGCAGGTTCATGAACCGCGTCTCGTGGCGCAGCATCTTCACCGGGCGGCTGCGACCTTCGAACGCGTAGTCGACGACCTCGCCGTTCAGCAGGCCGCGCAGAACACGCAGGTACTCCCCGAAGGCAGCCATCTTCATCGGCTTTTGGCCCATCGTGCGCATCGCCGTGTTGCCGGTGCCGATGCCCAGGAAGACGCGGCCGGGCGCGATCCGGTTCAGCGTCGCCATCGCCGCCACCTGCACCGGGGCGATACGCGTGCCGCAAATCGCTGTGCCTGGACCGATGCGCAGCCGCTTCGTCTGCTGGGCGGCCAGGGCGCAGACCATGTAGACGTCGGAGAACATCATCTGGCTGTCGGCGACCCAGACAGAGTCGTAGCCAAGTGTCTCGGCGTGGTTGAAGAAGCCGATCTCATCGATATCGGCCATGACGCAGAAGCCGAATTTCATGACGCATTTTCCCCCGTTGCGCTGCTGGATGGCGATGTTACCTGTCGATCACGCCGGTGGACACGCCACCCCGCCAGCCGGAGCGGCCGACGGGCGTAGCTTTTGCGCGTCCTGGTCCCGGACGGTTGCGCGGCCACGCGACGCTGCGCGGTTGTTATGAATCCGGGCTGTTAGCCCGCATCGGGCGCGCGGAGGCTGATGGACGGCGGGGCGCCGCGCCGAGCGGCCTGGACCAGACGGTCGAGCGTGTTGAGGAAGGCGGCCCGGTCGCGCTGCGTCAGGGCCGAAGGGCCGCCGGTGTCGACGCCGGTCTCGCGCAAATGCTGGTTGAGCGCGCGGCCGGCCAAGGCGCCGCCGATGTTGTCCTTGGTCCATTCCTGGCCTTTCCAGGCCAACGCCCGCGCGCCGGCAGCCAGGCACCGGGCGGCGAGCGGGATGTCCGCGGTCGCACAGACATCGGCGGGCGTGATCCGTTCGGCGATCCAGTCGTCCGCGGCGTCAGGGCCGGTGGAGACGACGACCATCTGGACGTTCGGCAGGCCGGGGGCGCGGATCGGGCGGGAGCCATTGGACACGACGTGCACCGCAACGCCGAGGCGAGCGGCGACGCGGTAGATTTCCTCGCGCACAGGGCACGCGTCGGCGTCGATGTAGATAACCGTCATGAGGTGGGTGTAGGTGGCGCGGGCAGGGGCGGCAATGGGACAGGGGGCAGCGGGTAGACTCCTACTGGCAAGAACGAACATTACGAATGTCTGTTACCTTGCGTGGCGAAGCAGGTGCCGCGACGGTGGACAACTTCGGCAGCTACCGACCCATAGCTGACATTCGCTAGGGCGCTCGACGCCGCCCCAGCCCAGCCGAAAATCGAATAAGGTAGCCGTCCGGGTCTTGAACTAGGAATTGATGCACGCCGCTCTCAACATCACCAGTCCGATACCATTTCTCCTCTGGCTTCATGAAGAGCGGCCAACTGGCGGCACCGAGGGATGCCAAGATCGGCTCGAGTGTTCCCACCACAATCTGGAAGTTAACGCCCCGTCCAAAGGGCGTTTCCATTGGCCCGACGATCCAGTTTCGGTTACGGCCGCGCTCTTCCAACATGACTTGTGCGCCGTCCAAATCAAGGTACGCGAAGCCCTCATAGAGCCGGTCGAAGGCGACCCTGAAACCACATAGATCACGCCAGAAACGCAGGCTCGCATTGACGTCGTTTACGAGCAGTTCGGGCACCAGACGAGCGAAGGCGCATTCAGTTACGGTTGTAGAAATCGATGGCATCGTACTCGCTCCAGAAGGCACCTATCACTGTAGTGCTCTGATGGCTGGTTACCACCCAACGGGGCCATTTGAGTTCGGCCATGACGGCCCCTAGTTCGGGGTACACCGCCGCGAGCGTCCCAACGGCCGTCACAGGCGCCCCCGCTCACACAGACCGCGTTGCCTCATCCGGTGACAGCACTGCTACCCCAAAACCCTGAAAATGCCTCGTGTTGCGCGTCACGACGACAACATCATGGGCCTTTGCGATACCGGCAATCGTCGCGTCAGCCATGCCGGGATCATGTCCCGCGGCAATCGCCTTGGCCTCAAGCTGCCCGGCCAGCGCCGCGGCTACTGTGTCGACCGGAATGATCTTGTCGTCGTAGGTAGCGACAAGCCCCGCGAGCCACACCTTCAGGCTCGCCGCCTTGGCTGCGGCACCCTTATGCTCCAGCAGCGCGATGCCCTTCTCAATCTCATGGATAGTGACGACCGACAGAAATAGGCTGCCGCCGGCGTCCATGCGTTCCAGCCAGTCTACAAATGCGCCCGACGCTTCGGGCCGCGACGGCGCCAGCATGGAAATAACGTTTGTATCCAGCAGGTAGCCGCTCACAGATCGACCGGCCGCGACGGCGCGGGATTGCGCTCGAACGCATCGCCTGGAAACGTCCTGAGGTAAGCAACAAGACCTGGGCGCTTCTTCTCCATCGCCTTGCGGGCGATGTCTGCAGCCTCGACCGACACCAAGGCGGCCACCGGTTTGCCATGGCGCGTGATCGTCACGAACTCGCCTTTGATGGCCGCATCGACAAGGTGCGAGAAACCGGCCTTGGCGTCCTTCAGAGCGATGGTGCGCATGGGGTCTCCGGTATCGGTGGTCATGGGTGACTACATTAGGCTGTCCCGCTGGCGGACTTCAACTCAATCCTCAAGTCTCAACCGCATCCGCCCAACCAGCCCCGTGCACCCTCGCTGCAACTTGCTATAAGCCCGCCGCTCTACTTCCCGAGGACGCATGATCCGCCTGGACTCCATCAGCAAGCAGAACGGCCAGCGCCTGGTCTTCATCGAAGCCTCCGCTGCCTTGCAAAGAGGCGAGAAAATTGGCCTGGTCGGCCCCAACGGCGCCGGCAAGACGACGCTGTTCCGCATGATCACCGGTCAGGAGGAGCCGGACGAGGGCCAGATCCTGATCGACCGCGGCGTCAGCATCGGCTTTTTCAGCCAGGACGTCGGCGAGATGACCGGCCGCAGCGCGGTCGCCGAGGTGATGGACGGCGCCGGCGCGGTCAGCGACATCGCCGCCGAACTGGCGACGCTGGAACACGCCATGGCCGACCCGGACCAAGCTGACAACCTCGACGCCATCCTGGAACGCTTTGGCGAAGCGCAGGCGCGCTTCGAGGAACTCGGCGGCTACGCGCTCGAGGGCAAGGCGCGCGAGGTCTTGGACGGCTTGGGCTTCAGCCAGGAGATGATGGACGGCGACGTCGGCGCCCTCTCGGGCGGCTGGAAGATGCGCGTCGCGCTCGGCCGCATCCTGCTGATGAACCCCGACGTCATGCTGCTGGACGAGCCGAGCAACCACCTCGACCTGGAAAGCCTGATCTGGCTGGAGCAGTTCCTGGCGCGCTTTGACGGCGCGCTACTGATGACCTCGCACGACCGGGAATTCATGAACCGGGTCGTCAACAAAATCCTCGAGATTGACGGCGGCAGCCTGACCGGCTTCTCCGGCGACTACGAATTCTATGAGCAGCAGCGCGCGTTGAACGAGAAACAGCAGCAGGCGCAGTTCGAGCGTCAACAAGCCATGCTGGCGAAGGAGATCAACTTCATCGAACGCTTCAAGGCACGCGCCTCGCATGCCGCGCAAGTCCAGAGCCGGGTGAAGAAACTGGAGAAGATCGACCGGGTCGAGCCGCCACGCCGGCGCCAGTCGGTGGCCTTCGAGTTCCGTCCCGCGCCCCGCTCGGGTGACGACGTGGCGAACCTGCGAGGCGTCCACAAGCGCTACGGCAACCGGGTGATCTACGAGGGGCTCGACCTGCTGGTGCGGCGTCGGGAACGCTGCTGCGTCCTCGGCGTCAACGGCGCGGGCAAGTCGACGCTGTTGAAGCTGGTGACCGGCGCAACCGAACCAGATGCTGGGTCCGTCACGCTCGGCGGCAGCGTGAAACTGGGTTACTTCGCGCAGCACGCCATGGATCTGCTGCAGGGCGAACGCACGGTATTCGAAACGTTGGAACATGCGTTTCCGCACGCGGCGCAGGGCTCGTTACGCGCGCTGGCCGGCGCTTTCGGGTTCTCCGGCGATGATGTCGAGAAGCGCTGCCGCGTGCTGTCCGGCGGGGAGAAGGCGCGGCTGGTGATGGCGCTGATGCTGTACGACCCGCCGAACTTCCTTGTGCTGGATGAACCGACAAACCATCTGGATATTGCAACGAAGGAAATGCTGATCGGCGCGCTGTCGCAGTTCGAGGGTACGATGCTGTTCGTTTCGCACGACCGGCATTTCCTGGCCGCGCTGTCCAACCGCGTGCTGGAGCTGACGCCGGAGGGGCTGCATCAGTATGGCGGTGGCTATACGGAATACGTCGCCCGCACCGGGCATGAGGCGCCTGGGCTGCACGTTTGAAAGAAGACGGCACCCAGCGTGTCAGCCGGCCGCCGCGTAAGTCCACGTCTGCCCCGGATGCAATGCCAGGAACCGCTCCGCGGCGATTCCGCGTGCCGCCAGCGCCGTGGCGAGGTCGTCGCGCGGCTGCTCCGCGCCCTCATCGGTCAGGCGAAAGGTGCCCCAATGGTAGCCAAGCGCGTGCTTCGGGCGGAGGAGTTCGAAGGCCATGACTGCATCATCGGGGTTCATGTGCTGCGGGCTCATGAACCAGCGCGGCTCATAGGCGCCGATCGGCAGAAGGGCCAGATCGGGCGAACCGTGGCGCTCCACAACGTGGCGGAACGGGCGCCCGTCCGCGAAACCGGTATCGCCGCCAAAGTAGATGCTTTGGCCAAGGCCCTCGATCACGAAGGCGCACCACAGCGCGTGATTGCGGTCGCCGAATCGACGCGCCGACCAGTGATGCGCCGGCAAGAGCGAGGTTCGGGCTGCGCCACCGAGCGGAATCGTGTCGCCCCAATCGGCTGCGAGCACGTCGATCGCAGCGTGCCGCCCGCGGATGATCGTGTCGTTTCCCAGCGGCGTGACGATCAGCGGCCGGTCGCGGTCCCAGAGCCGGCGTAGCGTCGTGAGGTCCATATGATCGTAATGGCAGTGTGACAGCAGCACCGCGTCGATCCGCGGCAGGTCGTCGAAGGCGATGCCGGGCGGATTGCGCCGCTTTGGTCCGAGGAACGTCAGTGGGCTCGCGCGGTCCGACCAGACCGGGTCCGTGACGATGTTCAGGCCACCGCCCTGGATCAGGAATGTCGCATGGCCGACGAAACTGACGCGGATGGCGCCGCCGTCGACGCGCAGCGGCGGGCGGTCGGGCGGGAATGGGCTGGGCAGCGCGGACGGCCATGGCACCTTGCCCCCGCCCAAGTGCCAGCGCAGCAGATCCTTGATGCCGCGCGGCCCATGGCCACCAGGGTTGAAGAAGCGCTCACCGTCGAAGTGGTCGGTGGGCGGACCGCGCCAGTACCGGCGGCTTGTCTTGGATGATGGTGCGGCCAAGCGGCTCTGATCCTCAACCGAATGCGACAGGCGATGCAGGCGCGGCTTGCCGCCGTTCGCGTACTGCGTCGCTACAGTGGATGGTATGCATTCGCGTTGCTGACAACCGGGGGAGATGAATCAGGCGCGCGGCGCCAATGACCCGTCGTCTCGCTGAACGCTTGGGATGGCGCGTTCCGGGCGCTGGTCGGCATTTACGCGATGTTAATGCTCCGATGCGAGAGTGGGAGTCAGGCCCCTGGGAGCACCCGTTTCGATGCAAGTCTTCAGCTATCTCAGCTTCAAGGCAAAGCTCGCGCTCTTGATGGGTCTTTCGGCGCTGGCGCTGATCATCTCCACAACCCTTGCCGCGACGTTCCTGCACACCCGCATGGTGGATGACCGGATCGACAACCTGCGGGCCGTCGTGGAGAGCGCCGTCGGAATCGCGGCTTCCCTTGAGAAACAGGTGGCGGCGAACGAACTGACACGCGAACAAGCCTTCGAAAGGTTCCGCGTCATCGCGCATTCGATCCGCGTTGACGGCGGCTCCGGCTACATCGTTGCGCAGGACCGCGGCAACCGTACGGTCGTGCACGGTACGAGGCCGGAACTGGAAGGCAAGGCGTCGCCCTCGCGGTCGAGCGACGGACGTAATATTGCCGATCTGACCTGGGAGACGCTGCGCAACGCCGACACCGGCATTATCACCTACGACTTTCCGCGGCCCGGGGCCACGCGGCCGGTGCCCAAGATCGCTTACGCCGCCTACTTCAAGCCGTGGGATATTAATTTCCTGGTCAGCGCATACACCGATGATCTGGATGACGCGTTCCGGTCCGTGATCTGGAGGCTCGCCGGCGCCGGCGGCGTCATTCTGGCGCTGACGCTGGTCGTCGCCTGGCTGGTAAGCCTGGATATCACGGCCTCGTTGGGACGCCTGAAGGGCGCAATGGGCGCTCTCGCCCGGGGCGACGTCACCACCGACGTGCCAGGCCTTGGCCGTGTGGATGAGGTAGGGGAAATGGCGGCGGCGGTGCAGGTCTTCAAGGACAACGCCATCGAAGTGCAGCGCCTGCAGCGGGCGCAGGAGGCAGCGGAAGCCCTGGCGGCGGAGGAGAAGCGTCGGACCCTCGACCGACTCGCGGACGACTTCGAAGCGCAGGTCGGCACGATCGCGCAGGTTGTCGCGGCGGCCACGGCGGCGCTTGAGCAGAATGCGGCGGCCATGCGACAGGTTGCCGACCAGACACGGAGCCAAGTCGCGGATGTCGTCGTGGCATCGAAGGAAGCGTCCGGTAATGTGCATTCCGC
>JAFEFW010000094.1 GCA_018240405.1 Pseudomonadota bacterium
CGGATCGAACGCGAAGGAAAACGAATCCAGCGGGCGGCCGAGCCCTTCGCCGGTGGTCTTGATGAACGCTTCCTTCAGCGTCCAGAAGCGAAAAAACAGCGTTACCTGATGCGCCGGAACGGCTGCGCGGAGCAGCGCCACCTCCTCGGGCGCGAAGAAGCGGTCGGCAATGGCGAGGTCGACGCGACGATCGGATGCTTCCACATCGATGCCGATCTCGTGCCAGGCGACGGCGCAACAGACCATCCCGCTGGTGTGGGAGATATTGAACCGCAGCTTGTCCAAATCCTCGCCCACGGCCAGGTGCGGCTTGCCGGATGGCCCCTTGGCATAGCGCCACCAACTGGTCGGGCGTCCCGTTACTTCGCTCAGCACCGTACGAACCAACGCATGGGCGGCGGTGAAGATCTCGCGGTCGGGATCGAACATGAACCGGTCGGCGCGCGCCAGTTCCTCGGCATCAAGCATGCTACGCCAGCGCGCCATGTGGCGGGCACTGTCGGCACCGACCGGCAGCCAGCGAACGCGTATCGTATCCGGTGCCAGTGGCCGTATCGTCATCAATGCCAGTGTTGCACCGCGCGGCGGGGCCTGTCACGCCGCAGTGGCGGACGTCGTGGCGGACGTCGTGGCGGACTGGCGACGTTGCGCACCGGGCGGTAGCATGGGGTGATGCGTCTCCTGGCGATCAGCGATCTTCACCTCGGACATCCAAAGAACCGCGAGCGTCTGGAGACGATCGGTGCCAGCCCGGAGGATTGGCTGATCCTCGCAGGCGATGTCGGCGAGACCGACGCGCATCTGACACTGGCCTTCGACTATCTCCTCCCCCGCTTCGCTCGCTTGATCTGGGTGCCAGGCAACCATGAGCTATGGACCACCAGCCGCACGCCCGGCGCCCTGGCCGGCGAAGCGCGCTATGAGGCGCTGGTTGCGCTGGCGCGCCGGCACGGTGTGATCACACCCGAGGATCCGTTTCCGGTCTGGCCCGATCCAGAGCGGCCAACAATGATCGTGCCGATGTTCACACTATACGACTATTCATTCCGGCCGGATGACGTGCCGCTGGATGGCGTGGTCGCCTGGGCGGCGGCAGAAAACAGCGTGTGCGCCGATGAGTATCTGCTGCATCCCGCGCCATACCGCAGCCGCATCGAATGGTGCGCGGCGCGCGCGGCGTTGACGGAAGCGCGCCTGCGGGCACTGCCGGACGACTGCGCCACGGTGCTGGTCAATCACTTCCCGCTGCGCCAGGCGCATGCGCGCCTGCCGCGTGTGCCGCGCTTTACGCCCTGGTGCGGCACGCGCCGCACCGAGGACTGGCCGGAGCGATTTCGCGCACGTGCTGTCGTGTTCGGCCACTTGCACATCCGCAAGACCTTCGAGGAAGCAGGCGTTGCGTTCCATGAAGTGTCGCTGGGCTATCCGCGGCAGTGGGACCAACAACGCACCATCGCGTCGTACATGCGGGTTATTTTAGAAGCGTAATACGTTGCGGCAGCAACGGCGGCGCTGATTGCGGCGCTTTCCGCAACCCTCGCCCACGTTGCGTCCAGCGTATCCGCACTGCGTGGAAGCGACCAGGCGCGGGCGGTCGGTGCGCTGCGCGGGACGACTGGCTACTGCCGATCGTCATTGCAGGCGCGGGCTTGCCACCCGCGCCTTATAATCTCTCCCCTGAGGGACGCAGCAGATCGCGCCGCGAAGGCGATGCTGGCGCGCTGCCAGCATTACCCCGCCGGCTTGAACTGCAGGGCGAGCCCGTTCATGCAGTAGCGCTGCCCGGTCGGACGCGGACCGTCCGGGAATACGTGGCCCAGGTGGCCGCCGCAGTCGGCACAGTGCACCTCGGTACGGGTCATAAAGAAACTCCGGTCCTCCGTGGTCGCCACCGCATCATCCAGCGGCGCATAGAAGCTCGGCCAGCCCGTCCCGCTCTCAAACTTCGTATCGGACGCGAACAGTGGCTTGCCGCAACCGGCGCAGATGAAGGTGCCGGAGCGCTTCTCCGCGTTGAGCGGGCTGGTGCCGGCACGCTCCGTGCCATGCTTGCGCAGGACGTGATATTGCTCCGGGGACAACTTACGCCGCCACTCGTCCTCACTGAGCTGGACCGGAAAATCCTCTGCCGTCTCCTGGCCGCCACCGAACAGGCGCTTCATCCGACTCTCCTTCCCTATGCTAGGCCGCCAGTCTATCCCGAACCGCCGGGCCGCGGAAACCGCGCTGGCCTGCTTCGGCCCTACCGCATCCGCAGGGTCGGCCGCGACGACTCCGCCGCCACCCAAACGTCGAGGCAGCCGCCCTTCCCGCGCCGATACACCACCAGCCCATCGAAGGCCGCGATCTGCCGGTAGCGTGACCAGGCGCGAGCAAAAGCCGGTTCGGCGTTCCGCAGGACCTTCAGATAGTTCGTCGTCTCCCGCGTATCCACCACCGCGATATCGGGACAGCCGGCAATAAAATCGTGCGCCACCCAGCGAGCGACCGGCCACTCACGGCTTGCCGTCGGATCGAAGCTGGCACGCCAGATTTCCCCTTTCAGCGCCCACATGGAGTCGAAGCGGGACGCCCAGGCGACTCCCGTCTCGTTCACCACCGGAAAGCCGAGAGCGATCCATTCCGAGAAAGCAATATAGGTGTGCGCGTGTTCGGCGCGGATAATGCCTTCCAGCCGCTGGACGGTGGTTGTGCGCGGCTCGATCGCGGCGAGCACCTCAGGCTGCAGTCGCTGCGCGGAATTGAGGCAGAATACGCCAGCCGCCAGCGCCGCCGACGCGATGGCGATCCGGCGCGGCCGGGCGTCGCGCAGTTCCCGCGTGATCCACAGCAATAGCGCCAGTATCGTCGTGATCGTCGCCGGCAGCCGGTGATAAAACCAATCCTTGCCATCCACGAAACAGATCACGGTGCTGGTCGCAGCGAAAACCAGCAAGCTCAGCATCAATGTATCGATGACAGGACGACGCCGGCGCAGCCAAAGCAGTACCGTTGCCACGGCAATCCCGCCGATCAGCATCGCGCTTTCCGCCAGCAGGTCCCGCATCGGCACGTCAGTGGCGCCATACAGCGCCAGCGCCATCGGCACGGCGTGGCGCAGATAGGCCGGGCACAGCAGCGCCACCAGCCCGGCATAGGCCGCCACGGTCAGGCCTGCGGCAAACGGCATCACCCGCCATGGCCGCAGCCCGTACAACAGTGCCAAACATTCCAGAACCGCAAACATGGCACCGTAGCGCGGCTTCAGTGCGCAGCCCAATCCCGCGAGGATCCCCGCGACGATCGAGGCCACGACGGAGGTCTGGCGCCCGTCCAGGCGCTGGGCAAGCAGGATCAGGTAGGGCAGGAAAGCCGCAACCAGCAGATGCTCCCGCTGCCCGAGTTCGCCCGCGGGGATCAGCAGGAAGACGGCGGCCATTGCGGTGAACACCGGCAACCGGTGCGCGAAAATGCCACCGATTGAACGCAGTAGGGTGCTGCTCCACCAGACGCAGGCCAAGACCACTGCCGTGAAGAACGGCATCGTCACCATCTGCACGTCGAAACCAAGGCGCTGGGCGATCCCCAGCGGAATGGCAGAAAGCCAGATGATCAGCGGCGGATTGACTTCAATCACATCGATGTAGAGTTCGCGCCCTGCCATCCAGCGCCGCGCCACATAGAGCAGCCAGGCAATGTCGTCCTTCAAGGGTGAGCGGAGCGCGACGAACAGCACGAATCCCACGACGAGCGCCAGCATCACCACGCTGAGTATGTTCAGCAGCGAGCGTGCAGGCGGGTTGGTCCGGCTCGGGGCCGGTGGCGCAGGCAGGTGCATGACGACGTGTGGATCGGCCGCTGTGAGGTGGTCCGGGCGCGATCGTCACGCCCACTTTGTTGTCATGCCGTTAAAGCGCCGCCAAATGGCTGAAACAAGGCGAAATCGTGGCGGGCAGTCAAAAAAACTCCAGCCTGCCTGCAAGTGTCCGCATTATTGGCGTTTTGCAATGCAACATCAAGCGTTCAGAAGATGCTCGATCTTCCTTGCCACCTGCGCCTGTGAGTATGGCTTTTCGATCAGACGCGCCTCGCGGGCAATGTCCTGCGGGACGCGCCGCGTGCTGTTGTAGCCGGAGGTCAGCAGGACCTGCACATCGGGATGAGTCTGGCGCAACCACTCCGCCAGCCCGAAGCCGTCCACGGCTCCCGGCATACGCACATCGCTGAAGACCAGGCGAACGCTCCCGTCGGCATCCACCAGGGTCATCGCTTCCTGCGCGTTCTCTGCCTCCAGCACGGTGTAGCCGCAGTCACGGAGGAATTCGGCGATCGGCATACGCACCAGAAGGTCATCCTCAACCACGAGAATGGTGTGCCTGGACGACTGTTGGGACGGCATCGATCGATCTGGCATGGTGATGTTCATGACCCGGATGTAGGCAAGGCTCTACCGTCAGAGGCGTGGGGCGGTGGGCAAATAGCCGTGAACACCGGTGCCACCTGCGTGACCGGGCTTTTCATGCACCTCCGCTGCGGCCGCCTGGAGCGTCTGCGTCGGGTGATGATTGCGCTGGCCGCCAATAGCGTCGCCAGCCGCTCCGCCTCCAGCCACACCGTCCCCAGCCACACCGTCTCCAGCCACTCTGGCGCGCCACAGGCCGCGCGCAACGTCGTCGAGTGCATGCCCCTCTTGTCGGGCTGCCGCCGCACGTGCCACCTCGGCCCGCCGCGCCAGCAATTCGCTGACCGCCCTTGCCGCGGCTCGGGCAGCGGCAAGATCGGCGCGCGCGGCCTCGGTTCGGGCCTGGGCCTGGGCCAGAGCCGCGACCCCGGCGGCGCGGCGTGTCCTGGCGCCGGACGACCAGGCGGCATAGAGGTCCCTCCCCTGCACGGTCTCCGGGTGACCATCCGCCGCCGCCTGCTCAACCGGCAGCGCGGCATCAATCGCAGCCACGGCGGCGCCCGCCGCGGTTTCCGCCTCAATGCACGCGGCGAGGGTGCGGATTGCCAGGTCAACCGCCTGGCGCCGGACGGATAGCAGCCGGTCCAGCCTGTCGCGTGCCACCGGATCAGGCCTCCAGCGCCTGCCGCAGCAGCGCAAACGAGTCGTCGAAGCCGGTAGTGTCATCGCGGCCCTGCCGCAACATCGCCTCGATCGCCGGCGCCAAGCGCAGCGCCTCGTCGACCGCCGGATCCGATCCGGATTTATAGGCCCCCAGCCGGACCATGTCCGCCATGTCGGCGTAGAGCGCCAGCGCCGCCCGCGCTCGCACTACGAGTTGCGCCTGGTCCGCATCGAGACAGCCCGGCGCCAGGCGCGACAGGGAGCGTCCCACGTCGATAGCCGGGTAGCGGCCCCCTTCGGCAATACGGCGGTCGAGCACGACGTGCCCATCCAGGATGCCGCGCACGGCGTCGGCGACCGGTTCGTTGGTATCATCGCCTTCCACCAGGACCGTGAACAGGCCGGTGATCTGGCCAGCCGTCCCGTCCGGCAGCACTGGTCCCGGTCCGGCCCGCTCCAGCAGGCGCGGCAATTCAGCGAAGACACTCGGCGGGTAGCCGCGCGTCGCCGGCGGTTCTCCCGATGACAGCCCGATCTCCCGCAGCGCCAGGCAGAAGCGGGTAACACTGTCCATCAGCAGCAGCACGGACTTGCCCTCATCGCGGAAATGCTCTGCCACCGTCATCGCGGTGTAGGCGCACTGGCGACGCATGACCGGCGGCGCATCAGAGGTGGCGACCACCACGACCGATTTCGCCAGTCCCTCTGGTCCCAGATCGTCCTCGATGAATTCGCGCACTTCCCGGCCGCGCTCGCCTACCAGCGCGACGACCACGGCGTCGCAACGCGTGCCCCGCGCGAGCATGGATAGCAGGGTGGACTTGCCGACCCCGGAGCCCGCGAACAGGCCAAGCCGCTGACCCTGCCGGCAGGACGCGAAGCAATTCAACGCGCGCACGCCCAGGTCGATGCGCGGTCCGACGCGCGCGCGACCGGTGGCGTCGGGCGGTGCGCTCCGCGTCGGCCGTGGGGCAACGCCGGCCGGCAGCACGCCCTGGCCGTCGAGCGGCTGGCCCAGCGGGTCGATGATCCGGCCCAACCAGCCGGGACCGACGTCGATCATGCTATGATAGCGCGTGAGGACCTCGGCTCTGGCGCCGGGACCAAGCCCGTCCAGCGGGCCGAAGGCCATGACCTGGGTCAGGCCATTGCGAAATCCGGTCACTTCGGCATCCACGCCCCGGCCGTCGCGGCACCGGAGCGTCACGCGGTCGCCAATGGTCAGGAGAGTCGCAAGGCCGCCGACCTCGACCAGTAGTCCCTGCAGCGCGATCACCGTCCCACTGATGTAGACCGGCGGGATGCGCCGTAGCAGGGCGATCGACGCGCCGAGGCGGGCCTGCAGGGTATCGTCTACATTTTCAGGCAGTGCATTCATAAATAATACAAACCTTCATTCCATCTCGCCGCCACCAGGGACATAGCGTTGTATGATTAAAATTTACACGACCTACGCGATATTCAGGTAGCCATTAACACGCTATGGTGGTAGTGATTAACGGCGAAAGGGATTAGGAGAAGTGGATGCGCGTCCTGCTGGTGGAGGATGACCTCGTTGCGGCGCGAGGCATGAATCTGATGCTTAAAGCCGCAGGGGCCATTGTTGATCAAACCGACAGCGGCGAGGAATCGCTCGAACTCCTCCGCCATTACGAATACGACATCGTCCTGCTCGACCTCGCCCTGCCCGACATTGAGGGCTTTGAGGTGGTGCGTCGCATGCGGGTTTCGCGCAATGACACCCCGGTCATCATCCTGTCCGGCCTCACCATGCCGCAGGCGCGGGTCAAGGCACTCAGCCTGGGCGCCGACGACTTCATCACCAAGCCGTTCGACAAGGCCGAGCTACTCGCTCGGATGCAGGCAATCGTCCGCCGCAGCAAGGGGTTCAGCCAGCCTTCCGTGCGCCTCGGCGCCGTGGAATTGAATCTCGACAGCCGGGAAGTGACGGTGGATGGCCGGGAGGTGCGGCTGACCGGCAAGGAATACGCAATTCTCGAACTTCTGGTTCTGCGTAAAGGCATGGTGCTGACCAAGGAGGCATTCCTGAACCATCTTTACGGTGGAATGGATGAACCGGAGGTTAAGATCATTGATGTTTTTGTCTGCAAGCTGCGAAAAAAACTGGCGCAGGCCGGTGCCGACAACCTCATCGGCACGATCTGGGGCCGGGGCTACATGATCCGCGAGCCGGCAGGCCAGACCGCCGACAGCTATCAACCCGTCTTTGCACCCAGCGGAATCCAGCGTCAGGCCTCGGTCATATAGCCCCTGGCCGGCGGTCACCGTGGCCGGGGACGGGCCCGTCATCGTCGTTGCCTGCCGAGACCTGCCGCTGAGTTGTTCCCGGCCCGCGAAACATCGGCGGCGCCGAAAGGCCTGCATGGTCTAAACCGATGCCGGCGGCACGACGGTGCCGCGCCGCCGGCCCGGACCCTGCAGACATGAGCTAACCGCGCCTGACCGGCCTGCCACGCGGCGTGGGACGTGGCACAAACGGCCGGGCTTCTCTATATGCCGGTCAATGCCTACCCAATTCGTCAAGATGCATGGCTGCGGGAACGACTTCGTCATCATTGACGGTCGCACCCAGACGCTCGACCTGTCCGACGCGCAGGCCGCGGCGATCGCCGATCGCCACACCGGTATCGGCTGCGACCAGTTCATTGTCCTGGAACCGGCTACGCGCGGCGCCGACGTGTTCATGCGCATCTGGAACCCGGACGGATCGGAGGCCGGGGCCTGCGGCAACGCCACAAGATGCGTCGCCGACATCCTGTTCCGCGAAAGCGGACGCGAAAATGCAGTCGTCCGCACCATTTCCGGCGACCTGCCGGCCCGCCGCCTGGCCGACGGCCGGGTCGAGGTCGATATGGGGCGCGTCCGGCTGGACTGGCAGGACATCCCGCTCAGCGGACCGATGGACACGCAGCGTCTGCCGTTATCCGTTGAGGACGTCGCCGAACCGGCAGCTGCCAGCATGGGCAATCCGCACGCGACATTCTTCGTTCCGGACATCGATACCGTGCCGATCACCCGCATCGGTCCGTTGCTCGAACATGCGCCGCTGTTCCCGGAGCGGGCCAATATCGGCTTTGCCCAAATCATTGATCCCACGACCATTCGCCTGCGTGTCTGGGAACGCGGTGCCGGGCTGACACTGGCCTGCGGCTCCGGTGCCTGCGCCACGCTGGTGAACGCGCATCGGCGCGGCCTTACCCATCGCCGCGCACGCGTCCTCGTCGACGGCGGCGCGCTGGAGATCGAGTGGAAGGACAATGGCCACGTGCTGATGGCCGGACCCGCGGTCACCGCCTTCACCGGCGAGATCGACCTGCAGGCCCTGCCGGTATGAGCGTTGACCTGCTGACCTTCGGCTGCCGTCTGAACAGCTATGAAAGCGAGGTCATGCGTGGCCTTGCAGCGGCCGAAACCGGCACGGTGATCGTCAACACCTGCGCGGTGACGGCCGAAGCCGAACGCCAGGCGCGGCAGGCGATCCGCCGCCTCGCCCGCGAACGGCCGGAGGCGCGCATCGTCGTCACCGGATGTGCCGCGCAGATCGACCCGGGCTCCTGGGCCGCGCTGCCTGGCGTGCACCGCGTCCTGGGCAATGAGGACAAGCTGAAGCCGGAAAGCTGGCGGCCTGGCGCCGGCAGCGCGGTCTCCGACATCATGGCGGCACGCGAGACCGCGGCGCACCTGGTAACCGACTTTGCCGGACGCGCGCGCGCCTTCGTGCAGGTGCAGCAGGGCTGCGACCACCGCTGCACCTTCTGCATCATCCCGTTCGGGCGGGGCCCCAACCGCTCCGTCCCCATCGGCGCCATCGTGGCGCAGATCCGCACGCTGCTGGAGGCGGGCTACCGGGAGGTGGTGCTGACCGGCGTCGACATCGCCTCCTACGGATCCGATCTGCCGGGGGCGCCGCGCCTGGGCCAGATGGTGCGCCGCGTGCTGGCGCAGGTGCCGGATTTGCCGCGGCTGCGGCTGTCGTCGCTGGATCCGGCGGCCATCGATGACGATCTGTGGCGGCTGATTGCCGAGGAACCCCGCCTGATGCCGCATCTGCACCTGTCATTGCAGGCAGCCAGCGACCTGATCCTGAAGCGCATGCGCCGCCGCCACCTGCGCGGCGATGCGCTCGCCGTCATCGAGCGCGCTCGCGCGCGGCGGCCCGGTATCGCCATTGGCGCCGACCTGATTGCCGGCTTCCCCACCGAGACCGAGACGTTGTTCCAGGAAACGCTGGATTTCGTTACCGCGACGGAGATCCCGTTCCTGCACGTCTTTCCTTACAGCGAACGTCCCGGCACCCCGGCCGCGCGCATGCCCGGCGTGCCGAAGCCGGACCGCAAGGCCCGCGCCGCGGCGCTGCGCGAGGCCGGCGAGCGAAATGCCGCGCGCTTTCTGGCTGCACAAATCGGCACCACCGTGCGCGTACTGACCGAAGCGGAGCAGACCGGCCACACCGAACATTTCGCGCCGGTCCGGCTGGCGCAGGCGACCGCGTCCGGCCGCCTGCTGGTCGCGCGCGTCACCGGCGCCGCCAACGGCGCCTTGCTGGCGGAGGCAGCCTGAATGGCCCTGTTGTCCCGGCTGCGCGACGGCCTGTCACGCAGCACGCAGAAATTCTCGGGCGGCCTCTCGGTATTCACCAGGCGTCGCCTGGATGAGGAGGCGCTGGAGGAACTTGAGGACCTGCTGATCTCCGCCGACCTCGGCACGTCCGTCGCGGCAAAGGTCATTGCCAGCTTCCGCCGCACCCGTTTTGGCCGCGAAGTGACCGAGACCGAGGTGCGCGAGGCGCTGGCGGAGGAAATTGCCCGCATCCTGGCCCCGGTCGCGACGCCGTTTGTCCCCAATCCGGCGCTGAAGCCGCACGTGGTGCTGGTGGTAGGCGTCAATGGCACCGGCAAGACGACGACGATCGGCAAGCTGGCGCAGTATTTCTCGGAACAAGGCAAGCGCGTGGTCATGGCCGCAGGCGATACGTTCCGCGCGGCCGCCGTGGAGCAGTTGCAGATCTGGGGCGAGCGGACTGGCACGCCGGTCGTCGCCGGCGGCGTCAACGCGGACTCGGCGGGACTGGCGTTCGACGCGCTGACCAAGGCTCGGGCCGAGGCCGCCGACCTGCTGCTGATCGACACCGCCGGGCGCCTGCACAACAAGGCGGCGCTGATGGAGGAGTTGCGCAAGATGGTCCGTGTGCTGAAGAAGCAGGACGAGAGCGCGCCGCACTCCGTGCTGCTGGTGCTGGACGCCACCACCGGCCAGAACGCGATCCAGCAGGTGAAGGTGTTCAAGGAGATGGTGGACGTCACCGGGCTGGTGGTCACGAAGCTGGACGGTAGCGCCCGCGGCGGCATCGTGGTGGCGCTGGCGGAGAGCTACGGCCTGCCGGTCCATGCTGTCGGCGTCGGCGAAAAAGCCGGCGATCTGCGTCCGTTCGACGCGATGGAGTTCGCGCGAGGGCTGGTCGGAGCCGAGGCCGAAGACGCCGGGGTTTAGCGCAGGCGAGCCGCTTCGGGCGCGAGGCAAGCTCGCCCGCGGCAGCGGTGACCGGGCTGCGGCCCTCGCTTTCGTTTGCCGGACCTGACGCCGGCGCCGCGACGTTCTATTGTTTGTGTCACCTCAACCACGCCGGAGACCCGTCATGGCCCGTCTCGACGAATCCCGCCCCTTCATCGCGGTGAACATCGCCGTGCTCACCGTCTCCGATACACGCACCGCCGCCAACGACACCTCGGGCGACACGCTGGCCGATCGAATCACCAAAGCCGGTCACCACGTGGCCGACAGGACGATCGAAAAGGACGATGCCGGCGCAATCGAGGCGCTGCTGCGCAAGTGGATTGCCGATCCGCAGATCGACGTGGTGATCACGACGGGCGGCACCGGTATCACCGGCCGCGACGTTACGCCAGAGGCGTTCGACCGCGTCCTGGAAAAGCGCATCGAGGGCTTCGGCGAACTGTTTCGCATGCTCAGCTACCAGAAGATCGGCACCTCAACGATGCAGTCCCGTGCCATCGGTGGTGTCGCCGGCGGGACATACCTGTTCGCGCTGCCCGGCAGCACGGGCGCGGTCAAGGACGGCTGGGACGACATCCTGGTCTGGCAACTGGACAACCGCCACATGCCCTGCAATCTCGTGGAACTGATGCCGCGCCTGCAGGAGCATCTGACGCAGGCCGCGCAGTGAGTTGATCGGCCGGACGGGCGCCGCTACGCCAGGCCCATGCTGAAACGGCGGATATCCTGGTCGGGAGTCATCGGCGCGCTGCTGGCGCTGACGCTACAAATGGCTCTTGCCGCGATCATCCCGGCCGGGGCAGCACCCATGCATACGGCCAGCGTGCCAATCTGCCATGGCGATGGCGGCACCAGCCAGCCTGCGTCGCCCGCACCCGATTGCACGGCCTGTTCGCTGTGTATCGCTGTCCAGGCGTCGGCTGCAGCGCTTCCGGCAGTGGCTGCAGCGCCGGCGCCACCACACCGGCAGCCGGAGGGTCGGCTGGAGCGGCCACCGCAAGGTCGAGCGCCACCGCCCGTGGGTTGGCCACCCAACCAGCCTCGCGCACCACCCGCTATCGCCTGAAACGCTCGTCACGGCCACCCACCGCCGTGACCCGATTGACCCGCGCCAATGGCTGGGCGCGCATCCTGGGCCAGACGCCCGCGGTGTCGCGGCAGCCGGGTCAGCCAACCTCTCCACACCCTTCCGATTCAGCAGGTATCGCGCATGGCCACCACCGCTAAACCCCCACCGCCGCCCCCCGCACAGCCACCCAACCGCTTGATGTATGGCGTGATTGGCGTGTTGCTGGCGGTGCTGCTGATCGGCGCCGGCTCCTTCCTGTGGCTGAGCAATTCGCCCGGCGGGGCGGGCGGAATCGGCGGCCCATTCACCCTGCAGAACGGCGACGGCAAGACCGTCACCGACAGAGATTTCCGCGGCAAGTTCATGCTGGTCTATTTCGGCTACACGTTCTGCCCGGATGTCTGCCCGACCACGTTGACCAATGTGGCCGACGCCATGGACAAGCTGGGTCCGGCCGCCAGCCGGCTGCAGCCGGTGTTCATCACCGTCGATCCAAAGCGGGATACGCCACCGGTGGTGAAGCAGTATGCCGCGGCGTTCGGACCCGCCTTCACTGGTCTCACCGGCACCCCGGACGAAATCGCCAAGGTGGCGCGTGAATACCGCGTCTACTACGCCGAACACCGCACCGGTCCCGGCGCCAACGAGTACACCATGGACCATAGCTCGATCCTGTACCTGATCGGGCCGGATGGCGCATT
>JAFEFW010000095.1 GCA_018240405.1 Pseudomonadota bacterium
GGCATCGCCGAGCGCATCCAGCAGCGCAGGCGTCAGCCCGCCGCGCTCCGCGATGACGTCCACGAAATCCTCGGCCGGCACGCGCGCCATGCGCAGCACCCAGTCCAGCGCCGGTTCGGCGCCGAGTGCCAGCGCGCCATCAGGACCGCGCCCGATGGAGACGACGTCGTGGTACATGCCCGGTGCGGCTGGCTGGTTAATCGCCAGTTCGCGGCGCAGGAACTGCTCGCGTGCGGCCAGTGTCGAGAAATCCAGGAACGGCAGCCGCACCGCCTTCTTCAGCTTCCAGACCGTGTCGGTGCCGATGAACACGGCGGAGATGTGCGTCTCCTTGGCGGCCCGACCGGCGAGGCCGGCCAGGAACGCCGCGACGTCTGCCTGCTCCGCCGGGATGGTCACGCGGGTTGGGCCGGCGGAAAATACTGCGGCGCTTCCTCGCGGCGATGCAGCCCGTAGTCGCGGATGACGCGGACCACGCGGGTCCGCCCGTTCGGCGGGACGATCGCGTCCGCCGGCGTGGGCCAGGCGTGCAACAGCAGGCCGATGCCAGGACGCGTGATGCTGTCGAACAGGTCGCTGTCCAGCGCGCCGGGCAGCGGCGCCAAGGCGTCCGCCGCGCCGTCGGTCAGGCTGACCGCCTTGGCCGGCCCGGCTTCCGTCTCGTCGAAACGAAGCTGCGGCAGCGGTTCGGTCGCGGCCGTGTCCAGCGTGACCTCGCCGACGCGAAGGCGGTAGTCAGCAAAGACCGTGTCGCGGCCCTGCCCCTGCGCCAGATGGTGCCGAGCCTGGGTGCGCCAGCGGACCAGGGCTTTTTCGTTGCGCCAAAGCGACAGCGAGACCAGCCAGCCGGGCCGGCCACGGCTGGCGAAGCGCTCATTGTCCAGGAAACCGTCGATGCAAAGCAGTTCCGGCCGCAGCATGGCCGCGTGGCCCAGATACGCCTCCCAGGCCTCGGCGCGCGGCTGCACCTCGAAAATGACAGCGAACATCGTGGCCCCTCCTGCCGGCAGCATAGCGTGTTTCCGGCAGGCGGATCAGGGCATCCCATCGGCGGCGACCGAAGCGTCGGCGCATGGCCGGGCGACACGTGCGCAATGCCCCCACGCGCTAAGGCACGTCCACGGGATCGGCTGACGTCACCGCCTCGGTCACCACCGGCGCGCGGGCCGCAACCGCGGCACGCGTGGCATGCCGGCCTGCCGTCGCCCATTCATTCATCAGCGTGAAGCCGATTCCCAGCAGCACGGGCCCGAGGAAAATCCCCAGCAGCCCGAAAGCAATGGCGCCGCCCAACACACCCAGGATGGTCAGCAGGAACGGGAGTTGCGCCCCGCGGGCAATGAACCAGGGCCGGATCAGGCTGTCGGCGCCAGAGACGATCACCGTGCCATAGGCACCGAGGAAAATGCCCCAGCCCAGATGGCCCGTCGCCATCAGCCACAGCGCGGCCGGAATCCACACCAGCGGTGCGCCGATCGGCAGCACCGCCAGAAATCCAGCCACCGCCCCCAGCAACACCGGACGCGGCACACCGGAAACCCATAAGCCGAACGCGGTCAGGAACCCCTGCACGATGGCGGTGCCCAGGATGCCGTAGACGACGCCCCGCACGGTCGCACCGATGATGCGGATCAGCCGGTCAGCCTGGTCGCCCGCGACCCGCTCCAGGATCAGTCGCGCGCGCGCCGCGATGACGTCGCCATAGACGTAGAAGAAGAAGGCGATGAACACCGCCAGCAGGAACATCAGCACGCCGTTGGCGATGCCCAGCAGGATGTTGAAGCTGCCCTCGACGACAATGCCGAAATAGGGCCGCATCGCCTCCAGCATGGAGCTGATATCCGCGGCCCAGTGATCCCACAGCTCGCCAACCGTCGGCCCGATGAGCGGGATGTCGAACACCCACAGCGGGGCGCTGGGCAGGCCGGCGCGCAGCCAGCCCAGCATCGCCTGGCGCAGCACCGTCACGTCCTCGGCACTGCCAGGCGCGGCGACGGCGATGGGCAGCACGAGCACGACCAGGGTCACCACGACCATCGCCCCAGCCGCCCAGCCGCGCTGCATGTGCAGCCGGTGGCGGAACCACAGGAACAGCGGCCAGGTGGTGAACACCAGGATGCCGGCCCAGAGCAGCGCCGACCAGAACGGCAGCAGCACCCAGACGCAGCCGATCGCCACACCGCCCAGCAGCAGCCCCATCAGGATGCGCTCTGCGATCATCGCCGCCCCGCCTGCTGCAGCACCGCCCGCCCAGGCCGAACCCGGCCAGGCCTTGGGAGGCATTTCATCCCAGGAATCAAATGGTTACCCTGTTCGGTAGGCGGACAATCTGCCGCGTTGGCCGATACTAGCCAATCCCTCGGGACGCCTGTAGCGTGCGGACACGCCGCCGGCCAGAGCCGGCCAACCGGATTCTGGGAGACGTGACGTGCCCCGCTTCGCCGCCAACCTATCCATGATGTTCAACGAAGTGCCGTTCCTGGACCGCTTCGCTGCCGCCCGCAAGGCGGGGTTCGAGGGTGTGGAGTTCCTGTTCCCCTATGAGTTCCCGGCCGCCGAACTGCGCACGCGGTTGAAAGGCGAAGGGCTGACGCAGGCGCTGTTCAACATGCCGCCGGGCGACTGGGCGAAGGGTGAGCGCGGCATGGCCAGCCTCCCCGGCCGCCAGGCAGAGTTCCGGGAGTCGCTGAAGAAAGCATTGGACTACGCCGCGGCGCTGGACTGCCGGCAAATTCATTGCATGGCCGGTCTCCAGCCGGCGGGCGCGAACCTGACGACCGCGACCGCGGTCTACGCGGCCAACCTTGCCTGGGCGGCAGAGCAGGCGCATCCGGCCGGCGTCCGGCTGGTCATCGAGCCCATCAACCACCGCGACATGCCCGGCTATTTCCTCAACACGCAGGCGCAGGGCGCGGCGATCATTGAGGCGATCGGCAGCGACCGCGTCGGCCTGCAGTTCGACGTCTACCATGTGCAGATCACTGAGGGCGACATTACCAAGCGGATGGAGCAGTACATGCCCATCATCGGTCACATGCAGATCGCCGACGTGCCGGCGCGCAATGAGCCCGGGACCGGCGAGATCGGCTGGTCCTATGTGTTCCGCCGCATGGATGAGCTTGGCTACAAGGGCTGGGTCGGCTGCGAATACCGCCCGGCCGGTGAGACCGCTGCCGGCCTGGGCTGGCGCGCGCGCTTCGCCGGCTGATCCAGCCACGCCGTTACAAGGGGAGAGACAGTATGAAGATCGGTTTCATCGGCCTCGGCATCATGGGGCGCCCGATGGCGCTGCACCTGAAGAACGGCGGCCACGACCTGATCGTGCCGGAGCGCGCCAGCCTGACCGCTGAAATCCGTGGCGCCGCCAAGGTGGTGGCGAACGCCAGGGCGGTGGCGGCGGAGTCCGAGGTGGTGATCCTGATGGTGCCGGACACCCCTGACGTCGAAGCGGTGCTGTTCGGCAAGGACGGCGTGGCCGATGGCATCAAGAGCGGCAGCCTGGTGATCGACATGTCCTCGATCAGCCCGATCGAGACGAAGGAATTTGCCGCCAAGCTGAAGGAAAAGGGCGTCGATTACGTCGATGCACCAGTCTCGGGCGGCGAGGTCGGCGCGAAGAACGCGGCACTGACGATCATGGCCGGCGGGTCCGAGGCCGCGTTCAACCGTGCCAAGCCGCTGTTCGACCTGATGGGCAAGAACATCACCCATGTCGGCGATGTCGGCGCCGGGCAGGTCTGCAAGGTCGCCAACCAGATCATCGTCGCGCTGAACATCCAGGCGGTGTCCGAGGCGCTGGTGTTCGCCTCCAAGGCCGGCGCCGATCCGGCGAAGGTGCGGCAGGCCATCTCAGGCGGGTTTGCCTCGTCGCGCATCCTGGAACTGCACGCGGAACGGATGATCAAGGGCACGTTCGATCCTGGCTTCAAGATCAAGCTGCACCAGAAGGACCTGAACCTCGCGCTCGGTTCCGCCAAGGCGCTGGGCCTGTCGCTGCCGAATACGGCAGTGGCGCAGCAGATGATGTCGTCCTGCGTCGCCCATGGCGGCGGGGAGATGGATCACTCCGCGCTGATCCTGGCGATCGAGGGACTGGCGAACCATTCGATCCGGGGGAAGTAGGCCCTTCGGCCCCGTTCGCAGACGCCGGCAAGCCGCCCGGCCCGGCGAGGCCGGGGGCGCTACCGATGCCATTGATGCGTCGGTTGACGCCGGTGCGGATGCCCAGCCCAGAGGTGCCGAAGCCGCATGCGGGACGGTCCGGAGCGAGAACGGTCATTCCACGATTTCAGTGGCTCCGGCAAGGATAGAGACCGGCACGGTTACGCCCAGAGCGCTCGCTGTCTTCACATTGACAATGAGCTCATAGCGGGTCGGCAATTCGACCGGAATATCGCTTGGACGGGTGCCCCGCAGTATGCGGTCGATGACCCCAGGCGCACGGCTGATCTGGTCGAGGCGACTGGCGCCGTAGGCCAGGAGGCCCTGCTCCGGCAGATCTTCGCGCGCGCCGAACATGCTTGTCAGGCGGCCCTGCGTCGCAAGCCGGCCCACGATTGTCCGCTGCTCAAACAGCAGCGGGTCGGACAGAACCAGCAGCGTGTCCACGCCGTCGGCCTGCATCGCCTGAAATGCACGATGGATGTCGGCCGGGACGCGAGCGTCGTAGACGCGATACGCAACTCCGTGCTGGTCGGCCACATGCCGCGCCTGCGCCAGGACACCGGAGCTGCCGGCAGAACCGCCTGGATTCCACAGGATTGCCAGCCGCGAGACCTGCCGCACCTCACGCAGGAACTGCAACTGCTTGCCGACGATCTCGGCCGACGATTCTGAGGCAAGGCCGGTGATATTGGCGCCGGGCCGGGACAGACTGGCAACAAGTCCAAGGTCCACCGGCTGACGGACATTGGCAAACACGATCGGAATTGTTGCCGTCGCATTCCGTGCTGCAACGGCGGCCGCCGCGGTCGGTGTAAACAAGACATCAACCGGCATGGCGACGAGGTCTCGTGCCAGAGCGTCAAGGCGCTCAAACTCGCCATAGGCCCAGCGGTACTCGAGGATCAGGGATTGCCCCGGCACCCAGCCGCGTTGGCGAAAACCGGCTTCATAGGCGATGATTGCGGGTGTCCGGGGCGACGCGGCCCCCAATCCGAGCCAGGCGACGCGGGGGACATGACCGGCCGGGGCCTGCGCCCGTGCCGTCGGCGCGGCTGCCGCTGCGGCCAGTCCGTGCAGCAGCAAGGAACGACGTTTCATTCCCTCTCCCCTGCCGGAAACTCCGGATGTTTGCCGGCATGGATGGATCGTAAGGGAAGCGGACCGGTCGCACCATCCCGCGGCGCCGGTCATGGCGGCGCTCATTGATCGCCTGCCGCAGACTGTGGGAATCCGCGATCGTCACGGCGGCGGTGGCGGTGATCATGCTATTGGCCGGCCGTCGCGACGGATGCCGCTGGGTCTGTGAGCAAGCACCTTGGGAATCCTGCCCTCGGCTCCACCGCGCCCGAAGTGGCCTGCGGTTCGCCACCTCAATCCAACGAACGGATGTCGACCAGCCGCCCATACACTGCAGCCGCCGCGGCCATTGCCGGGGACAGCAGATGCGTTCTGGCACCTGGCCCTTGCCGCCCCTCAAAATTCCGGTTCGACGTACTGGCGCAGCGCTGCCCGGGCGCCAGCCGGTCACCGTTCATGGCGATGCACAGGGAACAGCCGGAGCCGTGCCACTCGAAGCCCGCATCCAGAAGAACCCGATCGAGCCCCTCCTGCTCCGCCTGTTCCTTCACGCGGCCGGAGCCCGGCACGACCAGCGCACGCACGCCGGACGCAACCCGGCGCCCCTGCGCGACACGCGCGGCGTCCCGGATATCCTCGATCCGGCCATTGGCACAGGAGCCGATGAACACGACGTCAATCGGCAGACCAAGCAAAGCCTGACCCGGCGCCAGCCCCATGTAATCGAGCATACGCCGTCGCTGGGCCCGCGCTGCCGCATCCGGCGCATCCTCCGGTGCCGGAACAACCCCCATGATCGGCACGGACGTTTCGGGATTGGTACCCCAGGTGACCATCGGCACAACGCCCGATGCGTCGAGCGCCACAACGCGGTCGAACACAGCCCCGGCATCGGAAGCCAGATCCTGCCAGGACACGACGGCACTGGCGAAATGGTCCGCCGGCGGCGCGTAGTCCCGGCCCTGCAGATAGGCAAACGTTACGGCATCCGGCGCGATCAGGGCGGTCCGCGCCCCGGTCTCGATCGCTAGGTTGCACAGCGTCATCCGCCCGGCCATGTCCAGTTCGCCGACCGCATCGCCACAGAATTCGATGACGTGCCCCGTCGCCCCCGACGCGCCGAGCGCCGCAACGATCGCCAGGGCAAGGTCCTTGGCCGACACACCGGCGGCCAGGCGTCCGGTGATCTCGACCTTCATGTTGCGCGGCTTTGCCAGGACGATGGTCTGCGTCGCCAGCGCCTGCTCCACGTCCGAGGCGCCGACGCCGAACGCCAGCGCCCCCACGGCGCCCTGGGTCGAGGCATGGGAGTCGCCGCTGAGGATCGTCAGCCCCGGCAGCGCCAGCCCCAACTCGGGACCGATGACATGCACGATGCCCTGCCGCCGGTCCGACAACGGAATGTGCGGCACGCCAAAGGCTTTGGCATCGGCTTCCAGCGTCTCAATCAAAAGGCGGGCGGATGCATCCGCTGCGGCGATATCGCGGCTTCTGGTTGGAACCGTGTGCTCGGAGACGGCGATCGTGGCGTCCGGACGGCGCACTGGGCGCCCGGTGCGGCGCAATTCTGCAAACGCCTGAGGGCTGTGCAGGTCGTCCAGCAAATGACGGTCGATGTAGAGGATACAGGACTCATCACCCAGCCGCTCGACGACATGGGCGTCCCAGATCTTGTCGAACAGCGTGCGCGGCGCCATCAGCGGCTCCGGCCTGGCGCCCGTGCAGGGATGGCCAGCGCCACCTCACCGGATCGGGCAGCGTCACGAAACATGCCGCGCTGCGTCATTCCACACCCTCATCGGCCGCCGCGGACCATGCCTTCGGCTGTGCCCCTACCCCAGCTTCGGCTCCACTTCCGCGGCCAGCCGCTTGCGCAATGCCGCCTGCTCCTCCGGCTTCGGCACCTGCACACACAGCCGTTCAATGAAATCCCGTGGCGAGATCGATGCCGCCGCCGCCTCCCGCACGAACAGGCGTGCCATCGGGCCGACATACTGCGCCAGGACCGCCTGCGCCGCCGCCGCGGCCACATCGGGTACGCCGGCAAATGGGCGGCCGGGCGGCAGCGCACCGGTCCGCACACCGGTCCCGCTACTGCCGCTGCCGGAAGCGCCGCCGCTGGCTCGCCCGCCGCTTGAGGACGCAGCCGACGACCCCGGTCCACGCGCGCCGGTCCGGCTGCCCAGACTTGGGTCTGCCCGCACGGCACGCAGGAACAGGCTGCGGTCGGACGGCTCCGTCAGGTGCGCGGCCAGTGCCACGAACATCTCGTCCGGCGCCACGGCCTCACGCGCCGCACGCGTCACCAGTACCCGCGCCATTGGTCCGAGGAACTTCGCCAATTCCCGCTCCACGGTCCGCAGCAGCGCCGGCTCCCATACATCCAGCAGGGATCCGAACGCGCCGCCGCTCGACGGCATTACCAGCGTCGCGGCGTCCGGCGGCGCGGCCGGCACCGAACCGAGCGTGTCGCTGGCGAGCGCGGCGACGAATTCCTCGGCAGAGCGGAAGCGGCGGGTGCGCTCCTTGGCCAGCGCCCGCTCCAGCACCGGGCGGAACGCCAGCGGCACCGGGCGCACATCCGCCTCGAGCGGACCAACCAGCTTCCCCAGGGTCTCGGTCGTGGTCGTGCCGGCAAAAGGCGGCCTGCCGGCAAGCAGCTCGTAAAGCACGGCGCCGACGGAGAACAGGTCGGCGCGCTGGTCGACCTGCCCGGCGTCAAGCTGTTCCGGCGCCATGTAGTTGGGCGTGCCCAGCGCGGAGCCGGACAGCGTCACGTTCGTTCCCTGCACGCGGGCGATGCCGAAATCAGCGATTTTCGTTGCGCCGCTGTCATCGAGCAGGATGTTCGCCGGCTTGATGTCGCGATGGATGATGCCCTGGCCGTGCGCGTAGGCCAGCGCCACGAGGATCTGCCGCGCCAGCGGCACCGGCTCCAGCCGCGCCCGCGCGGCGCCGTCCCGCATATGGGCGTACAGGCTGCGGCCTTCGACGAACTCCATGACGATGGCCGGCTCGCTGTCCTGCTCCACGAAGTCATAGACGCCGATAATGCCGGGATGGCGGCAGCGCCCGGCGGCGCGGGCCTCGATGCGCAGGCGCTCGACAGCCGCCACCCGTTCGGACCGACTGTTGGCGTCGATGCGCACAACCTTGATGGCGACATCGCGGCCAATCGCCGGGTCATGCGCCCGGTAAACGACGCCCATCGAGCCGGCGCCGATCACCGAAACGACATGGTAGCGGCCGATCTGCCGGGGCTGCCCCGCGTTGGTCATGGGCGTGGTCGCATCATCGCTCCAGCATGCTCATGGCGCTGTCCAGGCTGCGGCGCATCCGCGCGAACGAGGCGGACAGCACCGCAATCTCGTCAGTGCCTTTGCGCTCGTAATCCTCGACGCCGGGCTCACCCAGGCTGACCGCGTTGGCAATATGCGACAGCGTTACCACGGGCCGGATCACGGTGTAATGCAGCAGGATGTTCAAGATGACGACAATGAGGATGAAGACGCCCAGCAGGATGGCCATGAAGGTGATGAAGGTCTGGCGCGCATGTTGCAGCGGCAATGCCATGGGCACGGAAACGACCTGGGCGCCGACGACCTCATGCAACTGCCAGCCGAAGCCGTTGGTGCTGCCATAGGCGGCCAGCAACGCCTTCGGTGCGATGGCCGGCGTGCTGTGGCACAGCAGGCAATCCGGGTTCTCGATGGCGATCGGCCGCACCAGCGTCAGCACCGTGCCGGTCGGCGTCTCGCGCTCGCCGGTCAGTTCCTTCACGTCCGACCGGTTGCGGAACACGTTGATGAAGTCGGCCTCCCAGTCCGTCGCCCTGTCGGACAGGTTGGTCGGGTTCAGCGCCGGCTCCCGGTAGGTGAAATCCGGAAACTTGGCCTGCACCGACTTGAAGGTGGTCTGCGCCGCGAAGGACGGCACCGAGGCCGGGACGAAGCGGACCCCGCTGTCGTTCAGCGGCGCGGCGAGTGGCTTGATAAAGACGTTGGTGAAGTTCCGCACCGCGTTGGCGGCGGTGATCATGATGCGCGCGTTCTCGAGCACCTGCTCGCGCGCGTTCTCGATGAACAGGCGCTGCAGGAACACCCCCGTGCCGGCGAAGCCGATCAGGAATGCGGCCAGCACGGCCAGATTGAACTTCGTCCGCAGTCCCATGGGTTTCCCCTTCCCAAAGGTCGGCTGCATGCCGGAGGTGGCGATGATCAGCGACGGATAGCGCAGGCGCAGGCCGTCGCAGCCCGAACCGCCGCTTTGTGGTCCCTGCTCACCATTGGCCGTGTATCGCCGGACTATGGCACGACATGCCCGCGCAGCGGCAAATTTGTTGCCGCGCCACAAAAAGACAAATTCAGCCATTCCCTGGCACGCTGCCGGGCTGATATAGCCCCTGATGTCACCCGGGCGCGGCCTGTCGGGAGATCAGCCCACTCTATAAGAGCCGCGCGTAATTCCGCCCAATGGGCCTGCCACCATCGAAGCCCGACCCACATCATCGGGCCAAATATATTCGGTGCAGTGTGGCAATGATTCTAGCAACCTCCCATGGTGTGCCATCCAATAATGGAATGCATGAGTGATATGAGCCGGGCCCTCGCTTACGCTTGGTTGTGAAAATGCCGTCGCAGGAACCATACGGGGTTGAGTTTTAGAGTGATACTCCCATAAACTGACAGTGCGCCATCGGTATGAGATTCGTCCCGATCCGGGTTCGATCCAGGCTCGCTGGTGTGGTCCGTCGCCAGGATGGCGCGCGGGGCTGAGCAGTGTGGAAAGGTCGCGGGAGTCCCCTTCGATGTCGATGCGTTTCACGGAGATTGGCCAACAGCTCCGAGCCTACCGGTTGGAGTCGGGCCTGCGCGCCGAGGAGATCGCCGCGCGCCTGGGCGTCTCCCGCGCGGCGCTATACCGCTACGAGAAGGGCGAGGTCATCAAGCTCGACACCATCAAGCGGCTGGCGGAACTGCTGAAGATCTCGCCGCTGTCGCTGCTGGGCATCGGCGTGGAGTACTACAACCGTGCGGTTGGGTACTTCGAGCGTGTTCGCCAGATCGAAGAGAGCGCTGACCAGATTCTCCAGCTTTCCGGTGGGCTGTGCTATCTGACCACATCCGACGCCTATGACAGCGCGCTGGCCGATGCGTTCGATGAGGCGGCGGAACAGGCCGGCCCGGACCGCGTCGCAATGCGCAGCATGGCGGAGCAGGTGCTGGGCATCCTGCAGTCGCGCAAGCGGATGTACGCAATGCGCCGGCCGGGCATCATCGCCATGATCTCGCTGCCGACCATTCAGCGCCTGCTGGAAGGCGGAATCGTCAGCGGCATCCAGGTCTCGGACCGGGTGCGGCGCATCTGCCGCGACGTCGCGATCAGCGAAGTGGAGAATATCGCCAACCTGATGGAAACCGAACCGATGGGCCTGCAGTTCGGTGTGCTGACGGCTTGGGAGCCGAGTTCGGCCTTCACCATCCTGCGTGCGCGCGACCGGGTCAGCCTGGCGATCAATCCGTTCCGCACCGGCACACACCCCAGCGCACAGACCGGCGTGGCGATGATCACCGGCGCCGATGAGGCGATTGCCGCGCACCAGCGTGTCGCCGAGGCCAGTTGGCGCGAGGCGGTGAAGGGTCCGGCCGCCGCCGTCAAGCTGCGCCAGTTGCTCGGCGCCGTATCGCCCGTGGCGTAACGGCGGCCGCCAACCCCTTTCCTCTCCCGGTGAGCGGGACGCCGATGCGCTGACGCGGTTGCCCTCCGCTCCCCGGTCCGGCAACGTAACCGCGCGCGATGACCCGACGCGGCGCCGGACGGTCACCGCTTGCACGCAGCGACATTGACCAACGGATCGCGGCCGGCCCTGGCACGATGACAGGGGGCGCGAGCAGGGGGAGCGCGTATGGCCTGGCGTATTGGCATCGATATCGGTGGCACCTTCACCGACGTGGCGCTGGTGGAGGAGGAGAGCGGCCGCATCGGCATTGCCAAGGTGCTGACCACGCCTCGCGACTTCGGTGAAGGCGTGATCCAGGGCATCCGCAAGGGCTTGGCGGAGAACAGCATCGATCCGGCGGACGTTGCCCTGATGTCGCATGCGACGACCGTGGTGACCAACGCGCTGCTGGAGCACAAGGGCGCCAGATGCGGCCTGATCGCCACGCGCGGCTTCCGCGACCTGCTGGAATTGCGCCGCTCCTCGCGGCCGGACCTGTACGACCTTTTCCAGGACGGCCCGATGATCCTGGTGCCGCGCCGCCACCGTTTCGAAATTACCGAACGCGTCGATGCCCAGGGTGAGGTGGTGACGCCGCTTGCCATGGAGGAACTACCGCCGCTGATCGAGGCGATCCGCGCCGCCGGCCTGCAAACCATCGCCGTGTCGTTCCTGTTCTCCTTCCTGAACGACGCGCACGAGAAGGCGGTCGGCGCCGCATTGCGCGCGGCGTTGCCGGATGTGCAGGTGTTCCTGTCGTGCGAGGTGCTGCCGGAAATCCGCGAGTTCGAGCGCGCCAGCACCACCGCTGTCTGCGCCTATGTCGGGCCGCTGCTGGCGTCTTACCTCGACCGGCTATCGCAGGCGACCAAGGCGCTCGGACTGCCGGAACTGTACGTGATGGGGTCGTCGGGCGGCGTGTTCGACATCGCCGAGGGGCTGCGTATGCCGGCCATGGCGGTGGAGTCCGGGCCGGCCGCAGGCGTGATCGCCGCGGCGCTGGCGGGGCGGCAGCTTGACCGGCCGAATTTGATCTCCTTCGACATGGGCGGCACCACCGCCAAGGCCAGCGTCATCGTCGATCATGAGGTGGCGGTGACGGCGGAATACGAGGTCGGCGGCCATGCCAACACCAAGCGCTGGATGCACGGCACCGGCCATCCGATCCGCGTCCCGGTGATCGACCTTGCCGAGGTCAGCGCCGGCGGCGGGTCGATTGCCTGGGT
>JAFEFW010000096.1 GCA_018240405.1 Pseudomonadota bacterium
ACGCGGGACAGCGCGTCGACCGATTCGTCGCCGACGCCATCGGCACGCTCTCCCGCTCCCGCGTCAAGACGCTGATCGAGGATGGCCGCCTGACCGCTGACCAGCGCCGCGTCGCGGAGCCGGCGGAGCCGGTGCGCGCCGGCGCCACATATATATTGGACGTGCCGCCGCCGGTGCCTGCCGCGCCCCTGGCGCAGAGCATTCCGTTCCCGATCCTCTATGAGGATGACGACCTGATCGTACTGGACAAGCCGGCGGGGCTGGTTGTGCATCCGGCGCCCGGCAACCCGGACGGCACCCTGGTCAACGCGCTGCTGGCGCATGTCGGACCCGGCTTCACCGGGATCGGCGCGGAACGCCGCCCGGGCATCGTGCACCGGCTGGACAAGGATACCTCTGGCGTCATGGTGGTCGCCAAGACCCAGCTGGCCAGTGACAAACTGACGGTCGCCTTCGCCACGCGCGACCTGGACAGGGCCTATCTGGCGCTGGTGTGGGGCGTCCTGTCGCCGCTGGAAGGCGAAATCGAAGGCGCCATCGGCCGCGACAAGCGCGACCGCAAACGGATGGCGGTCGTGGGGAGTGGCGGCAAGGCGGCCCTGACCCGGTACCGCACGCTGCGGGTGTGGGATGCGGCGCTGAGCCTGCTGGAGTGCCGCCTCGCCACCGGCCGCACCCATCAAATCCGTGTGCATCTTGCGGCGCGTGGCCATCCGGTTGTGGGCGATCCGCTTTACCTGCGCCGGGTGCCAGCCGCCTCCCGTTCCCTTGCTTCGGGGGTGCGGCAGCGGCTGCTCGACTTCCCGCGCCAGGCCCTGCACGCGGCAAGCCTGGGCTTCACGCATCCGCGCACCGGGAAAAAACTGGGCTTCCAGGCGGCTTTGCCGGACGATATGGCGCGCTTGATCGAGGCAATCGATCAAAACCCCGCCGGCGAGTAACCGATCCTTAATCTTGACAGGACCATTTCAGTCCTGTATACCTTCACACGTCAGCACGGGCGGATGCCCTGTGCAGACGGGACGTCCGGTGACAGAGCGGCCAGCGATTGGGGCTTGTAGCCGGGACGTGAAGCTCCCTCCCCGCATCCGGACTGGGTTCAGTCACATTCAGGCAGCAGACTTGCGCCGCCGACCAGGGCAAGCCCCATTAGCCTGATGAACTAAGGAGCCGAATAACGTGGCCTCTGCCGTTCTGAATATCGCCCCCGAAGGCAACCTGTCGCGGTATCTCCAGGAGATCCGCAAGTTCCCCATGCTCACGCCGGAGGAAGAGCTGTCGCTCGCCCATCGCTGGCGCGACAACCAGGATATGGATGCTGCCCACAAGCTTGTCACCTCCCATCTGCGTCTCGTTGCAAAAATTGCCATGGGCTATCGTGGCTACGGCTTGCCGGTCGGTGAGCTGATCTCCGAGGGCAATGTCGGCATGATGCAGGCGGTGAAGCGGTTCGACCCGGACCGCGGCTTCCGTCTGGCGACCTACGCAATGTGGTGGATTCGCGCCGCCATCCAGGAATACATCCTGCACTCCTGGTCGCTGGTGAAGATGGGCACCACCGCCGCCCAGAAGAAGCTGTTCTTCAACCTGCGCCGGCTGAAGGGCCAGATGCAGGCGATCGACGACGGCGACCTGCATCCCGAACAGGTGGCGAAGATTGCCCGTGTGCTGGATGTGCCGGAGCAGGACGTGATCAGCATGAACCGCCGCCTTGCCGCGCCGGATCACAGCCTGAACGCACCGGTCCGGACGGACAGCGAAGGTGAGTGGCAGGATTGGCTGGTCGACGAGTCGGAAAGCCAGGAATCCTCGATCGCCGATCGTGAGGAGCTGTCCGGCCGCAAGGCACTGCTCAACACCGCGCTGAAGGCGCTGAATGAGCGGGAACGGCATATCCTGATCGAGCGGCGGCTGAAGGATAACCCGACGACGCTGGAAGACCTCTCGCAGCAGTACAACATCTCCCGCGAGCGTGTGCGGCAGATCGAGGTGCGGGCGTTCGAGAAGCTGCAGAAGGCGATGAAGGCGCAGATCGCAGAGCGGCGGGCCAGCGCGGGAAAGCCTCAGGCAAGCCTGGCGGCGGCGGCGGCCTGAAGGACGCTGCCGGGCAACGGCAAATCGGCTGCTAGCCGGCCTGGGGCCGGCTAGCGGCATCGCGGGAATGCTTGGTGAAAGGCGAAGGAACGGTATGTCGCTCCGCTCATTGACTTGACGGAGCTGCTATCGTCCCGCCCGCCGACGCTTTTGGCGTAAGCCATACGCGACGCGCGGAAACCAAGCGGTTGCCGCGCGTGGGCTGCTGCACGCCGCCCTGTGGCTGGCGCGATCATCCTTATGGCAGTGGGCCGCTGGGAGACTTCTGCCTGTCCGCGCGATCAGCGACCACGGGAATGGATCGCCGCAGTCCGCGATGGGATAAGTAACGGAGCGCCGGGAACGTCAGGCAGTTGGGGACGCCCCTGCTGCTTCAGCCAGGGTTTCTGACAGAATGTTGGCGACCGGGCGTTCCGGCCCCGCTTGGCACATCAAGTTTCCCCGTCCGCCGTCCGCATCGAACTGGCGATTAGCAGCACGACGGCTGCCCAGTTACCGGACTCGATATCAGGACCCCTCAACCTAGGTCCGCGCTGTGGCGCCCTTGGCAAGATGTGCGGACGGCCAGCACGTGTCCAATCCCTCAAACCGGGGCTATCGGGCTGCCTGCACCGTTTATCGTCGTTCTCGGTGCAAACCGGCGCCGCAGGCCGAGAGCGGGCTTTTCCACCAGGTGCCACGACAGCGCGGCGAAGCTCGCGGCCAGCGCCGCGGCCAGGGCAAAGAGCACGAATGGATTCACCGGCGTCGGCGCAAGCCACACCAGGGTTTGCTGAATTGGGAAAGCGTAGAGGTAGATCCCATAGGAGTAGTCTCCGGACATGAGCAACGGGATCCTCGGAAAGCGTATCATTCCGGCATAGATGACGCAGTAGGTGATGCACAGTGCGCCAACCGACGGAACAAGGAATGGAACGAGATAAAACACCGTCAGATACGTTACGAAACAGCCGGCACAAAGCATCGGACTAGCCGGAACCCGGTCTCTCCACAGGAAGATTACGACGCCACTCAGAAAGCACTGCACCAGGGTTGCTGCGGCGAGCGGCTTTAGTCCGGCGACCGTCGAAGGGTCGGCAAGCCCCTGCAAGCCGACGACGCCCCCAATCAGTGTCAAGATCGCCAGCATGAATGCGGCATTCCGCGAGACTCGCAGCCCCATCAAGACAATAAGAATCAAGTAGCAATACAACTCGGCCGGCACCGTCCAAAGCGAGCCATTCACGGTCTCCCGTAACGGGTTTTCCAGGAAGACGCCTGGCAGCTCAAAATGAATGATACCAGCTATATTGAGGAGATAGCGCCAAAAGCCGGAATCACTGAAATACGCGATCGGCGTATAGGACGTAACCAAAGGCCCGAGTAGAAATGCTGACAAGACAACTTCAAGCGTCAACGCCGGCAGTATCCGCAGCGCTCGGAATGTGGCAAATACTGTAATTTTATTTACGCGCAGCATACTGCCGGCAACAAGAAAGCCGCTTAAGCCAAAAAACGCTGGTACTATCCAGACAATGAGCAAGCGCGCCGGGCTCGGCAGGAAACTCGTCTCATACCAGATGCCGCCGTAGCTGACGAGAAACGAATGCCAGGCGACGACGGATAGCGAGAGGAACAACCTCGCAAAGTCGAATCCCGGCCCAATACCGCCATAGGATGTCAAGAGGCAGCCAATCGTGACCCGTCGTCGCGGCGCACCGTCTTTCGTGATCACGGCTGATGTTTACCGCCTGGGATAGACGATCGGTGTAGCGATACCGCCTGTTGTCACGGAGTTGCTTGACCGGCGGCCGTAGCGGCGCGCCGGCCAGTGCTGGCTCCTGTTAGTACGTCCCCGTCTTCACCGGCTGCGGTGCCGGCGCCACCTCCGCCTCACCGGTCAGCATCGCCGCCATTCCGGCACCATTCGTGCGCCACCAATTATACAGAATCCGCACGTCCCAGCCGATGCAGAAGTGCTTCACTCCCATCTCCAGGTAAGGCTTCGCGCCAGCGATATCGGCCAGCTCCACCCGCGGGTGCTTGCCCATCTTCAGTGCCATCTCGATCGTCTTGCGCTCCGCCTTCACCACGTCCGGATGCGAGCGCTGCCCGGTCAGCCCCAGGCTCATGGAGTAGTCGGACGACCCGAACTGCACCATGTCGATGCCCGGCACCGACAGGATCGCCTCCAGATCCTCCACGCATTCGCGCTTCTCGACCATGATGGCGATCACCACCTCATTCAGCGCGTCCACATAGGCCGGCGAGCCGCCCTCCAGCACAGTGCCGACGTCGCGCCGCATGCCGACGCCCAGCCGCCCGCCGGTGCCTGGCGTCTCGGCGCGCACCGCGGCGACGCAGAGTTCCGCATCGGCGACAGTGCGGATATCGGCGAACAGCACGCTCTGGAAGCCGGCGCCAATCGCGCGCATGGCTTGGTGCGTGTACTGCTTCTGCTCGATCTTGATCATGCCCCCGAGGTTCTTCAACTCGAACGCGCGCCCGAGATTATCGAGGTCATGCATGGTGAACGGCGCGTATTCGGCGGTGAACTCGACATAGTCGTAGTTGCCGGCATCGCCGATCAGTTCAACCAGCGTCGGCCAGCAGGACAGGATATGCGTGCCGATCGTCGGTTCCCCGGCGTTCAGCTTCTGGCGCAGAAGATTCGGGCGCATGGTGACGTTTCCTTTTGGCGGTCGTGATCCTCGGGCGGATAGTCTGCCGATACGCCGCCGCACGCAACGGTGCGCGGGCGGCGAGGCGCATATTCTGGCCACCGATCCGCTGGTTCGGGTAACGACGGCGTTCAGCCTTTCGGCCCTGCGGTCATCTTTGCAAACACCATCCGATCCTTGTTCTCCCGCATCAGCATGGTGAAGCCGGGAATGGTTTCCAGGCCCAGGCCAAGCGGCAGGCCGGTATCGTCATCGGCCTGGATCTTCCCGTAGCTCTGGCTGGAGATCTTCTCCCACTTGCCGGCAGGTTTCTTGGCTTCCAGATTGACCACCGTTGCCTTCAGCACCATCCGTACGATGGCCTCCTTCGGGGACGACGGTTTCGTCAGGCACAGATAGCCGCCAATCAGTTGCCAGCCGGCGCCGAGCGCCCAACGCTGCAGTTCGTCCTTGTCCATGCGGCGCCCTCCTGTTCAGACGCCAGTGGTAGGGGCCGGAGTCATCGGTGACAACATGCGGCGCACGGTGATGGCACTGATCCGCGCGGGACAGCCGCAAATCTGCCGCTATGCGGCGATGATCCAGCGGCGCGGTCATCCATCCTCTGAGTTGCCAACCGCCGGCTTTCGGTGCTGACTTCCGCGATAAGCCAATAATCCGGGAGGACGCAGCCATGGCCCCGTACCAGCACGTCATCACCACGCCGAACGCCTGGACCAGCACGTCCATCGGCGGCAAAGCCGGCCTGACCCAGCACCTGACGCCGGAGCAGATCGCCGGCTTCGACACACTGCTGGCGCGCACCCGCCAGAAAAAGCCGCAGGAGGTCACGCGAGCCGATTTCGATCATCCCGCTGTCAACGCGCTGGCCGCGGAACTGGCCCAGACCATCCGCCACGGGCGCGGCGCCGTGCTGCTCACCGGCCTATCCGCCGACCGTTATTCCGAGGAGGATTTGCAGCGCATCTACTGGGGCATTGGCACGCATCTCGGCACCGCCGCCGTGCAAAGCAGCCTCGGCGACCGCCTCGGCCATGTCCGCCACGTCAAGGACGACCCGGTCGCCCGCGGCTATCGCAGCAATGAGGAACTGACGCCGCACACCGACTCCTATCCGATCGTCGGCCTGCTCTGCCTGCAGCGCGCCGAGACCGGCGGCTACAGCCGCATGGTCAGCGCACTGGCGATCCACAACGAGATCCTGCGCACCCGTCCCGACCTGCTGCCAGCGCTGTACGAAGGTTACTACTACGCCGTCGTTGAAGCCCGCTTCTCCGCCAGCCCTGTGACCGAGTTCCGCATCCCGGTGTTCGGTTGCGTCGGGGATCGTGTCAGCGTCTGCTACTCGCGCCACTTCATCGACCGCGCGGCGGAACTGCGCGGCGAGCCCCTGCCGCCAGCAACGCAGGAGGCGCTGGACTATTTCGATGCGCTGGCGGACCGGGACGATCTGCGCGCCCGCTTCATGCTCGAACCGGGCGAGATGATGCTGTGGCACAATTTCCAGATGCTGCACGCGCGCGATTCGTATGAGGATTCGCCGCAGCACACCCGTCACCTGGTGCGGCTGTGGCTGAAGATTCCCGATGATCATCCGATGCCGGACGTCATGCTGGAACGCGCTGCGATCTACGAACGTGTCTACAGGGAACGCTCCGGCCGCGCCCCCGCCACAGAGCTGGAAACGGCCTGATGCCTGCTGCCGCAGGGAACTGGGTCGCCGCCTGGACCGCCGCCGCGCAAGGGCCCTATCCGCTCGGCAATCCCACCGCGCAGCCGGACATGAGCTTTGCGCTGCCTTCGGCGGAGCGGGGCGCGCGCGACCAGACCTTCCGCCTGATCGTGCGGCCGGATGTCTGGGGACGGCACGCGCGGCTGCGCTTCTGCAACGCCTTCGGCACGCGGCCGGTCACGTTCGATGGTATTCATGTCGGCCTGCAGGCGAATGCGGCGATGCTGGTCTCCGGCACCAATCGCGCGGTGAACTTCCACGGCGCCGGGTCCGTGACCATACCGCCCGGTGGGTCCGTCCTGAGTGATCCGGTTGCGCTGCCCTGGGTGACGCAGCCGGACGACGCGCTACTCGCGCACCGGCGGCTGGCTGTCAGCTTCCATGTCGCCGGCGAGTCGGGACCGCTGACCTGGCACGCCAAGGCGCTGACCACGTCGTACCTGTCACCGCCCGGCAGCGGTTCGCACGGCGCGGCGGAAACCGAGGACGCATTCCCCTTCACCACCGCCTCCTGGTATTTCCTCGACTGTGTGCAGATGGACGCGCCCGGCGCGCGGACGGTGGTGACCATCGGCGATTCCATCACCGATGGCACCTGCTCGACCATGAATGGCGACGACCGCTGGCCGGACTTCTTCGCCCGCCGGGTCCACGCCGCCTATGGCACGCAGTTCAGCGTGGTGAACCAGGGGATCGGCGGCAACCGGGTGCTCAGCCCGCAGGACTACGCGGCGGAACCGATCGCCGGCGGACCGTGCGCCCTGGACCGGCTGCAGCGCGATGTCATCGACCTGCCGAATGTCGCCGCGGTGATCTGGCTGGAGGGCATCAACGACTTTGGCCACGGTGTCGCCAAGGCCGAGGACGTCGCGAAGGGCGTCCGGGAAGGGGTTCGCCGCCTGCGCGCCGCGATCCCGGGTGTGCGCATCAGCCTGGGTACGCTGGCGCCATCGTTGAATGCCACCAATGGCACGCACGGCACGCCGGAGGTCGAAGCGAAACGGCAGGCGTTCAACGCCTTCGTCCGGCTGGCCGGACTTTTTGACGCCGTCGTCGACTTCGAGGCTGTGACGCTCGACCGGCAGACCGGCGAAATGCTGCCGGAATTCGTGCCGGATAGCAGCATCGGCGGTCCCGGTGACAAGCTGCATCCCAATCGCACCGGTTACCTTGCCATGGCACAGGCGATCGATCTGCGCGCGGTGCTTGGGGACTGACGCCTGATCGGGCCGGCACGACCATGCCCTGACGGTCCTCTTCACCCGGTTGTCGTAACACGGTAACTCGCCTCCAACTAGGCGTCGGTTATCACTGCGATCGACGACCATCAGGGAGGAAACGTTCCATGAGACGCCGCAGCCTGCTCGCCGCCCCGCTGGCCCTCGCGCCCATCGCCCTGCCGCGCCGGCCGGCATGGGCCGCGGACAAAACCAAGATCGTCTGGTGGCATGCGATGACCGCGGCGCTGGCCGATGAGGTCAATCGCATGGCCGCGGCGTTTAACGCCAGTCAAGGCGAGTTCGAGATCGAAGCGGTCTACAAGGGCGGCTACCCCGATACGTTGACCGCCACAATTGCAGCCAGCCGGGCAGGGCAGGCGCCGCATCTGGTGCAGGTTTTCGATGTCGGTACCGGCACGATGCTCGTCGCCGGCAAGGCGGTGAAGCAGGTCTGGGAGCTGGCCAAGGAGACCGGCCTCACCATCGATCCGAAGGGCTACATCCCGGCGGTGCGCGGCTACTACAGCCTGTCCGATGGACGCATGGCGTCCATGCCGTTCAACTCCTCCACCGCGACGATGTGGTACAACAAGGATGCGTTCCGCAAGGCGGGGCTCGATCCGGACCACCCGCCCACGACGTGGCAGGAGGTGCGCAAGGCCGCCGATGCGATCAAGGCAAAGGACGCGGCCCAGGTGCCGATGACGACATCCTGGCCGACCTGGGTGCAGGTCGAACAATACAGCGCCCTGCACAACCTGCCCTTCGCCAGCAAGCAGAACGGGTTCGAAGGCCTGGATGCGCAACTGGAGTTCAACGCCAAGGGGCAGGTGAAGCACGTCCAGCGTCTGCTGGAGATGGCGAAGGACGGCACCTTCAAATACAGCGGCCGTGACAATGCTGGTGATCCGCTGATCATCTCCGGTGAGGCGGCGCTCTCCTTCGGGTCCTCCAGCGTGCGCGGTAATCTGGTGAAGAGCGCCAAGCACGACTGGGGCGTCGGCTACCTGCCCTACGACCCCGACATCATCAAGACGCCCGAGAACTCCATCATCGGCGGCGCCAGCCTGTGGGTGATGACGGCGCCGAACCGCACCGCGGCAGAGTACAAGGCGGTTGCGGCGTTCCTGCAGTTCATCGGCAAGCCCGAGAATGACGCGATATGGGCGAAGAACACCGGTTACGTGCCGGTCACCCTTGGCGGGTATGAGGCGCTGAAGCAGCAGGGCTACTACAAGACCGCGCCAGGCGCCGACTTGCCGGTGGAACAGCTCGCCCGCGGCCAGCTGACGCCGAACACGCGTGGCCTTCGCCTCGGCCGCCTGCCTGAGATTCGCAACATCATCCAGGAGGAGCTGGAAAAGGCTTTGCAAGGCGGCCAGACCGCACAGCAGGCGATGGACAATGCGGTGGAGCGCGGCAACAAGGTGCTGCGCGACTTCGCCAAGGCAGCGAAGTCGTAGTTCCGGCCGGCCGACGGTGCGCGCAATACGCGGCCGGTCAGGTGCTGTCGTGGTCGATGCTCGCTCATGAGAGCGATCTTTCGGCTCGCCGGCGTCCCCTTCCCGTCATCGTCAGCTTGCGCCTGCGCACACCGAGGTTGGTCGGGTCGAGGCGCACAGAGCCGCCTCGTCATGGCGGGCGAAGGCCCCATGTGCGCTAAAATAGCCCAATCGATGGCGGCCATTGCCCTCTCGTCATGGCGGGCGAAGGCCCGCCATCCACGCCTTGCGGTGCCAAAGCGGCTGCTGTCGGTGCCGTTAAGCGAAACTCGTGGGTGGTCGGCTTTCGCCGACAATGACGGGTTAGGCTACGGCTCGTTCCAAGTTGGCGCACATGAGTCTTCCGCCGCCATGACGGTAAAGACTCTGTATTGCAACGAACGGCGCCCGTTGCAGCTCGTTTCAACGGCCTTGCCAATCCTGACGCGCCCGGTTGCTCCGGATGTCCGCGGGCAGCCGGATGGTATGTTACCCAATGTTTGATCGTCGCACCGTCTTTTCCGGCCGCCTGCTTCCCGTCCTCCTGTTGCTGCCGCAACTGCTGCTGACGCTGCTGTTCTTCTACTGGCCCGCCGCCGAGGCCGTGAAGGACAGCCTCTACGCCCAGGACGCTTTTGGCCAGGGCTCTGTCTTCGTCGGCTTCGACAACTTCGCCGACCTGTTCGCCGACCCGCTGTATCTACAGTCCGCCATTCGCACGGTGATCTTCTGCCTCGCCGTCAGCGTGATCGCCATGAGCATCGCCCTGCTGCTCGCCGTGTTCGCCGACCGGGCGATCCGCGGCCGTCTGGTCTACCGCACGCTGCTGATCTGGCCCTATGCCGTCGCGCCGGCGATGTCGGCGGTGCTGTTCCTGTTCGTGCTGAACCCTCGCGTCGGGCTGTTCGGCCGCTGGCTGAACCGGCACGGCGTGGACTGGGACTACACGCTGAACGGCGTGCAGGCGATGGGCATGGTCATCGCCGCCTCCGCCTGGAAACAGGTCAGCTATAACTTCATCTTTTTCCTCGCCGGGCTGCAGTCGATTCCGCGTGCGGTCATCGAAGCAGCGCGCATGGATGGCGCCCGTGGCTGGCGCCGCTTCCGCACCATCACCTTCCCGTTGCTCGCGCCGACCACCTTCTTCCTGCTGGTGGTGAACGTCGTCTATGCCGCCTTCGACACGTTCGGCCTGATCTACGCCCTGACCCATGGCGGCCCCGGCAAGGATACCGAGACGCTGGTCATCAAGGTCTACCGCGATGGCGTCATCAACCAGGATATCGGTTCCTCCTCCGCCCAATCCGTCGTCCTCATGCTCGGCGTCATCGTCATCACGGCGCTGCAATTCCGTTTCATCGGCAAAAGGACGGCGGCATGAGGACGCGGCCCGACTACCTCGCGCATGCCGTGCTGCTGCTGGGCGTGGTCCTGTTCGCGCTGCCGGTGTGGCTGGTGTTCGCCGGCTCGACGCAGGAGTCCGGCGCGATCATGCGCGGCGAATTGTCGCTGCTGCCGGACCTGCGCAACCTCGGCGTCTATGCCCGTGTCCTGACCGAAGGCAGCATGGGCACGCAGCCTGTCTGGCATATGCTGATGATCTCCCTGGGCATGGCGCTGGGCGTCGCGCTAGGAAAAATCATTATTTCCGTGCTGTCCGCCTACGCCGTCGTGTTCTTCCGCTTCCCGCTGCGCCGCACCGCGTTCTGGCTGATTTTCATTACGCTTATGCTGCCGGTGGAGGTCCGCATCATCCCGACCTATTCGGTGATGGCAGATTTCCATCTGATCAACACCTTCACCGGGCTGTGGGTGCCGCTGATTGCCTCGGCCACCGCAACGCTGCTGTTCCGGCAGGTGTTCACCGCCATTCCCGACGAATTGGTGGAGGCGGCGCGCATGGACGGCGCGGGCCCGTTGCGCTTCCTGCGTGACATCGTGCTGCCGGTCTCCGCTGCCAACATCGCCGCGCTGTTCGTCATCCTGTTCGTTCTGGGATGGAACCAGTATCTCTGGCCGCTGCTGGTCGCGACCAATCCGAACCTCGACACCATCGTGATCGGCATTGTCAAAATGATCGGCGTCGAAACCAACACTGACTGGGCGGCGGTGATGGCAACCACCGTGCTGGCGCTGCTGCCGCCGGTCGTCGTCGTACTGTTGATGCAACGCTGGTTCGTCGCCGGCCTGACCGAGGGCGAGAAATAGATGGCGACGCTGCAGATCGAAGGCCTGCGCAAGAGCTTCGGCGCCGTCGAGGTGCTGCGCCGCATCGACCTGTCGTTGAACGATGGCGAGATGCTGGTGATCGTCGGCGCGTCGGGCTGCGGCAAGTCCACGCTGCTGCGGCTTGTGGCGGGGCTGGAGGCGCCGACCGAGGGACGCGTGCTGGTTGGCGGACGCGACGTCACAGCGCTGGACCCATCAGAGCGCGACATTGCGATGGTGTTCCAGAATTACGCGCTCTACCCGCATATGTCGGTGTTCGACAACATGGCCTACGGCCTCCGCATCCGCGGCCTGCCGCGCAGCGAAATCACCCGCCGTGTCGAGGAGACAGCCGCGCTGCTGGGCCTGGGCGCGTTGCTGGCGCGCAAGCCGCGGCAGCTCTCCGGCGGTCAGCGTCAGCGCGTGGCGATGGGCCGTGCGATCGTGCGTGAGCCGAAGCTGTTCCTGTTCGACGAGCCATTGTCGAACCTGGATGCCAAGCTGCGCGTGCAGATGCGCGCCGAGATCCGCCGGCTGCAGCGCCGCCTCGGCGTCACCAGCCTGTATGTCACCCACGACCAGGTTGAGGCGATGACACTCGGCGACCGGCTGCTAATTCTGCATGACGGCCAGCCCGCGCAGTTGGCCACGCCGATGGAGGTCTTCGAACGGCCGGCGGATACCTACGTCGCCGGCTTCGTCGGCTCGCCGACCAT
>JAFEFW010000097.1 GCA_018240405.1 Pseudomonadota bacterium
AATCCGGCATAGCCTTCGCGCCGCATCGCCACCGGGTCGGGCGGCGGCAGGCTCCAGACCTGTCCGGTGGCGGAAAACGGATCGGGCGGCGCGCCGACGGAGACACCGCGCATCAGCGTGTCCTGGTTCGACCAGGCCTCGGCGCCGTCCGGCGCGGCGCCGACTGCCAGGTCGCGGTAAAAGCCCAGCGACAACCCGTCGGAAATGGCAGACGCGGCGGCCTGGGCAAGCTGCTGGTTGGCCAGGCGCTGCAGGAAGACGTTGAAACGCACCGTATCGGCGTGTTGCGCGGCAAAGGCCGCGACTCCCGGATCGGCCGGGTGACGCAGCTCTGCTGGCCAGACCTGCCAGTGCGACGACCCGAGTGTGGTACAGATCGTCTCATAGACCGCCAGCCGGTGCAGCGCCTCCGGTACCGGCGCATCGTCCCGCGGCAACAGATCGAATGCCTTGCGCAGCACGTTCCGCTTATGGGACCAGACGGCGGCGTAATCCACCGGACCGGCCACCGGTGCCGCGACCGGACCGCCGGGGAAACCGGATACGTCGATGTACACCGGATCCAGGAAGCGCCGGTCGGAGGGGTGGTAGGGACTGGCTCTGCTGCGATCGTGCGGGAACAGCGCATGCATCGGATTCAGGCCCAGCAGCACCGCGCCGGTCTGCGCCGAGGCTGCCGCAAAGCGGCGCAGCGTGGTGAAGTCGCCAATGCCCTGATCGCCGGCGCTGCGCAGCGAATACAGATGTGCAGCGATGCCGAAACGGCGCTGCCCCTCAGCGAGGTCGAGGGGCAGGTAGCAGCCGCGCGGCGCCACGATCAGGTGGCACAGCCGTTCCGGGCGTTCCTCGGCCAGCAGAATGTGGCGGCCAATCGGCTGTGGCGGCAGTGACAGGGTGTCCCCGGCAACGGCGAAGCGCTCCAGGCTGCCGTCCTCGCGCAGCAACGTCAGCCAGGCCGGGCGCGGCGTGCCGACGCGCAGCGTGACGGCATCGTCCTCCCGCACCGTGACCGCCGGCGGCAGCGGTGCCGCCTGTTCCGCAGTCAGCCGCTCGAGACTGTCGCGGCAGTCGCCGCGCGTCGCCGCGGGCAGCCGCATCGCGGCTAGCAGCGCGCGTTGCGTATCGGGCGAGACCGGATGGTGGCCGCCGTCGATGTCCCACCACGTCAGATCGATGCCTGCCAGCTCTGCCAGGTGCGCGACCGCGGCATCGTCGGCGGCCGGCGACCGACTGGCTGTCCTCGCGACGCCATCCGCGATCGCTGCGTCGTCGAATGCCGCTGTGGCGCGGTCCCTTTCAACGAACACCACGACGGAGCGCGGCGCGATAAGCAGACCGGCGCCGTTCGCTGCGTTGGTGGCGCCATCTTCCGGCGTGGCGCTGTCCAGCACGCGGGTCCAGACCCGATCCGGTCTCGGCGCCGGTAGCGTCACGTCAATGGCGTCCTGCCCGGCATGGAACAGCAGCGCCGCGCGCGCTGCGCCTGACGTCAAAACCGCGATCACGGTCCGGTTGTCGGGACGATTCCAATCATCCGGTCCCGGCGCCGCACCGTCGGGACGCAGCCAGGCGACGTCCGGGAGGGCCGCGCCATTCGTTGCCTTGCCGGTCAGCGGCGTGCCGATGAACAACGGCGCCAGGTCGTGCCGCAGCGCGGTCAGCCGCGCGGTGAACGCCGCCAGCCCGTTATCGACAGATGCCCAGTCGAACCAGGCGGTCGCATTGTCCTGGGCATAGGCGTTGTTGTTGCCCTGCTGCGTGCGGCCGGCCTCGTCGCCCATCGACAGCATCGGCGTGCCGCGCGATAGCAGCAGCGTCGCCAGCAGCGCCCGCACATCCGCCGCTCGGCGCGCCAGGATGTCCGGGTCGTCGGTCCGGCCTTCGGCACCGTTGTTCCAGGAGTGGTTCTCGGTCGTGCCGTCGCGGTTCTGCTCGCCGTTCGCGTCGTTGTGCTTCTGCGCGTAGGCGACGAGGTCGGCCAGCGTAAAGCCGTCATGCGCGGTGATGAAGTTGATGCTGCGCGTCAGCGGGCGGCTGGCGCCACCGAACACGTCGGCGGAGCCGCACAGCCGTGTGGCAAACGCCCCGGCCATGCCGCCGTCGCCACACCAGAAACGTCGCATCGTGTCGCGGTAGCGGTCGTTCCACTCTCCCCAACCGCCGGGAAAGGCGCCGAGCTGGTAGCCGCCGGGGCCGATATCCCAAGGTTCGGCGATCATTACCCGGCCGGCCAGCAGCGGGTCCTGCTCCACCGCGGCGAGGAACGGCGCCGCCGGATCAAACCCGCTGTCACGCCGCGCCAGCGTGCCGGCTAGATCGAGGCGGAATCCATCGAACCCGCCATACAGCACCCAGGTGCGCAGTGTATCCAGCCCGAGGCGGAGCGGGATCATCCGATCCATCGCCAACACGTTGCCGCAGCCGGCATCGTTGATGTAGAGCGCCGGATTGTCCGGCCGCAACCGGTAGAACCCCGCATTGTCCAGGCCGCGGAGCGAAATGGTCGGGCCCAGCTCGTCGCTCTCGCCGCTGTGGTTCAACACGACGTCCAGGACCACCGACAGCCCGGCCGCCTGCAGTGCGCCGACCGCCGCCCGGACCTCGGTCCAGCCACCCGGTGCCAGGCGCGGATCGGGCGCGAGGTTGGCCATGGGATTGTAGCCCCAGTAATTGGACAGGCCCAGCGGCGGCAGGTGGCGCTCATCGATCCAGGCGGCGCTGGGCATCAGCTCGACGGTGGTGACGCCGAGGCGGGTGAGGTGCGCGATCGCGGCGGGATGCGCCAGCGCGGCGTAGGTGCCGCGGATCGCCTCCGGGATGTCGGGATGCGTCTTCGTGAAGCCGCGGACATGCAGCTCGTAGATGACCTGGTGGTCCCAGTCGAACGGACGCAGCGGCGGAAGGGCAGGGGGCGACGCGGCGACGATCCCTTTCGGCACCAGGCCGGCGGTATCATCCGGCCGCGGGCCGTCGCGGTCGAACAGCAATTCGTGCAGGCGAAACGGCCGGTCGACCGCCACCGCCCAGGGATCCACCAGCAGCTTCGCGGGGTTGAAGCGATGGCCACGCCCCGGGTCCCACGGGCCCCAGGCCCGCAGCCCATAGCGCGCGCCGACCGGCACATCCGGAACGAAGCCGTGAAACACCGGGCCGGTGCGGCCGGGCAGGCGCAGCCGAGAAGTTTCCTGATCGACGGCGTCGAACAGGCAGAGAGCAACAGCCTCGGCGGTGGTGGACGGGATGGCGACGTTGACACCGCCGTCGACGGCGGTGACGCCGAGCGGCGCGGGGCGGCCGGCTGCGATTGTCCTCAAGCCCGTTCCGCCTCCAGTGCTCTGTAGAGTTCTGCGTATTTCTGGGCGGACCGGCGCCACGACACGTCCTGCTTCAGCGCATTGCGCTGCATCCGCGTCCAGGTTGCCTTGTCCTGCCAAAGCGCGGCGGCTCGGTTCAGCGCCTCGGTCAAAGCACCGTCGGTGACCGGCGCGAACTGGATGCCGGTGGCGACGCCGGCCGACAGCGCTGCCTCATTGGCGTCGACAACCGTGTCAGCCAAGCCGCCGACTCGGCCGACGATCGGGATCGCGCCGTAGCGCAGGGCACAGAGCTGGGTCAGGCCGCAGGGCTCAAACCGGGACGGCATGAGGATCGCGTCCGATCCCGCCTGGATCAGGTGCGCGAGCGGTTCATTGTAGCCGAGGACGCAGGCGACGCGGCCGGGGTGCTGGCGCACCGCGGCGAGGAATCCCTCCTGCATCCACGGCTCGCCGGAACCGAGGATGGCGAACTGCATCCCGCCCACGGCACGCGCGCCGATCTGCGCCAGCAGCAGGTCCAGCCCCTTCTGCTCCGTCATCCGGCTGATGATGCCGATCAGCAGGGCGGTCGGATCGGGCGCCAGGCCCAGCTGTTCCTTCAGCGCCACCTTGTTGGCGATGCGCCGCATCAGTCGCTGGGCGGAGAACGGCGAGGCTATGTGCGGGTCCTCGGACGGGTTCCACACCGTGTCGTCAATACCGTTCAGGATGCCTGACAGCACGCCTGATCGCCACCGCAGCACACCATCCAGGCCGGCGCCGGCATCCTGGTGGGTTATCTCCCGCGCATAGGTCGGCGACACCGTGGTCAGCCGGTCAGCGAACAGCAGCCCGCCTTTCAGGTAGCTGACATCGCCCCAGTATTCGAGCCCATCGCGGGAGAACAGTCCCGGCGGCAGGCCGAGGCGCGGGAACAGCGAGCCGGGAAAATGCCCCTGGAACGCAAGATTATGGATGGTCAGCACGGTGCCGGGCCGCCGCCCGGCATGAACATGTAGATAGACCACGGCCAATGCGGCCTGCCAGTCATGCGCGTGCACCACGTCGAAGCCGAGGCCGACCGCCAGTGCCGCCGCGGCGGCGCCAAGCGCGGCGAAGCGGAGGTCGTTGTCGGGCCAGAGCCGCCCATCAGGCCCGAAATACGGGCTGCCGTCGCGGTTGTACAGATGCGGCGCGTCCAGCACCAGCAACTCCAGCCCCGCAGCAGAGCCGGCGACGACAGTGGCGGGGCCGCCGAACAGATCGTCAAAGTGTTGGAGGATCTCGCCTCGGTCCAGCGCTTGCAGCACCTCCGGATAGCCCGGGATCAGCGTCACCGTGTCGACGTCCAGCGGCGCCAGTGCGGCCGGCAACGCGCCGGTGACGTCGGCAAGCCCGCCGGTCTTCACCAGCGGGAAGATTTCTGAAGTGACGGAGAGGACGCGGGTCAAGCGGACAGCTTGGCTATCATCGGCTGGGTGATCAGGCAGACTCCGCGCTCTGTCCGACGGAAGCGCTTATGATCGAGCGCCGGGTCCTCGCCGACGACGAGCCCCTCCGGGATATGGACGCCTTTTTCAATGATGACGTTCTTCAGCCGAGCGTGCCGGCCGATGCTGGCGTTCGGCAGGACCACGGCGCGTTCAACGCGGGCGTAGGAGTGAACGTGCACACCGGTGAACAGCAGTGACTGCCGCAGCGAGGAACCGGAAACAATGCAGCCGCCGGATACCAGGGAAGAGATCGCCTCACCACGCCGGCCCGGTTCGTCATGCACGAACTTGGCCGGCGGCACGATCTCGGCAAAGGTCCAGATCGGCCAGGCGCGGTCGTACAGGTCGAGCGAGGGAATGATAGCAGTCAGGTCGATGTTCGCTTCCCAGTAGGCATCCAGCGTGCCGACATCCCGCCAGTACGCCTCGGGTTCGGCGCCGGAGGTGACGCAGGAGTTCTGGAACCGGTGCGCAATGGCCTTACCGTATTGCACGATGTGCGGAATGATGTCCTTGCCGAAGTCACGGCTGGAATGCGGATCCGCCGCATCCCGCCGCAACTGGTCGAACAGGTATTGTGTGCGGAAGACGTAGATGCCCATGCTGGCGAGGGCATGATCGGGCCGGCCAGGGATGGCAGGCGGATCGGCCGGCTTTTCGACGAAGGCGACGACCTGATCTTTTTCGTTCACGTGCATGACGCCGAAGCCGGTGGCCTCCATGCGCGGCACCTCAATGCAGCCGATGGTCACGTCGGCGCCCTGCTCGACGTGCTGGATCAGCATCTTGGCGTAATCCATCTTGTAGACGTGATCACCCGCCAGGATGACGATGTATTCCGGCCGGTAGTCCGCAATGATCTCAATGTTCTGGAAGACCGCGTCGGCGGTGCCGGCGTACCAGTCATCCCCCGTGCGTTGTGACGCGGGCAGGATGTCGAAACCTTCGTTCCGTTCCGGCCGGAAGAAGTTCCAGCCGCGCTGCAGATGACGGATCAGGCTGTGCGCTTTGTACTGCGTCGCCACGCCGATGCGCCGGATGCCGGAATTCACTGCATTCGACAGCGCGAAATCGATGATGCGGCTCTTGCCACCGAAATACACTGCCGGTTTGGCGCGGGTATCCGTCAGTTCCAGCAGGCGGGAGCCTCGGCCCCCCGCCAGAACGTAGGCCATCGCATCACGGACGATGGGCGCATGCAGGCCTGGACGTTCTACCACGCCGAACCTCCTGGGCGTTTTTCGGACGGCCTGGGATTGTTACCACAGGCCGTGGCACACGCCAGGGGGGTCTCGCCGTGGCCGGATGCGTTTGCCGCCGTTCCAACCGGGACCGGCACGATCGGCCGTGAGCCGTTAACCAAATCGTAACCATTTTGCCTGACAATGATCGGCCGCGTGAGACGAACAGACGCCGGGAGCCGCATGTCGTCAGGCCAGGAAGTAAGGTTGCGCCGGCTTGGCGAGGATCGACTCCGCGGCGTCCTCCAGGCGCACAGGCTGTTTCTCGGCCGCAGCCCGGGCGGGCAGCGGGCCAGTCTGAAGTTCGTTGACCTTTCCGGGGTGGACCTCTCTGGCTGTGTCCTGGCCGAGGCCGACCTGACCGGCGCTCATCTCCGGTCCTGCGTAATGCGCGGGGCTGATCTTAGCAGAGCGGATTTGTTCGGTGCCGACCTCACGAAAGCCGACCTGACCGGTGCGCGAATGACCGCCGTCGACCTGCGCGGCGCAACCTTGCGCGACGCCGTACTGACCAAAGCCGTGATGGCACGGGCCGATTTGCGCGAGGGCATGCTGATGGCGACCGCCAACGGTGACCTGCGCCACAGCCATCCGGACAAGGTTACCGTGCTGGCAGGCGCCGCCGCGCGTGGCGCTTCGCTGCACGGCGCCAAGCTGTCCAACTCGGTGATGAAGCAGGCCGACCTGCGCAACGCCAATCTCAGCAACACGCTGCTCGCCAATGCCGATCTGGCGAAAGCCGACCTCACCGGCTGCAACCTGCAGGGCGCCGACCTGACCGGCGCCAACATGACTGGTGCGATCATGGACGGCGCGACGCTGGGCGGTGCGATCATGACGGCGGCGGTGCTGCAGCGTGCCAGCCTGCTAGGCGTGGTGCTGGAGGATGTCGATCTCAGCAAGGCAGATCTGCGCAATGCTGTCGCCTCCGGCCGGTCGGTACCTGACGTCGCCGGCACGCTGCGGCGTCATGCCGACTGGGTCGCCAGCAACGGCCATACCGGCGCGCGCGCCGATCTGACCGGATGCGACCTGAGCGGACTGGATTTGCGGGGCACTGATCTCAGCGCTGCGGTACTGCGGGGTGCCGTCCTGCGCGGGGTCAATCTGTCCTGCGCGCTCCTCGCGATGGCAGACCTTTCGCTGATAGACGCGCGCAGTGCCACCCTGACGGGCGCCACACTGCGCGGCGCCAGGCTGGAGCGGGCCATCCTGGCGCAGGCGGCGATGGCGCAGGTGCTGGCCGGACCGCAGCGCATCCGTGGACATACCGACTGGCCGACGGACTTCAGCAGGGCCCGCCTCGAGGACACCTGCCTGACCAGGGCCGACTTGACCGGGGCGCGGTTGACCGCGGCGGACCTCACCCGCTCCGACCTGAGCGGCGCGGACCTGTCGGGAGCCATGCTGGACGGAGCCGTCCTGGCGGACGCGCATCTGCGTGGCGCGCTGCTGGATGGCGCCGCCCTGTCCGGTTGTATCGGATTGCCGAAGCGTGGGGCGACGTAGCCGGTGCGCCGACGGTCAACGGAGTCACGGCTTCCGGATCACAAAACTATCTTCCGCAATGAAATGATCGGGACAGCGCAACCGATGCACGTATTCGTGTGTTGATAACAGGCGGGATGAGGTTGCTTGCCACGCCTCCAGGCGGACGCTATTCGGCCGCGCCCGTTGCGACGACACCCTCGCCGGCAAGAAGAACAAGGAGAGATTGATGACCTGGCAGGCTCGAATAGGCTGGGCTGCCCTGGCGGTGGCAGGGGCGATTTCCCTTGGCGTGGTCGCGCTCAGCCGCGGTGAGTCGGTAAATGCCGCGTGGCTGGTCACCGCCGCGCTGTGCGTCTACTTCATCGGCTACCGGTTCTATGCGCGGTTCATATCCGACCGCGTGCTGCAGGCGGATTCGAAGCGGCAGACACCGGCGTTCCGGCATAATGACGGGCTGGACTACGTTCCCACCAATAAGTACGTGCTGTTCGGCCACCATTTTGCAGCCATCGCCGGCGCCGGGCCGCTGGTTGGTCCGGTTCTGGCAGCACAGATGGGTTACCTGCCGGGCACGCTGTGGATTCTGGCCGGCGCGATCTTCGCCGGCTGCGTGCAGGATTTCACCGTGCTGTTCCTGTCCACGCGCCGCGACGGCCGCTCCCTGGGTGACATGATCCGGGCGGAGATGGGGCCAGTCGCGGGATCCGTCGCGCTGCTGGGCGTGGCGATGATCATGGTGATCCTGCTCGCGGTGCTGGCGCTGGTCGTGGTGAAGGCGCTGATGGGCAGCCCGTGGGGCTTCTTCACCGTCGCCGCCACCGTGCCAATCGCGCTGATCATGGGCGTCTACGGTCGCTTCATCAGGCCAGGCCGCATCGCCGAGATGTCCGTGCTCGGCGCCGCGCTGCTGCTGGCGGCACTGCTCTACGGCAAGACGGTGGCGGAAACCCCCGCGTTGGCTTGGTATTTCAACCTCTCCGGTGAACAGCTTGCCATCGCCATCATCGGCTACGGCTTCGTTGCCTCGGTGCTGCCGGTCTGGCTGCTGCTGGCGCCGCGCGACTATCTGTCCACCTTCATCAAGGTCGGCGTCATTGCCCTGCTGGCGATTGCCATCGTCATCCTGCGCCCGACGCTGGAGATGCCGCCGCTGACCCGCTTTGTCGATGGCAGCGGCCCGGTGTGGAGCGGCAGCCTGTTTCCGTTCCTGTTCATCACCATCGCCTGCGGGGCGGTGTCCGGGTTCCACGCGCTGATCTCCTCGGGCACCACGCCGAAGATGCTGGAGAACGAGACCCAGGCGCGGATGATCGGTTACGGCGCGATGCTGACCGAGAGCTTCGTCGCCATCATGGCGCTGATCGCCGCCTGCGTGATCCATCCCGGCGTCTACTTTGCCATGAACAGCCCTCCCGGCGTGATCGGGACGAGCGCGGCCCAGGCGGCGTCGGTGATCTCCAACTGGGGCTTCGTCGTCACGCCGGACGTATTGACGCAGATCGCCACGGACGTCGGCGAGACCACCATCCTGTCGCGTGCCGGCGGCGCGCCGACGCTGGCGGTGGGCATGGCGCACATCCTGTCCGGCGTGTTCGGCGGCAAGCTGATGATGGGCATCTGGTATCACTTCGCCATCCTGTTCGAGGCGCTGTTCATCCTGACCACGGTGGACGCCGGTACCCGCGTGCTGCGCTTCATGATCCAGGACATGGTCGGGTCGCTGTTCCCGCCGTTCCGCCGCACCGATTCCTGGGCCAATACCGTTATCGGCTCCGCTGTGGCGGTGTGCGCCTGGGGCTGGTTCCTCTACCAGGGCGTGATCGACCCGCTGGGTGGCATCAACACGCTTTGGCCGCTGTTCGGGATCTCCAATCAGATGCTGGCGAGCGTCGCGCTGATGCTGTGCACCGTCGTTTTGTTCAAAATGAAACGGCAGCGCTACGCCTGGGTGACCATCGTGCCGACAGTCTGGCTGCTGGTCTGTACGCTGACCGCCGGCCTGCAGAAGCTGGTGCATGAGCAGGCGTCGATCAGCTTCCTCGCGCACGCCAAGTTATTCGGCGACGCGTTGTCCGCCGGCAAGGTGCTCGCCCCTGCCAAGACGCTGGAGCAGATGAGCCGGATTGTCATGAACGACTACGTCGATGCGGCGCTATGCGCGCTGTTCATCGGCGTGGTGCTGGTGATGCTGGTCTACGCGGTCCTGGCGATCCGCAAGGCGTTGGCCAGCCCGCGCCCGACCACGGCCGAGGTCGGCGCGCTGCTGGCGAGCGGCGACTGATAGGATGCGCGAACCGGCTCGCAAGCTGCGCCTTGTGTGCGATGGCGTGGTCCGCACCGCCCGCCTGATGGTGGGCGTGCCGGATTACGACACCTACGTCGCGCACCGTCGGGAGACGCATCCGGGCGAGCCGGTGATGAGCTACCAGGAGTTCTTCCGCGAACGCCAGGCGGCGCGCTACGGCTTCAGCAACGGCCGCTTCCGGGGGTGCTGCTGAGAGGAGGAAGGGGCGAGCGTCTCGGGTTACGGCTTGTCGGCCGCGTAGCAGTGCCGTCTGCCGAGAAGAACGCTCCAACCAACGCAGCGACAGCGGCCGGCGTCTGCAGATGCGGGAAGTGACCGGCCTCGGTCAGTTCGGTGAACTGGGCGCCGGCAATCAAAGCCGCCGTGGCGCGCCCGCGCTCTGGCGGCCAGATGAAGTCGAGCGCGCCGGACGCAACCAGCGTCGGGGCCTGCACTGCCTGCCACACCGCCGCATCGAGACTTGCCTCGGCCAGCGCCGCGGACAGCAACGAGTAACCGATCGGGTCATTACCCAGCCATTGCGGGCGGTATGCCGTACGTGCCGCCTCGAAGGCCGGAGGGAAGGCGTTGGCCAGTGACGCATCCACCGCCACCCGCATGCCGCCATCACGCACCCGCGCCGCACGCTCGTGCAAGTAGCTCGCCGTCGGTCCGGACATGTCCTCGGCCACGGCGAACAGTGCGAGCCGCCTGACCAGGGCTGGGTGGCGACCGGCGAGCAACACGCCGACGAGCGAGCCGAGTGCGGCGCCGATCACGTCGGTTGTACCAAGTTGGAGATGCGTCAGCAGACCGGCCGCGTCATCGGCCAGCGCTGCGAGCGGAAATGGTGCCACCGGCTTCTCCGACCGCCCGGCGCCCCGAAGGTCCAGCGCGACCACCCGCCGCCCTGTGGCGAGCAGCGGTATGACCTGTGCCCAACTGTCGCTACTGCCGCCAAGCTCATGCAGCAGCAGGATTGGTGGGCCGCCGGTGCCGGTAAGGGTGTAGTGCAGGCTGATGCCGCCGATTTCGGCATAGGGCATGACGCGATTCTCCCCCGGCCCGCGGCCTGACGGCCCATGCAATGATCGGGACGCGCGAGGCTACGGACCGTCGCCAGCGTGGCAGCGGCTGCTCTGCCACACAAGGCGCGACCGATAGGCACGACCGCCGGCGAAAGAGGTTGTCCGAATAGGGCTCGATTGTACCACCGGCGGAGCGTCAGCCCGGCACGACCGGCTTTTTCACCTGGCTCAACGCGGTGACGAAATCTTCGTCCACACGCAAATGGTCCGCCACCAGTTGCCGCGGCGTATTCGCCATCCAGCCGGTCAGCGACACATCGGCGTAGCGGTCGCTGGCGAACAACTCCAGGAAGCGCAGCGTGTCACTGCCGGTGTTTTCGATGTAGTGGCCAAAGGAACGCGGCACATAGCCGACATCGCTGGCGGAGAAGTCGACCGTGTTGGCCGTGCTGCCGCTGGCGAACACGGTCATGCGCGCCGAGCCGCTGATGTAGTACTGCCACTCATCAGCGTGCGGATGCCAGTGCAGTTCGCGCAGGCCGCCGGGTTCGACCTCCACATAGGCCGCGGCGATTGCCTTCGACGCCTTGAAGTTGCTGGAGTCGACGATACGCACACTGCCGCCCCGTGTGCGAATGGGCGGCTGATCCATCAGCGCATAGACGAAGGACTCGGGTACGTCCGGCTGCGTGCTCTGGCGCCGGTCGGCGTCCAGCGAGCCGGGCAGGCGGCCATTGAAGATGTAAAGCTCCTGCTGCGGGAGCCGGTCGAACCGCGCTTCCGGCTGGCCGAAATTCTTCGCCAGTACGTCCTTCGGCGTATGCGCCAGCCAGTCGGTGATCAGGAACGTGCTGTCCTCGGAAAAGGCACCGTCGTTGAAGGCAAGCAGGAACTCGCAGCCATCCGGCCCCAGCCCCTGGATCGAGTGCGGGATGCCGGAGGGGAAGAACCACAAATCGCCTGCCTTCACATCGGCAGCGAAGGTGCGGTTGGCCTCGTCGACCGCGGTGATCCGCGCGTGGCCGTACAGCATGTACGCCCACTCGGCCTCCAGGTGCCAGTGCAGTTCCCGGATGCCGCCGGCCTCCAGGCGCATATTCACGCCGGCGATCGCCTTGGCGATGGGCAGTTGACGGACGGTGACCTCGCGCGCCCAGCCGGCCTTGGTGCGGCGATTATGCGCCTGGGAGAATGAGTATTTCAGCGACCCCAGGTTGCCTTTGTCGGTTGGCGGCGGGGTGAACTCGCTGCGAT
>JAFEFW010000098.1 GCA_018240405.1 Pseudomonadota bacterium
CGCGAGCGCGGCGTCCCGCTCCTGCCGCAGGCCGGCGATCGTCCGTTGCAGCTCGGCGATGAGATCGGCCTGCGTTGGAGCCATAGGGCCTCTGTGTGGGTTGGGCCTGGCGGTGCGTATGGGTTGAGCGTGGGAGGGTAGCGGGCGTTGGTCCGGGTGCCAAACGGAGGGCAGGAGGCACGCGAGTGAAGAGGGTTTTGCGGCCGTTCGGGCCGACAGCACCGTGCAGTTTGTTACGATTACGAGCAAAGCGTGTGGAAGGCGCCCGTGAACTGCCGCCGGTTCGCCCACCGGCGGCCCGCCGAACACGGGCATCCCGACCTGAAATCGGCGCGACAGCTTGATCCGTTGCACGGTCTACACGCGCTGACTGCCTCAGCGCTGCGCGCGATTTTGTTACTTAATCGGCGTAGAACGCCTCCACTGTCACCGTGATCCCGGGCGGATCGAGCCCAATCTCCCCCGTCACGAACACCTCCGTCGCAATCTGCCCGTCCGCCATCCGCGAGTGGCGGACGATGCGCGGCTCATCCGGCCAGACAATCAGGTAATGCCGCATCGACGGCAGCTTGAAATAGGCCCGTAGCTTGGTGGCCCGGTCGCGTGTGCCGCTATCGGGCGACAGCACTTCAATCAGCACCAAAGGGTCCGTAATCCTGATGGCGTCACCCGGTAGCCGGGGGCCGCAGCGCAGCAGCGCATCCGGCTCAAAATCGTTGTTTTCAACCTGCACCGTCATGCCGTCACCGAAGACCTGGCACGAACTCAGTCCGGCATCTGCCAGAGCCTGCCGCAAGGCATCACGCGCCGCACCCTTGCGCAGATTGTGTGACGCGCGCTCAGGCGCCATGGCTACAACGATGCCGTCGATACGCTCATATCGCCCGGACGGCTGCTGCTTAATCCAGGCCAGGAACTCCTCCCGGCTCATGGGTGCCTCCGGCTCGTAGATCTGGGCGCGCGCCATTGTGGGACCTCCAGGGCAACCAATAGCAGAATTCATGGTGGCGATCAGACCATAAGAGCACGTCGGCCGCGATCGGCGATGATCCGCAAAAGCGCGATCCGGTTCGTAAGCGTGCATCCGCTGCGCGCGGCCGATGCCATGCAACGCGCCGCCGCGTTCGTCGCATCGGAGCGTCGTCCGGTCTCCTTGTCGGCCGTCACGCTGCACGACCGGCTGGCCGAGGCGATGCGCAAGGAAGGCTTCCCCCTCATCGGCACCGAATTCGCCTGATCCACCAACCGCGGGGCGGCCCATGCCGCCTCCCGGTGGTCACCCAGCCCCCCTGCACGTCATGCCTGAAACGAGGCTCCGCACTGCCGTCCTAGCGCTCGCATTCCGGCGCCCGCCACGCCATATAGCAGCGCCACCGCAAGGACGATCGCCATGCCTCCCAAGCCAAACTACAAATTCCAACGCGCGGAGCGCGACCGGGCCAAAAAGGCGGCAAAGGAAGCCAAGCTGCAGGAGAAGCGGGAACAGGCCTCGCAGCAGAAGGCCGCCGATCCCACTGAACCAGCACCGACCTCGCCCTCGGCCCAAGCGCCGGAGGAGTCGCCGTAATGGCGATGAAAAGCCGGGCCGCCAGCGCCTTCGTCATGTTCGACGTCATCTACGCCGATGGCACCCGCAGCTCCAACCGCAAGGTGCCGGCCAGTGCACTCGGCGGCCTTGAAGGCGACGAACCCGCCCGCGGCATCATTGAGGCGCAGGACCGGGAAATCGCCGCCGCCTCCGGCCGGCCGCGCAGCGACGTCAGTTCCATCACCCGCACGCCGCCCCGGCCGGCGAATGACCCGGCTGGCCCGGAGCGCAAGCCGAAAGGCAAGCGCTAGCCGCGCACTTGGCGCCCGTCGCCGACGGGCGCCAGCGGCGCACAGTGATAAAGCAGTTGCCATCCCCATCCAGCTATGCCAGAAGCCCGCCCTTCCCTGCCGGGGGCGACGGCATCGTCCCCGGCTATGCCTGCTTGCCATCCCGGCAAGGGCCCGCTCCCGGGCCAGAGGCAGAGACAAGCCATAGGGGGTCCATAGCATGCCGCTTTACGAAACCGTGCTGATTGCACGGAACGATGTCACGCAACAGCAGGTCGAAGCTGTTGCCGAAGAGATCAAGACCGAGCTCGAAGCCGATGGCGGCGCCGTCAAGAAGACGGAATATTGGGGCCTGCGCTCCCTCGCCTACCGGATCAAGAAGAACCGCAAGGGGCACTACATGCTCCTCGGCCTGGATGCCAAGCCGGCGTTCATCACCGAAATGGAGCGCAGGCTCGGCCTGAACGAAGACATCCTCCGTTTCATGACGCTGCGCGTCGACGAGATCGAGGAAGCACCGTCCGCCATCCTGTCGCGCAAGTCCGACGACCGGGAGCGTGGGTTCCGCGGCCCGAAGCCAGCCGGACGGTTTGAGAGCGGCCGCCGCCGCGGCTATGACGACCGCGAGGAGTTCCGCGCCCGCGATGAGTTCGCGCGTGACGATTTCCGCGGCGGCATGGAGGAGTAAGCACAGATGTCCGACAGCACCGACGTTAATCCCGCCGCCCGCCGCACCGCCGTGGGCGCACGCCGTCCGTTCTACCGCCGCCGCAAGTCCTGCCCGTTCTCCGGCCCGAACGCGCCGAAGATCGACTACAAGGATGTGCGCCTGCTGTCCCGCTTCCTGTCGGAGCGTGGCAAGATCGTGCCGAGCCGCATCACCGCGGTGTCGGCGAAGAAGCAGCGCGAGCTGGCGCAGGCGATCAAGCGCGCCCGCTTCCTGGCGCTGCTGCCCTACGTCGTGGCGTAAGGAGGATCGGTCATGGCAGCCGTTGAACTGATCCTGCTGCAGCGGGTCGAGAACCTGGGGCAGATGGGCGATGTGGTGAAGGTGAAGCCGGGTTACGCCCGCAACTACCTTCTGCCGGAGAAGAAGGCGCTGCGCGCCAACAAGGACAACCTCAAGCACTTCGAAACCCAGCGGGCACAGCTTGAGGCGAACAATCTGAAGCGCCGCGAAGAGGCCGAGCGTCTGGCCGAACGCGTTGTCGGGCTGACCGTGGTGATCATCCGCCAGGCCGGCGAGTCCGGCAGCCTCTATGGTTCGGTGTCGGCCCGCGACGTGGCGGAATCCTGCACCGAGCACGGGCTGACGGTGAACCGTTCCCAGGTGGTGCTGGAGCATCCGATCAAGTCGCTCGGCCTGTGGAAGGTGCGCGTCGCGCTGCATCCCGAGGTGTCGATCAGCGTCACCGTGAACGTCGCCCGCAGCCCGGAAGAGGCCGACCGCCAGTCCCGTGGCGAGCGGATCACCACGGATACCGACGACGAGTACCAGATGCCGACCGCCGAGGACATCTTCGAGGGCGATCTGCCGCAACCGGCATAAGCTGCCGGCTGCATGAACGAAGGGCGCCCCCGGCGACGGTGGCGCCCTTTTTCATGCGTGGCGGCCGCGGCGCCGTGTGGCGTCAGGCCTTCTCGACGCTCCACCCGCCGGCCACCAGGTCCTTGAACCCGCCGGCGTTGCGCACGTCGCTGTAGCCCATGTCGCGCAACAGCTTGCCGGCCAGCGCGGCCCGGCCGCCCGAGGCGCAGTACAGGATCACCGGCTTGTCTCTCTGCAGCGCCTTCTCATGCGTTGGCATGTCGGGGTCGGCCTTGAACTCCAGCAGGCCGCGGGAGATCGCCAGCGCGCCCTGGACCTTGCCCGACGCCGCAACTTCAGTGCCATCGCGGATATCCACGACGACGGCCCCCTTGGACTTCACCAGATCAGCGGCGTCCTGGGCGGTGATGGTTGGCACGACGGCGCGCGCGGCGTCGAGCATCTCTTTGGCGCTGATCGGCATGCTGCTTCCTCCTGTGATGAGCGGCGCCAGCATAGCGCAGGGGCGCCCTGGCTCAATGGAAGGATGCTTGACGGCAGCGGGCGCACGCTCTGAAACGGTTCCGAGTACAGACTGAATGGAGTCCCGGTCATGGCGCCTGTTGAACAAATCCGGCCGAGAAAGCGCACCATTCCGGCGGGGGCCGCGCTTGCCATGCTGGCTGCAGGCCTCATGCGTCTCGGCCCGGCCCTGGCCGCGGACCCGCTATGCCCGCCGGAGATCACGGTTGAGCAGCAGGCGGTGAACCCGCCCGCCGGGTTCAAGCCATTCGACCGCAAGGCGCCGCACCGCTGGGTGAACGCGGAATTCGCCGACGGCCCACCGGAGGAGATGGCCTGGCTGGCGCCCGACAGCAGCCAGCGCAAGGGCAATGGGTTCACCAATGTGTGGACGTTCGGCCAAACTGGCCGTGGCACCTGGATCAGTTGCGCCTATGACGGCACCAGCGTCGAACTCACTGCCCGCCTGCCGGACACGGTTAAACGGTGTGAGATTCGTTTCGAAGGTCCGACCACGGCACCGGTGGCAAAGGCGCTGTCCTGCCGGTAGACTTCGCCGCGCCCCGCGACGACGTAAGGCGTCCCTGCGCTGTCATGGCCCGGCTCGTTCTACTCGATATTGGCCCAATGCGACGATTCAGTCGTTTCTTGATAATTATGAAATGACGCATGTCAGGCCACCGGATGCGATGCAACACATCCGACGCCCAGGACGAGCCGGACTTCAGAACCCAGATGCCACCTGATCCCTGCCGGCCCGGGCATCCTCACGACGCGCGGCGGCGACACTCTGCCCTCGCCGGTCCTCCACATCTGGCTTCGCCGTCGCCAGTCGCATCACTGCGCGATAGCCGCGCTGCACCTCCAGCCGCGCGGCATGCGGGCCTTGCATCAGAATACGGTGCAAGCGCGGCAGATTGTAGCAGGGCACGTAGAACATCAGGTGATGTTCCAGATGGTAGTTGACAAAGTATGGCGCAATGAACGCGCGCTCCACCAGGTTGGCCAGGGTGGTACGCGTGTTGCGGAAGGGATCATCTGAGGCCGGAACGACCGCATGTTCCGCGATGTTCCGGATGCGGGTGATCACCATCATCCAGGTCAGCAGCGGCACGAGCCATAGCAGCGGATAGGCCCACCACACACCGGCCAGCGCAAAGCCTGCCCACAGCACCGCGTTGGCCGCCGTTTGCGGTCCCAACATGGTACGAAAGTGCCGCAGGCGCTGAAGCAGCGGCCAGGCCGGGTCGCCAAGCGCATTCATCAACTGCGCCTTGCGCTGCGCATAGCCGGTCCGTCCGGTGATGTCGCGCCAGAATTTGCGCCGGTAGCTGGCTCGCGTGATCGGGAACGGGGCCGACAACACCAGGTCCGGATCGTTCGGCTGCTGCGTATGGGCATGATGCGCCAAATGATAGCGCCGGTAAGCCAGCGTATCGGCAAAGATCGGCCAGGCGCAGAACCACTGGCTCAGTGCCATGTTGCGCCTCTCGTTGCGAGAGAAACAACCATGCGCGCCGTCATGCATCAGGATCGCGAGGCCAAGCTGCCGGGAGCCGATTACCATGACCGCCAGCACATACGTGAGCGGGTTGGGAAACAGCGCCACCAACGCAACGGCAGCAAGGATCACCGCCCAGGCATGCAGGATCAGTGCGATGCCCTTCCACTCCACCCGGGTGCGCAGGCTGGCAAGCTGGTCGTCGGACACAAGCTGCCGGGCGGGGACGCGAAGCATGGGCGCAGTGGTGGCGGACATCACGTCTCCTCCTCGCGGCAAGTGCAACAATCGACTATTGGCTGATGGTACCAGTCCCGGCGCAGAGCCACAAACCAGGTCAGGGATCGCCGGCGTAGCCGTCCTCGGGATTGAACGGCGTACCTTGCTCAAGCACGCCTTTGCCCGGCACATAGTTGACTTCCAGGCGGATGCCGTCCGGATCCTCGAACAGCACCGAGTAATAGCCCGGCGCCCAACTGCCGTCGGAGGGGGCCCTGATGATCGTCGCATTCATTGCGCGCAGCAAGGCAGCGCAGCGGTCGACATCCTCGCGGGAGCGCGCGCGCAGGCACAGATGATGCAAGCCGACGCGTGACTGCACGAACCGTTCCCCGGCATAGGCGGGATCACAGGGCTCAATGCCGATGGCAGTCCGAGCGCCGACGAAGTAGGTGAATTTCGGGCCGTCGAAGACCGGGTTCATGCCGCAGGCCGGAAGCAGCTTGGCATAGAATGACCTGGCGCGGCGGAAGTCGCTCACGGTCAGGATAACATGCGCCATACCGTTGATTTCGATCATCCCGGCCACTCTCCGTACGTGTGCTCGATGGTCCCAACCTAATGAAAGAAAATCTGCACCCGGATCAGCCCGGTCTGGAAGTCATTTGTGCCGCCCTGCCCTGTGATATGCGCGCGCTGCCATTGCAGACCAATCCGTAGCTGACGCCACAGCCACCAGTTGACGCCCGCCGTCCAGATGCTCTGCGTGCCGCCGGAGATGCCGGCTGAATTGAGGTCAGCCTGGGAGAACCGGGCGCCGGCTTCCAGTGCGCCCCAATGACCGTGCGCCGGATCGAACGCATGATGCGGCGAGGGTGCCCCCCACGAACCGGCACTTGGCCGCCATTGTCGCGGCTGGCCGATCAGGGTCCATGCGGCCTGGGCGTACCAGCCGCTGAAGGACGGATCCGGGCCGTCAGTGCGGCTGACCAGCGCAGGGTACCATTCCGCCTGAAACCACAGCGGGCCATAGGCGAAACCGAATTCGGGACCCACGTTGAGCGTCCCGCGCGCCGGGATGCTTCCTGTATCAATGGTCGAACGGCCCGGAATGTCATACTCGGGTGTTGAAGCATACGTGATGCCGGGCGGCGAACCGAACGCCTGCGGCGTTCGAAACGACCATACGGCTGAAACGCCGAGGTGAACGTCCAGGTCGTCTTGCTTCACGACAAGTCCAGCGGCTCGGGCCAGTACCCCACGTTGCCTGCTGGAGCCGGAGTCACCCACACGGCCGCCCGTAAAGGCTGTCTCAACAAGCCACCGAGGGCCATCGGCACTGAGCTGAATCCCCAATTGTCCGCCGTTGACCGACGACGTGCCAACCAGGTCGATGATCGTTGGGTCAGCCGAGAACAGCTTGTCGGCCGCGCGCTGGCCGCCTTCCAATGTCAGGTTGGGCGCGAAGGCGCCGGCGGTCAGGGTGAACGGCTTCAACCCTTTGTAATGAATCGCCGCTTCGTAGAGCCCTGTCGAGCGATACTGTGGCCAACCAAATCCCGAGTCACCAAAGTCCCAGATAAATCGGACACTAAGATCATCCGGCAGGTCTGCCTGCACGCCGTAACGAAGCCGCCGGACATTGAAGCCACCTGTCGGATTTCGCTGACTGGCGCCCCAGGCACCGCCGAGGTCGAACTGGTTCAGGACATAGGGCCTGATCGTGAGAGCATCATCGAACAGGCGGAAGGACGGGGCATCGGCGGCGTGCGACGGAGACACGGCCAAGGCCAGCGTGCAGCCAAGCACGAAAACGCTTGCGCCGGAACTGACAGCCGAACCAAGGCACATACCGGATCCCCCAGGCTGGCAGCGCTTTTCCGGCAGCGCCGAGAAGCCTGAAGCGCATTGGCAATTGCCGAACCGGCCGCTGCATGAACGCGGGCGTTCGGATCACGGTCCCGAGGTGACGCCATCGTGTCATGAACGGCGGCACGGTGACGCGCGCGCGCGCACGTGCCAGAGTGGCGCCACAGCATCCAAGACAACCGACAGGGAGACGGACCATGCAGTTTGGCGCCTCGATGTTCCTGACCGATTACTCAATGACGCCGGCCGCGCTGGCCAGGGCGCTGGAGGAACGCGGCTTCGAGTCCATCTGGGCGCCGGAGCACTCGCACATTCCGCTGTCGCGGCGCTCGCCTTGGCCGGGCGGCGGCGAATTGCCGAAACAATACTACGATGTGATGGATCCGTTCGTAACGCTGACCGCTGCCGCGGCCGCGACGACGAAGCTCAACGTTGGCACCGGCGTCTGCCTGGTGAACCAGCGCGATCCGATCCAGACGGCGAAGCTGGTCGCCTCGATCGACCAGGTGTCCGGCGGCCGCTTCCTGTTCGGCATCGGCGTTGGCTGGAACGCGGAAGAAATGGAAGACCACGGCACCGTGTTCACCACGCGCGCCAAGCTGACGCGCGAGCGCATTGAGGCGATGAAAGAGATTTGGACCAAGTCGAAGCCGGAATATCACGGCGAGTTCGTCAATTTCGAGCCGATGATGACCTGGCCAAAGCCGGTGCAGAAGCCGCACCCGCCGGTGATCGTTGGCGGCGCCTTCCCGCACGGTGCGCGCCGCGCCGTCCGTTACGGCGAAGGCTGGATTCCGTTGGCGGGCCGCCCCGGGCAGTACGGCGACGTGTTCGACTACGTGCCTAAGTTCCGCCAATTGCTGAAGGAAGCCGGCCGCGACGAGGCGTCGTGCCCGGTGTCGATCTTCAGTGCGCCGGAGGACCTCGACACGCTGAAGCGCTATCGCGACCTGGGCATTGCCCGCGTCGCCACCAGCCTGCCGGCGGCGAAGGAGGATGTGGTGCTGCCAATCCTCGACAAATGGGCCGGCTTCATCCGGCAGATGGGCTGAGGACCGGACCATGGCTGAGATCAAGCGCCTGATGGTCGACGGGCAGTTGCCGCCCGTCAGCCATTACTGCCACGTCGTCCGTGCCGGAAACCATGTCTGGGTCTCCGGCAGCGTCGGGGTCCGCGCTGATGGCTCGATCCCCGAAGATGCCGGCGAGCAGATGGAGGTCGCGCTGGCCAACATCGATGCCTGCCTGAAAGCCGCCGGTGCCGGGGCGGAACATGTGGTGAAGGTCAATGTCTACCTGACTGACATCAATGACCGGAAGAAGGTGAACCCGCCACGGCAGCGTTACTTCGGCGAGCACCGGCCTGCGTCTACCCTGGTTGGCGTGACCGCCCTGGTGCTGCCGGAGCTGAAAGTGGAAATCGAGGCGACGGCCGTTATTCCGTAATCCCTGTCACTCCGTGGAAAACGTTGTGAGCTCCGTGCCGCCTTGATTGACCGTCGCGCGCCGCCAGGCAGCAAGCAAGGCGGCACGGGGCACCCCACGGCGCTGCCCGGAGACCGCACAATAAACAGGCAGCCGCACTTGCGGCTTCCATAGGCACCGGGTGCTCCCCTGCCCCCGGCGCAGCCATCCGCGAACGCCTAAATTCGAGGCAGCAACGGACTCCCGCGCCGTTCCAGACCCCCCGCCCCTGGCACGCTTCTTGACTTGCGCCGCCGCGCTGGTCGAGGGGGATCACACCAATGCAACAAGTTCAACCAGGCGACGTCGCCTGGGTTCTGCTGTGCACCGTGCTGGTGCTGCTGATGACCATTCCGGGCCTGGCACTGTTCTATGCCGGCATGGTCCGCAAGAAGAACGTGCTGGCGATCATGATGCAGTCGTTCAGCCTGTGCGCGGCCATGACCGTGGTCTGGGTGGTGGCCGGCTACTCGCTGGCCTTCACCAACGGCAATGCCTGGATCGGCGATCTCTCCCGCCTGTTCCTGAATGGCCTGGCAGCGGACTGGAACAAGGCGTTCACCCTGGGCGCCGGCACCGACGCGGCGCAGCCGACGACCATTCCGGAATCGGTCTTCCTGATGTTCCAGATGGCCTTTGCCATCATCACCCCCGCCGTCGTCACCGGCAGTTGCGCCGACCGCATGAAGTTCTCCGCCCTGCTGCTGTTCATGACGCTGTGGTCGCTGCTGGTCTACGCGCCGCTGGCGCACTGGGTGTGGGCGCCGACCGGCTGGCTGGCACAGCTGGGCGTCGCCGACTTCGCCGGCGGCACTGTGGTCGAGATCAATTGCGGCGTTACCGGCCTGGTGTGCGCCCTCATGCTTGGCCGCCGCATCGGCTACGGGCAGGAGAACATGGCGCCGTGGAACCTGGCCTATGCCGTCATCGGCGCCTCCCTGCTGTGGGTCGGCTGGATGGGCTTCAACGCGGGCGGCGCCCTGGCGGCCAATGGCCGGGCGGGCATGGCCGTGCTGGTGACGCAGGTCGCGGCGGCGGGCGCCACGTTGTCCTGGACGTTTGCCGAGTGGTTCCTGCGCGGCAAGCCGTCGGTGCTGGGCGCCATTTCGGGCGCGGTGGCCGGGCTGGTGGCCATCACCCCGGCGGCCGGATTCGTGCTGCCCGGTCCGGCGCTGGCAATCGGCATCATCTCCGGCGTCGTCTGCTTCTGGGCCGCCACCAGTCTGAAAATGGCGCTGCGATATGACGACAGCCTGGATGCGTTCGGCGTACACGGCGTCGGCGGCATCATCGGCACGCTCGCCACCGGCTGGTTTGCTTTCGGCCCGCTGACCGCGACCGAGGCGGCTCCGGACGGCGTCACCATCGGCGGCCTTACGCAGTTCAGCGTTCAGGCCGTCGCGGTCGCCGCCGCCATTGTCTGGAGCGGTGGTGTCAGCTGGGTGCTGCTGAAGCTGACGGATCTTGCGGTCGGCTTGCGCGTCTCTGCCGAGGAGGAGCGCGAGGGCCTCGACATCGTGCTGCACGGCGAGCAGGTGTTCTGATGCTCAACAGCCCGGCCGAACAGACGCGATCGGCCGGGTTCAGCTATCCAGCTCGGAATCCCAATACAGGTAGTCCCGCCAGCTTTCGTGCAGATAATTGGGCGGGAACGCCCGGCCGTTCTCCTGCAGCTCCCACGTGGTGGGCTGGCGCGGGGTGGCGCGGGGAAACATCCGGATCTCCCGCGGCAGGTGCGAGCCCTTGCGCAGATTGCAGGTGCCGCACGCGGTCACCACGTTCTCCCACGTCGTGCGCCCGCCCCGGCAGCGCGGGATCACGTGATCGAAGGTCAGGTCCGGCGTCGGAAACCGGTCGCCGCAATACTGGCAGTGGAAGGCGTCGCGCAGGAACACGTTGAACCGGGTGAAGGCCGGCTTCCGCGCCGACGGGATATAGTCCTTCAGCGCAATGACACTGGGCAGCCGCATCGTCCGGCTGGGCGAGTGCACCTCGGTTTCGTATTCGCTGAGCACCGAGACACGGTCCATGAACACCGCCTTCACGGCATCCTGCCAGGACCAAAGAGACAGCGGAAAGTAGGACAGCGGACGAAAGTCCGCATTCAGAACAAGCGCGGGGAAATGCAGTCCGCCGTCAGGCAAAAGCCACTCCCTTCGATCGGGAGCGCATCGCCTGGGGCAATCGGGTAGCCTCGAATCGCCACATGCTGCGCCGCCGAAGTCCGGGCGCCTGTATGGCAGACCACCGAAGCGGCTGCAACCCACCGGTCTTCGAGTTGCACCGACGTCATTGATTCGTCACGCAAATCCGCGCTGCAGGGCAAGCGCACCCAGCGACAGGCCGGTGTCGTCGATGCCGTGCCCGAGGCCGGGAATGAAGTGCGCATCCACCTCGATGCCGGCGGCGTGCAACATCGACTCGGCATCACGCGAACGAAATGCCGGCACAACGTCGTCGGCCTCGCCATGCACCAGCAGAACCGGCGCAATCGCCTGCTTCTCCGCCGCCAGCGAGTCCGGTGCCACAAGCGCTCCGGAATAGGCCAGGATCGCCCGTGGCGCGACCGCACGGCGCAGGCCGGTGAACAGCGCCATCATGGCACCCTGGCTGAACCCCATCAGCGCGTAGGCCTCAGGCGGCAGGCCGAGGCGGGCGAGTTCGGCGTCGATGAACCCGTGCAGGTAGGGCGCCGCGGCGCGCACGCCGGCCTCCATCACCGACGGCGTGCGGTCGGCCACGCTCCACCACTGGCGGCCAAAGCCAAAGTCGCATTCGAATGGCGCGTGCACTGAGACAAACAGCGCGTCGGGGCAGGCCGGCGCCCAGGCGTGGCCGAGGTCGATCAGGTCGTGCGCATCCGCGCCCAGCCCGTGGCACAGCACGACAAGCTGCTTCGGCGTGCCCTTGGAGGCGGGGCCGAAGTGAAGGGCTTCGAGTGTCGGCATCCGGCGATCTCCCGTTTTGCGCCCGTCGAGGTAGACTGCCCCAGGTCCGCATGTCCATCGTCACACGCTTCGCCCCCAGCCCCACCGGTTATCTGCACCTGGGCCACGCCGCATCGGCGCAGTTTGCCTGGCGGCATGCGCGGGAGGCGGGCGGGCGGTTCCTGCTGCGGCTGGAGGACATCGACCC
>JAFEFW010000099.1 GCA_018240405.1 Pseudomonadota bacterium
TAGCGCGGGATCGCCTTGGGCGGAACGTCGACAGGGCGTGAATCCCGCGCTGAAACAATAAGCTAGAGCACTTTCACCCTGCACAGTCAGGGTGAAAGTGCTCTAGCGGCAACGTTGGCGGAAGGAGCAGCGTATGTGCAAGGCCACAATGAATCGCCTGATGGAGATCGGCGCACTGCTGGCGGTGTTGGTCTGCACGCTAGGCCAGGCCGGCGCCGCGGAACTGCACGTGGTCAGCTCCGGTGGGTTCGCTGCTGCCTACAAAGTGCTGGCCCCGCGATTCGAGCAGGACACCGGCAACATACTGGTGACGGCGTGGGGTCCGTCGATGGGTGACACCAAGGACGCGGTGCCACAACGCCTCGCCCGCAACGAGCCGATCGATGTGGTGATCATGGTCGGTTACGCCCTCGATGGCCTGGCCACGCAGGGCAAGGTGATCGCGGACAGCCGGACGGAACTGGCCCGCTCCGGGATCGGCGTGGTGGTGAAGGCGGGTGCGCCGAAGCCGGACATCAGTTCCGCCGACGCACTGCGGCAGGCGCTGCTGAACGCGAAATTGGTTGCCTACTCGGACAGCGCCAGCGGCGTCTACATCCAGAATGAGATGTTCAAGCGCCTGGACATCCAGGATCAGATGAAAGGCAAGGCGCGCATGGTCCCCGCCGAACCGGTCGGCGCCGTGGTGGCGCGGGGCGAGGCGGAGATCGGCTTTCAGCAGATCAGCGAGCTGAAGCCGATCCCGGGCATTACGCTGGTCGGGCCGCTGCCAACGGAGCTGCAGAAGTACACGGTATTCTCGGCCGGAATTGTCACCGCGTCGAAGCAGCCGGAGGCGGCGCGGGCCCTGATCCGCTTCCTGGCCTCGCCCGAGGCCGCACCGACAGTGACCGAGAGCGGGATGGAGCCGGTGGCCCGCTGATGCCGGGGAGGGCCAGTACCGGCCGCGGTAGATTCAGAAGCATCGGCTGAGGCTTCACACATAGGTGTGACCTCACAGAGGGGTGATACTCGGACGGAGCGACGCCCTGCGTGCGGGTCCGGTTGACGCACTGCGCGGCCTCAACCGCGTCACGGCCTGCAAATGCGTATGGGCGTCAGACCCTTCGAACGTCATGGCCAGCACATGTTCGCCGAGGCAATGGGAGCCACCGCGCGTCCGCGTCCGCACCCGTGCCCGTTACCCGCAATCCGCTCGGCCTCCAGGCGCGGTGTTGCCGCGCGCATGAGGTTGAGCGTGAGCCGACATTGGGCTGAAGTGGTCGACGGAATCAGGCGCCTGGAACTTCCAAGCCAGGATCAGGAGGAAATGCCATGCCGTTCTATCAACGAGGCGACGTCCGTATCCGCTATGAGGAAACAGGTTCCGGCTTTCCACTTCTGCTCGTTCCCGGCGGCGGCCTGAACTCCCGGATCGCCAACTGGCCAAACGCAGTGATCAACGCCATGGACGAATTCAAGTCCGACTTCCGCTGCATCACCATGGACCAGCGGAATGCGAACGGCGGTGAATCAACCGGCCCGGTGGCGGTCGACAATCCTTGGGACGCCTTTGCCGACGACCAGCTTGGGCTGATGGACCACCTCGGCATCCGCGAATTTCTCTTCATGGGCTACTGCATTGGCGGCTGCTTCGCCGGCAAGCTGCTGCAGCGGGCACCGGAACGTGTCGTCGCGGCCGTTTTCTGCCAGACCGTTGGCTTCCGGCCGGAAGACCCGCCGGTGATGTACCGGCATAGCAAGGAAAACTGGGTGCCGGACTTCATGAAGCGGCGGCCTGACGTATCGGCCGACACGATCGAGCAGTACCTGCACAATCTTTATGCGGTGCAGCCGGACTTCCTCTACAGCGTGTCGCGCGACTTCATGCGAACCTGCCAGGCGCCGATCCTGGTGCTGCCGGATGACATCCCATCGCATCCGTTGCAGACATCGATCGACGTCGCTTCGCTGGCGCCCAATGCCGAGATCACGGTGTATCCCTGGAAGGAGCCGGCGGAGCTGAAGCGCCGCACGATCGAACGGGTGCGCCGCTTCCTGCAAACGCACGTCCCGATGCGCGCCGCCGCGCAATAAGCTGGTTGCGGACTGCGCCCGCCTGATGCGGCGCCCGGCGCAGGGCATTACGGAAGCCATGTGATGCTGGTCGTGTTCGGCGGCCTGCCAGGAACCGGCAAGACCACGCTGGCGCGGGTGGTGGCGGCGCGCCGCCGCGCCGTCTACCTGCGCATCGACGTCATCGAACAGGCGCTGCGAGCGGCTACGCAATGCGGCGAGGATGTCGGTCCGGCCGGCTACATCGTGGCCAACGCGCTCGCGGCGTCCAACCTGGCGAACGGCCAGGATGTGGTCGCGGACGGCGTGAACCCGGTGCCCGAGAGCCGGCAAGCCTGGCGGGACACCGCGAACCGCGCCGGCGTGCGATTGGTTGAGATCGAAATCATCTGTTCCGATCGCGATGAGCACCGCCGCCGCGTCGAGCAGCGCGCCGCCGACATTGCCGGCCTGGTGCTGCCGACCTGGCGGGACGTGCTGGCCCGCGACTATGCGCCTTGGCCGGAAGCGCACCTGGTCATCGACACCGCCTTGCTAACGCCGGACGAGGCCGTCGCATTGGTCGACCGATGCTGGCGCAGCACGGCAACCGGTGGCGAAGGTTGAGCCGGCGGCAGGAAGGCGCTTTGCTCCAGCGCAGCAGCCACGGGAGGAAACAATGACCAGCCTGAACGACGTTCTGGAAACCACGGCCCTGCAGAAGGTCGCCGGCAACATGATCTTTACCGAGGGTCCGCTGTGGCACCCGGACGGCTTCTTCTACTTCGTCGACATCCGCACCAACTCGCTCTACCGCATGACGCTCGGCCAGACGCCGGAGAAGGTGCGCACCACCGATGGCGGCAACGGCACCACCTTCGATCTGCAGGGCCGGCTGATCCACTGCGAGGGCGAAGGCCGCAAGGTGACGCGGCTGAACGCCGACGGCTCCGTCACCACCATCGCCCACACGGTCGACGGCAAGCGGATCAGCAAGCCGAACGACGTGATCTGCCACTCCAACGGCTCGCTGCTGTTCACCGACCCGGATTTCCGCCTGGACCTGAAGGAGCGAGACTTCGGCTATGCCGCCATCTTCCGCATCGCCCCCGACGGCGCGGTGTCGGAGTTCATCCGCGTCGAGTACCCGAACGGACTGGCGCTGTCGCCGGATGAGCGCACGCTCTACATCGCCAACACGCGCTGGACCCAGTACCTCCACGCGGTGGAACTCGACAGCGCCGGCAACGTGGTGCGGCGGCGCGTCTTCGCCGACATGTCGCACGACCAGGGCGGCGTGAACGGCGTGCCCGACGGGATGAAGGTCGACCAGGCCGGGCGGGTGTTCTGCACCGGCACCACCGGCGTCTGGGTGTTCGAGCCGGACGGGCGATTGATCGGCATCATCGAAACACCGGAGATCTGCGCCAATATCGCCTTCGGCGGACCGGACCTGAAGACGCTGCTGCTGACCGCCTCGACCTCGGTCTATACGCTGCGGACAAAGGTGCCGGGCGTGCCACATCCCTGGTACAAGCTGCGCAAAGGCTGAGGCGATGCCGTACCGCGTTGTCGAGGACCTGCCGGACTCGGTGCGCGGCCATCTGCCGCTGCACGCGCAGGAGATCTACCTGGCGGCCTTCAACAACGCGTGGCGGCAGCACCCCGGCGATGAGGCGACGGTGCACCGCATCGCCTGGGGCGCGGTGAAACGCAGCTACCATAAGGAAGACCGCGACTGGGTGCCGAACGGCTGGTAGCTGGCGGCATCCACTCAGCCGGCAATGCTCCGTCGGCACCAGTGCGATCAGGCTCTAATTGCCGCTGCCTTGGGCGCCGAGGCCGCAGCGTCAGCGCAATGGGCAGGACAGGGTCGTGATCCACTGCTCCGCCCGCAGGCGCGTGCCGTGCAGCGCAATCGCCAGCACCAGGAACGCGGCGAGCAGCGAGACCGGCGGCAGGCGCGGCCGCGGCAGATCGGTCCGAGCGAACAGGATCAACCCGATTGCCCCGACGGCCGCGCCGGCCAATACCTCCGGCACAGTATGCATGTGCAGCGCCAGTCGGGTTGCCCCGATGCCCGCGCCCACCGCGATACCCGCCGCCACCGCTGTTACCCGCCGCCAACGGCCGGGTCCGGCCAGCAGCACCAGCAACCCTCCGGCAACCAGCACAGCCGACGCCGTATGTCCGCTCGGACTCCTCAGTACGTGAGCCAGTGACGTGCAGGGCAGGCCGAGCTTGAGCAGCCCGATGGTGCCGAGGACAGCGCCGCAGCAGACGACCCAGGCCACCACGGTGCGGCGCGGTTCGGCCAGCGCCAGCCAGATGGCAATCAGCACGACGGTCGGCAGGATCACCGCCTGGTCGGCGAGATCGGTCACAAATCGTATCATGAAGGAGAAGATATCCAAGAACGCCCTCCGGGAGTCGGCCCGTCGGCGCCAGAGATCAAATCACATTCGTGCCGAACCGCCATCAAGCCCGGGTTGTGGCACGTCCGGATGAAAATATCGCTAATCGAAGGTGTGCATCCCGCCACGCGAAACGGCGTTGCCGGCCGGACAGACCCGCGTTCGCGGTGCACATGGGATAAGGAGGCAATCAGGTGGCTCGTACCAGGCAATCGGGCAACATTTGGGCGCAGCGCATGGCCATCGCCACCCTGCTACGGGCCGCAACTGCCGATCTTGCCGATGCCCGGCTGGTGCTGCGGCGCGGGCAAGGCCGTAACGCTGCGGCGCTGGGGCGCCGCGCCTTGGACCGGGTTGTGCATGCGGTCGTCGCCTCCGAGGACGAGTGGCCGGTCGAAGCCGCGGACACCGACGCGATCCCGGACGACAACCCGATCCAGCCGGACCTGATCGCCGTCGCGGCGCTGCTGGAGGATACGGCGGACCAGCGGGTTCATGCCGATGGCCGACTGGAACCACCGCCATCCAGCGCCATGCTGGGCGATGCCTTGGACCGGCTGGACGATGCGCTGGAAACGCTGATCGAGGCCTTCGGCATCGACGTCGCCGGCGACTCACCGGCAGCGCGCGTCGAACCGCTCAGGTCACCGGAGCAGGAGGCGCCGGAATCGCCGCCGGAGGTCGTCCAGGCCGATCAACCACCAACCAGGGCGGCGTCCGTGGTGTCAGCCAGGCCCCCGGGTCCTCGCCGGTCCGGCATCCCCGTGGTGGCCGGGACCAGGCCATCCACCGATCAGGCAAAGCCGGAGGAGCCAGCCATCATCGTGGGTGGCGGTCCGCCCGACCCGCCGCCGCCACCGCGCCGGAAGACGCGTTCGGGCCAGCCTGCGGCCCCGGCGCCACCGGCCCAAGCCCGGGTGGTGCGGACCGGTGGCGAGAGCGCGCGCCGGTCACGGGGCACCGCGACGGCAACCGACGGGCCCGCGCCGGGAGCATCCCAGGCGCCCCGCGACTACACCTCAACCGTGTTCTGGGCGCTGATGGACCGCTGGAAGCTCACCGACGCCGAGGCGCTGGACCTGATCGGCCACAGGGGCGGACTGACGAAGAAGGGCACGCGGCCACGGTTCAAGGTGGCTGGCGCCGAAGCCGCGCTGTTCGGGCATCTGCGTGAGATCGAGGCCGCATTGGCGCCGCTGGTGGGCGACCCCGCCGCCTGGCTTCGGAGCCCGATCCCGGAGTCGCCGTTCGATGGCTCCAGCCCGCTCGACTACATGACCCGCAAGAAGATCGAAGGTGCCCAGGCAGTGGGACGCGCCATCCTGTTGACCGGGCTGCAGCAGGAGGTCCGCTGAGCGCCGGCTCGCTGGCGCAGGCAAGCAGACGCGGCGTGACTACCGGTATGGCGCGTCGATCTCCAGCCGCGCGGCCAGGATCGGCTCCCAGCGGTCGCCGTTCGCAAGCAGTTTCGCCTTGTCGTAGAAGAGTTCCTCACGCGTCTCGGTTGCGAACTCCATGTTGGGTCCCTCGACTATGGCATCGACGGGGCAAGCCTCCTCGCACAGGCCGCAGTAAATACATTTCGTCATGTCGATGTCATACCGTGTGGTGCGGCGGGAGCCATCATCACGGGGTTCCGCTTCAATAACGATGCATTGCGACGGGCAGATCGCCTCGCACAGCTTGCAGGCGATGCAGCGCTCCTCGCCGTTCGGGTAGCGCCGCAGGGCATGTTCGCCGCGGAAACGCGGGCTTTCAGGTGATTTCTCGTAGGGATAGTTGAGTGTCACCTTGGGCCGGAACATGTACCGCAGCGTCAGGCCAAGGCCTTGTAGCAGTTCGATCATCAGGAAGCGGCCGGCAAAGCGATCAATGCGCATAGGTATATCCTTCAACAGGAATCGCTGGCTTCCGCGAGTCATGCCAGCAGCGCGGTAGCGACAGTGTCGGGTGGTCGAGGATCGTAGGCATCCCCGCGCCAGTCGCGTCATCACGCTTTAGCGTGTTCATGACGACAACTTTCTTTTTTGTGCCTGTTCTTTCAAATATACAGCGTATTATTTTCGCAACACACAGATGTGGCACGGGCGCCAACCGCGCCTCAACACTGGGCGACCCGGGAAAGGGGGACGCCGGATGCCGTTGCTTGCTTACGGACGCCACGGCGTTCGTAGCCACGTGCTCTCCGTCACAAGGACCATCCATGTATTTCCATGATCCCCGGCTTCAGTACCCGGTTCGGGTCGAGACGCCTGACCCGCTTTTTGCGCGCCAGTTGCAGCAGGCGATCGGCGGCATCGAAGGCGAGATCCGCGTCTGCCTGCAGTATTTCTTCCAGGCCTGGGGCGCCCGCGGGCCGACCACCAAGTATCGCGACATGCTGCTCCACACCGCCACGGAAGAAATCGGCCACATCGAAATGCTGGCGACCGCGGTCGCGCTGAACCTGGAGAACGCACCCACGACGCTGCAGGAGAGTGCGGTGCAGTCCAGCTCCCTGGTCAGTTCCGTACTGGGCGGCGGCGAGCGGCCGCGGCACATGGTTGAGGGCATGCTGCAGAAGCACCTGCTGTCGACCGGCATGGCGGCTTTCCCCGGCAACAGCGACGGCCTGCCGTTCGACTGCTCGCACGTCTACGCCAGCGGCAACCTCGCCGGCGACATGTTTGCCAATGTAACGGCCGAGGCGACCGGGCGTACGCTCGCCGTGCGGCTGTTCAACGCGGCACATGATCCCGGCATGAAGGACATGCTGTCGTTCCTGATCGCGCGCGACACCATGCACCAGCAGCAATGGCTGGCGGTGATCGAGGAACTGGGCGCCGGCAAGGCGCTGCCGATCCCCAACAGCTTCGACCAGTCGCAGGAGAAGCAGGCGTTCAGCTACGCGTTTTTCGCCACCCGCGCGGACGGTGCGCCGCCTCCGGAAGGCCGCTTCAATACCGGCAAGTCGCTCGATGGGCGCGGCACGTTCAGCACGCAGCAGGCAGAGCCCATGGGTGACGTACCCGTTCTGGGTCCGGCGCGGCCGGACAGCGGGGCGCAGTCGGAACAGATGTAACCGGCGAAGCCGCGCGGCGGCAGCGGCCGCCGCTCATCGTCAAGGACCGGCGCGCCGGGCGCGGCCGTCCATGATCTGCGCCGCTGAAGCGTCCAACGTCGCGGGTGGTCCGCTTCCGGCCATGACGATGGCGTCGCGAACCGGCTGCAGTTCCGGTTGCTACCGACTCGGCCGCCGGGGCATGAAGACGGCATGCCGCCGGCGCCGTCCGTTATTCTCGATCTGCCCGACCTCGCCGCTACCGAGGCGCTTGGTGCCCGGCTCGCCGCCCTGCTGCATCGCGGCGACGCCATCCTGCTCGAAGGCCCGCTTGGCGCCGGCAAGTCAGCCCTGGCCCGGGCGCTGCTGCGTGCGGCGGCCGGCGATCCCGACCTGGAAGTGCCCAGCCCGTCCTTCACGCTGGTGCAGTCCTACGACACGCCGATCGGCGCGATCCACCACTACGACCTCTGGCGCCTCAATCAGTCGGCCGATGTCGTCGAACTCGACTGGGACGGCGCGCGCGAGGACATCGTGCTGGTCGAATGGCCCGATCGGCTCGGCGAGTTGCGCCCGGACGACGCGCTGACCGTCACGCTCGCACTCGCCGACGCCGAGGACGCTCGCACTGCCAGGCTGACCGGCTGGCCCGACCGCATCGGGCAACTCGCGTGAGCCGCCACGCACTGATCGCCGGCTTCCTCCGCCGCCACGGCTTTGACCCGGCTGACGCCGAACCGCTGGCGCAGGACGCCAGCTTCCGCCGCTACCTGCGGCTGCGCGGCCGCCGCTCCGCCGTGCTGATGGACGCGCCGCCGCCCGAGGATGTCCGCCCGTTCCTGCGCATCGCCGAGCACCTCGACAGAATCGGCCTGTCTGTTCCGGCGATCATCGGCGCCGACCCGGACGCCGGCCTGGTGCTGGAGGAGGACCTCGGGGATGACCTTCTGTCGGTGCTGCTGGACAGCGCGCGCACGCCGCCGGAGCCATTATTCGATGCGGCAATCGACGCACTGGTGGTGATGCAGCGCGCGACCCCGCCCGCCGGGCTGCCGCCCTGGGACGCCGCCCTGATGGCGCAGACGGCACTGGGCACGCTGTTCGACTGGTGGTGGCCGGCCCGCTACGGCAAGCCCGCCCCAGATGCGGCCAGGGCTGACGTCGCAGATGCGCTGGCGACGATGCTGGAACCCGTTGCTGCCGGCCTGAAGACCATGGTGCATCGCGACTTCTTTGCCGGGAACCTGCTCTGGCTGCCGGACCGCGCCTTCCATCGCCGCATCGGCATCATCGACTTCCAGGGCGCCGCACTCGGCCATCCCGCCTACGACCTGCTGTCGCTGCTGCAGGACGCGCGCCGTGACATCGACCCTGTGCTGCAGGCCCGTGCGCTGCAACGCTACCTCGCCGCCAGGCCGGAGCTGGATCCGGACGCCTTCACTGCCGCCTACGACGCCGCCGCCGCGCAGCGCCATCTGCGCGTCGCCTGCCAATGGGTGCGGCTGGCGCTGCGCGACCACCGGCCCCAGTACCTCGCCTATGGCCCACGCACCTGGCGCCTGCTGAACCAGGCGTTGCGCCGCCCGGCCTGCGCACCGCTGGCGGCGGCGCTGGAGCGCTGGCTGCCTCTCGACCACCGCGCCAACCCGCCGGGACTTGCCGCATGACTACCTCCCCCACCACCGCGATGGTCCTTGCCGCCGGCCTTGGCACAAGGATGCGGCCGCTGACCGACACCACCGCCAAGCCGCTGCTGAAGCTCGGTGGCCAGACGCTGCTGGACCACGCGCTGAACCATCTGGCCGATGCTGGGGTGCAGAGTGTCGCCGTCAACGCGTTCTGGCAGGCCGACGTGGTGGCGGATCATCTGGCCAGGCGGCCACCGCCGCCGCGTACCATCCTGCTGCGCGAGGCGGCGCTGCTGGAAACCGGCGGCGGGGTGCGCGCCGCGCTGTCCGTCCTCGGCCCCGATCCGTTCTTTGTCGTCAACGGCGATGCGTTCTGGCTGAACGGTCCGACCTCCGCACTACGCCGGCTGGCCGCTGCCTGGGCTGACGACGTCGACGGCGTGCTGCTGTTGCATCGCACCTCCCACGTGCATGCCGACGTCGGGCTGGGCGATTTCAGCCTCAGCAAATGGGGCGTGCCGCGCCGGCGGGCGGAGCGCCAGGTCGTGCCCTACATCTACGCCGGCGTGCAACTGATCCATCCGCGCCTGATGGAAGGCGCACCGGACGGCGCCTTCAGCATGAACCGCATGTGGGACAAGGCGCTGGCGGCCGGCCGGCTGCGCGCCGTGGTGCACGATGGCATGTGGTTTCATCTGTCGACGCCGCCTGACCTGGAAGAAGCCGAACAGATCCTGCAGGCCCGCATCACCGGCGACCAGAGATGGCCGTGGCGATGACCGCTGGGGCGCTAAATCTCTTCTCCATCCCGCCGCATGTGCCGTTCCTGGACGCGCTGGCCGCCGGCTGGCTGCAGCGCGGGACCGACCCGCTGATCGTCGCCAACGGGTTGATCCTGCTGCCCACCCGCCGGGCGGCGCGTGCCCTGGCCGAGGCGTTCCTGCGCGCCACCGACGGCAAGCCGCTGCTGCTGCCACGCATTACCGCCGTGGGCGCGCTCGATGAGGCGCCGCTGGCACTGGCTGGCGCGCTCGATCTGCCGCCGGCCGTCGAGCCGATGCGCCGCCTCGCCGCGCTCAGCCGGCTCATTCTGGCGATGAACGGCGCCAACGGTGCGCCGCGCAATGCTGACCGGGCCTGGCGGCTGGCGCAGGAACTGGCGACGCTGATGGACGAGGCGGAGCGCCACGATATCGACCTGCGCCAGCGCCTGCCCGACGCCGCCGACCCGCGCTTCGCCGCACATTGGGCGGAAACGCTGAAGTTCCTGCACATCGTGACGGAGGTCTGGCCCGCCTGGCTGGACGACAACGGCGTGATGAACCCGGCGGCGCGGCAGGTGGCGCTGCTGGACGCCCAGGCGCGCACTTGGGCGGAGCAGCCGCCGCCGCACCCGGTGCTGATCGCCGGCACCACCGCCGGCATTCCCGCCGTTGCCCGCCTGCTGCGCGTCGTGTCTCGCCTGCCTCAGGGCCAGGTGGTGCTGCCGCAGCTTGACCTGGAGATGGACGACGATGCGTGGGCGGCGCTGGAGCCGTCGCATCCTCAGGCTGGCCTCGCCTGCCTGCTGGCCGGGCTGGACGCGCGGCGCGGCGATGTGCGGCCCTGGCCGGCGGCCGCCGGAGCGACCGTGCCGCCGATGCGGTTTTCCATCCTGTCGAAAGCGCTGCTGCCGGCTGGGTCGCTGCATCAGTGGATGGACCGCACCCAGGTCGATCCGGACGGGCTGAAGCGGCTGACGCCCGCGGACCAGCAGCAGGAGGCCGAAGCCATCGCGCTGGTGCTGCGCGGCGCGCTGGAAACACCGGGCGCCACCGCGGCGCTGGTGACGCCGGACCGCGCGCTGGCCGGCCGGGTGACGGCGGCGCTGCTGCGCTACGGCATTGTCGCCGACGACAGCGCCGGCGAACCGCTGGCCGATACGCCGCCCGCCGTGTTCCTCCGCCTGTTGATCCGAGCGGTAGCCGAGGATCTGGCGCCGGTGCCGCTGCTGGCGCTGCTGAAGCATCCGCTGGCCGCCGCCGGGCTGCCGCCCGCGGACTGCCGGGCCCTGGCGCGGCGGCTGGAAACCGCCTGCCTGCGCGGCCCACGACCGGCGCCGGGGCTCGGCAACCTGCGCCGGGCGATCGGCCGGCGCGAGCGCAAGCTGCCGGCGCTGGAAGCCTTCCTGGCGCGGCTGGAAACCTGCCTGGAGCCGGTGCTGCGCATGGATTCCGCGCTGGCCTACGACGCGCAGCATGCGTTGACCGACCTGCTGACGGCCGCCGAACGACTGGCGGCAACGCCCGACATGCCGGGGACGCAGCGGCTATGGGGCGGCGAGGAAGGGTCCGCCCTGGCCGAACGCCTCAGCGCGGCGCGCGGCGCGTTCGACCTGCTGCCGGAACTGCGCCGCCGTGTGCTGCCGGGCCTGCTGGACGCCGTCCTGTCCGGCGAGATGATCCGCAGCCGTCGCGCCCTGCGCGGTCGCACCGGTGGGGCGGAGCATCCGCGCGTGTTCATCTGGGGTCTGCTGGAGGCGCGGCTGCAGACCGCCGACGTGATGGTGCTGGGCGGCCTGGCCGAGACCGTCTGGCCGCCGGCGACCGATCCCGGACCCTGGCTGTCGCGACCGATGCGGACCAATGTCGGCCTGCCGTCACCCGAAGAAACCGTCGGCCAGGCGGCGCATGACTTTGCCGCCGCCTGCTGTTCCGCGGCAACGGTGGTGCTGTCCTGCCCGGTGCGGCGCGATGGCGCTCCCGCCGTGCCGGCGCGGTGGCTGACGCGGCTGGACATGTTCCTCGCCGGCCGCGACCAGCGGCTGCCGGAGCATCCGGCGTCCGCGTGG
>JAFEFW010000009.1 GCA_018240405.1 Pseudomonadota bacterium
AATGTCCCATGGATTACGCGCTGGCGGCCAGGGAAGGTCGAACGAGGTGCCGCCGATGGCGAACTCCCAGGTGGCCAGCTTACCGGTGATCACCGCGCCAGCTTGTTTCAACTTCGTGACAGTGAAAGCGTCTTCAGCTGGGACGTGATCCTTGAACAGCGCCGAGTGCCCGGTCGTGACGATACCGGCTGTATTGTAGATGTCTTTCAGCCCGATTGGGATACCGTGCAGTGGGCCTTTCCAGCCGCCGCCGGCAATTTCCGCTTCGGCCCTTCTTGCGTCAGCCAGTGCCTGTTCTTCCAGCAGCAGCAGATAGCTGTTCAGCGTGCTGTCCAGGCGCTTGACGCGATTGATGATGGCCGTGGTCAATTCCACGGGAGAGACTTTCCTGTCGCGGATCAACGCCGATGCTTCCGCGATAGTCAGGAAATGAAGATCAGACATAAAGAACGTCCTCGTCTTTCTTGCCGGTGGACGTCCTGTAAGCAAGAGCGGGACCAACCGCGCGGTCACGCGGCATGAATTTCACTCCATCAGCCAGCCGCGGTCCCGCAGCAGCACGGGTGTCTCTTCCAGCGCGCTTCGTTCCGGTTCTGATAGCGCTAACCAGAGTTTCAAGCGTTCCAGGACTCGTCGCGTGGGAAGAGCCAGATCCAGCGCCAGCGCCTCGGTCATGCCATAGAAGCGCAGCTCCTCCAGTTCACCATCGCCCCCCAGAGTGCCGGAAACATGGTCAGCCTGCACAACCAGGAAGCGGGCGTTGAACCGGATCGGCAGCCCCGGCGGCGTTACGGCCCGCGCCAGGTAGTGCAGCACGTGCAGATGCGGCGGATGGCCGAGCGACAGGCCGGTTTCCTCGTGCAGTTCCCGCGCGGCGGCTTGGGCCAGCGCAACGGCAAGCTGATGGTTGGCCCTTTTGCGCAGATGTCGTTCGGTATGCGGCGACAGCGGCGAGGCGAAGTGCGGCCGCAAGTCCCCCTTGTCCACCCGGCCGCCCGGGAACACCAGGCGGTTGGGCATGAAGCGGTGCTTCGCGCCGCGCATGCCCATCAGCATGTGCGGTTCGCCTGCCTCCATCTTCAGCACGATCAGGCTGGCCGCGTGCTTCGCCCTGACTGTCGGAGCGCGGGTGCTGCCGGTCAGGGCGGCGGCGGCAGAGTCATCAGGCAAGATCGAATCCTTTGGTTTTCAGATAGGCAGCAAAGCCGAAGCGCTCCGGCACAGACAATTGCCGTGCCACGTTCTCGCTCCAGCCGACGCCTTCGCGCGGCGGATAGACATCGTTGTTCTTCAGTCCGCCCGGCGCCACCGGTTCACGGGCGCGGCGGCGTTCGTCGTAGGCTGCGACCTGCACGTCCAGCGCGCTGTCGTCGTAGTGTTCGCGATGGACCACGACGGACGGCGGCAGGCGCATCGCCATCGGCCGGCGGAACTGCGGCCAGCCGATGCTCAGGCCGGCGACCGGGTAGACGCCGGACGGCAGGCCCAGCAGCGGCGACACCCGTTCAATGTGCGAGCGGACATAGCTAATCGGGCAGGTGCCCAGGCCGATCGCCTCGGCCGCCGCCATGAACGCCGCCATGGCCAGCGAGCAATCAACCGCCGTGTTCAGGAACGTATCGAGGTTGTTGTTGGCGTGCGGCATGCCGTGCATGTCGCACAGTCTCTGGCCGCGGCGCATGTCGCCGCACCAGACCAGAAAGACAGGCGCGGTGGCGATCCAGTCCATCGTGCCGATCCAGTCGGCGATCTGCTTGATGCGCGCCTTGTCGCGCATCACCACCACGGAATACTGCTGCAGATCGGACTTCGCCGGCGCCGATTGCGCCGCCGCTAACAACCCGTCCAGCAGTGCGTCCGGCACGTCCTGATCGGTGTAGCGCCGGGTGACCCGGCGATCGAGCAGGAACCGGATCGCATCCGGCACCTCGGCGTCCGGCACGTCGATGCCGAAACGCGCCCGCAGCAGGTCCTGACTGCTTGCCTCGCTGTCCGCCACGTTGTCCTCCCGAGGATTGGCGATTGTGCCCGCCACCCTTGCCGGAACCGGCCCGACGCGCAAGGCTTGGGCAACGCATCCTGGAGGAAACCGCATGCCCGCTTCGTATGAGACCCATCGTGCCCAGTTGAAAGCCATCCTGCTCGGCTGGGGCATGCCGGAGGACAATGCCGAGATCACCGCGGACGTGCTGTCCTGGGCCGATCTGCACGGCGTGGACAGCCACGGTATCTCGATGATTCCCGGCTATGACGGGCTGCGCCGCAGCGGACGCGCGAAGATGGACGCGCGCCCGAAGGTCGTGCGCGAGACGCCGGTGTCCGCACTGATCGATGGCGGCGGCGGACTGGGACATGTGCCAGGCCATTTCGCCATGAGCGTGGCGATCGACAAGGCTAAGAAGTCCGGCATGGCGATCAGTGCCGTGCACACCTCGGCGCATTTCGGCGCCGCCGGCTATTACAGTCTGATGGCAGCGAAGGCGGGGCTGATCGGGATTTCCTGCACCTCGGCCTCCGGCATCCAGGTGGCACCGACCTTCGGCAAGCAGGCGCGGCTAGGCACCGACCCGTGGTCGTTTGCCGCGCCGAGTGCGGATGGCGTGCCGTTCCTGCTGGATATGGCGACGACGACGGTGGCGGCCGGGCGCATCCGCAACAAGGCGAATGAGGGACTGCCGACGCCGGACGGCTGGGTGCTGGATTCCGAGGGACGTCCGAGCAACGATCCGCTGGTGGCGAAGGAGAAGGGCGGGTTCCTGACCTCGCTGGGCGGGTCGCCGGAGAATTCCAGCTACAAGGGCTATGGCCTGGCGGTGATGGTGAACATACTGGCGTCGTGCCTGTCGGGCGCGACGCTGATCACCGATCCGATGCACACGAAGAAGCCGCAGGGCATGGATATCGGGCACTTCTTCATGGCCATCAATCCGAACCTGTTCCGCGAGGAGGGTGACTTTCAGAAGGATGTTGCCCGCTTCATGGGCGACCTGCGCGGCACAAGAGCTGTGGACGCGGCACAACCGGTGATGGTGGCCGGTGACCCGCAATGGAAGAACGCGGCGAAGCGTATGCAGGATGGTATCCCGGTCGGTCCCGGCCTGCTCAATCAGGTCCGGCAGATCGCTCAGGCCGCGGCGGCGCCCTGGTTGCTGGACTGACGACGCGGGCAATATTCGAAACGGTTTGCCACGGTAGTTCCCGCGCGGAGGCTAGCGGCCCTCGTCCCCGCCGCGTGCCGTGTGGAGGCTCGCGCCTGATCGTCACGGTCGACCGAGGCTTGCGCTCAATCATCATGGCGGCGAAGGCCCGCCATGACGGTGGAGAGCCTGTGCCGGATCGTCCGACGTCCAACGTAGCTTATCTTAACGCCCATGGGACCTGCGCCCGCCGTGACGGTGGAGAGCTTGTGCCGCACGTCGAGTGTCAGATGCGGCTTACCCTAACGCACATGGGGCGGAGGCCCACCATCCGCGCCTTGGACCACAAATTCAATCGCGCATAATGCTGGTTTGGAAAATGCCGTCTGGCCATCGATGCCGCAGGGAGCGGCGGCATGACCGCACGCCTGTCCGGCAATTGGGTCTATGGCGGAGCGCTCGCGGGCGTCCTCCTGGTCACTCTTTTCTCGCTACTGACGACCGGCTGGCCAGGAACACTGCGTCTGACGTTCCTGTTCCTGCCGCTCTACATGCTGCGCCAATACCGGAAGCACGACGCCGACCGCCGCCGTCTGTTCTTCAACGCAACAATCGAGCGGGCCGCTCCAATGGCGCAGGGCAAAAGCTCCCAACGGGCGATTCGCAAGTCGCCCGCAACCAGATCGTCAGACGGCCCTCCGGCACTCCCAGGTCCTCAACGAGTTGGCACATTACGCCGCCGCAATCCGCAGTCGCTCCAGCGCCCGGGCGCGCCCGAGCAGCGGCAGCAAGTCAGCAAGGCCTGGACCAGCATCTTCCCCGGTTAGCGCCAGGTAGAGTGGCGCGAGCACACCGGCCCGGCTGCGTCCGGTGGCCTCCACGATGGCATCGACCCACTGCTCCCAAACGGCATCGCCCCAAGGCTCCGCCGGCAGCAATTCCGCCGCCAAAGTCAGCAGATCGTGCTCGTTTTCCACCACCGGTGGAACGATCGTGCCGGTGACCACGTCCCACCAGCCGCGCGCTTCCTTCAGCATGTCCAGATTGCCGCGCACCGCCAGCCAGAACCGCTCGGTCGCTCCCGGTGGCAGCCGGTCAGCCACCTCGGCAAAACCCAGCCCGGCGAGCGCCCGCCGGTTTGCCGCCAGCACACAGGCGACGCTGAAATCCGCCTTGGCATAGCGTTCCAGGTCAAAGCTGGCGATCAGATCGGCGAGTGGTTTCGGGGCACGGCGCGGATCGTTGGTGCCCGCCATGCAGACGGTGATCGCCGCTGGCTCGATACCGTCGGATCGCAACTGCCGTATCGGCAACCCCGCGACGCGCCGCCCCGGCAAGGCACGGGCGCCATCCGGCAGCGGCGGCAGATGGGCAAAGGCAACCGACATCGGCCGGCCGGTCAGCCTTTCGAACAGCTCGATCTGTATCGCTGTATTGGCGGCATTCTCCTCGCCGCGGATGATGTGGGTGATGCCGGTGTCGATGTCGTCGACGACGCTGGCCAGCAACGGCATCGGCGTGCCGTCCGCGCGCACCAGCACCGGGTCCGAGATAGCCGGCAGCTTGGCATGCCGCTCCCCCAGCAGCCCGTCGTGCCAACGGAGTTCACGCGGGGACAGCCGCAGCCGCCAATAGGGTCGCTTGCCCCCAGCCTCCGCCGCTGCCCGCTGCGCTGGCGTCAGCGCCAGCATCGCACGATCGTAGACCAGAGGCTGGTTCCGCTTGCGCCGCATTTCCTGCTTGGCGCGCAGCTCCTCCTCCGATTCGAAGCAGGGGTACAGCAATTGCTGCGCCTGCAGCCGAGCGATCGCAGCGTCGTAGAGAGGCCGGCGCTCTGACTGATGGATACAACTGTCCCAATCAATGCCCAGCCAGCGCAGATCCTGCGTGAGCTGCTCTGAAATCGCGGGCGGACACCGCTCCGTGTCCACGTCGTCCAATCGAATTAGCAGCGGTGCGTTATATCGGCGGGCAAACAGGTAATTCGCCAGCGCCACCCGCGCCCCGTTGACCAGCAGCGGCCCGCTCGGCGTCGGCGCAAACCGGACGCGGATCAATCCTCGTCCTCGTCCACCAGTTCATCGTCGAGGCGCGGATCAAGCGCGCGCCAGTCGCGCTCTTCCGGGGCGGCCGGACGATCGACGAAGTCGCCGAGTTCGGTGGCGCTTTTCCAGCCACCCTCCTCAACGTCCAGCACGACCGCGTCCTCACCGAACGCGAACCAGGCTTCCAGCACGTCCTTGGTGGACATGCCGGCGGCACGGCAGTGCTCGATCGAGTCGCGCACGTAGCGGCGGGCAAACTCATTCGCCTGCATCAGTGTCGGGAAGCCGCCGATCTCCTCGGTGATGTTGTCCTGGGCGCCGCCGGACAGGTCCATGATGCGCACCCGCCAACCGCCGGGCGGCGCGAACAGGTCGCTCATGGGTAGAGGAAAATGATGTTCATCCTGGCGAACCTATGGATGCGCTCATGTGGAATCAACCGCGCGTGTGGCTGGTCTGCACCGGCCGGCGGACTGGCCGCGTTGTGTTCGTTATCGATTCCATCAGCGTTTCCAGCGGGCTGCCAGGTCCCAGACATGCACGACCAGTGCGGCTGTCAGTGCCAGCGGAACCCAGGGCCATGCGCGGCCTGCCAGCGCGCAGCGCAGCGCCAGCAGCAGGCACAGTGCCGGCAGCAGCATGCGCAGTGTCGCCAGCGGCGTCAGGCCACGGGCCCGGATGATCACCAGGCCCTCGATCGCAGTCAGGATGGCGATCAGGTCGATCCAGTGCGGCGAGGTCAGTAGGGCGGCAAACCAGCGGTCGGAGGTCATCATGCGGCCGCCTCCTCTATCAGCACGCGATCGACCAGCCGGACGATCTCCTCCGGCCGCTCCTCGTGCGCCAGATGGCCGAGGCCGCGCAGCACGACAATTTCGGCGGACGGCACGGCGGAGCGGATGCGATACGCCTCGGCTGGCGGGACCATGCCGTCGCGCGTGCCGGTGACCAGCAGCAGGCGCGGCTGCAGCCGACTCATGTCGCGGACCAGGGTCCGCAAATCCCAATTCGCCATCAGCGCCAGCGCGCCGCGCACATGGCCCGGGTTGGCCGCCAGCCGGCTGTAGTAGCGCATGCCGGCAGCGTCGATGCGCGATCCGGTGGCGCGCAGCAGTCGCTCAACCGATGACCGTGTGCCGGTGAATAGCGAGACCGCCCAGGCGGCCAGCGGGGTATTGGCCAGGAACCGGGCAGCCGGGGAAAACACCTCATGCGTCATGCCCGGGAACGGCAGTAGTGCGCCGTTCAGGCTGATGATCGCGCGCGGCGCCGTCGCGCCGTCCAGGCACATCCGGATCGCAATGGCCGCCCCGGCGGAATGCCCGATCATCAGCACCGGCGACAGATCGAGGTAATGCAACAGACCCGCCACGCCGCGCGCCACGCCGGGTAGTGTGTAGCCGGCGGCGGAGGCCGGCGCAGCAGTGAAGCCGTGGCCAGGCAGATCCGGCATCACCACGGTGAAACGCTCCGCCAGCGCCGGTGCGAGGTCACGCCAGGAATGTGTCGCCGCTCCGGTACCGTGCAGCAGCAGGACGACCGGGCCGCGTCCCATGACCTGCACATGCCAGCGCTGGCCGGACACGGTGACGAAGCGGCTGGCCTCCCGGTTCGGCCAGTCGCGGCCGTCGCGTTCCCAGACCGGTCCGGCCGTCATGCCGCTGCGGCACGGACCGCACGCGACAGTGCGGTCGGATCGGCATAGGGCAGGGGGACGTATTGCGCGTGCATCTCGTCCGCGAGTTTACGTGCAAACGGATTGGGACGGGGTGAGGTGTCGATGAACAATGTGGCAATGCCGGTGGCGCGCAGAGCGCGTCCGGCTGCCAGCGCTTCGGCTTCCGCTTTGGGACGGCCACCGCTGCCGTCGCGGCCGATATTGGCCCGTCCATCCGTCAGAAACGCCACCACCGGCGTGCGGCCGGTGCGCTTGACCTGATCAGCCAGCGCCGCAGCGGCGTCGATGGCCGCCGCGAGTGGCGTGGGGCCGCCGCCCGGTAAGCCCGCGAGGCTGCGCTTGGCGCGAGTCAGCGACCCGGTTGGCGGCAGCAGGATCTGCGCGCCCATGCCCCGGAAGGCGATCAGCGCCACCTGATCCCGGCGGACGTAGCAGTCCGCCAGCAGCAGTTCGACCGCGCCCTTCGCCTCGCCCAGGCGCTGCATCGCCGACGATCCCGAGGCATCGACGGTGAAGATCGTCGTGGTGCCGATGCGCTGGCGGAAACGGATGATGCGGAAATCGTCGCGCCGGACCTCGAAGCGTGGCGGGCGGTCGCCGGCACTGCGGCGGCGCAGCACCTGCCAGGGCGCAGCGCATTTCAGCGTCTCCAGCAAATGGAGCCGGTTGCCGTTCTTCGGTTCGCCCTGGCGGGTGCCGATGGGCCGGCCGCGCTTGGTGCTGAGCTTGGTCTGCCCGGCGCGCCCGGTGGCGCGTGCCTGCCCGCGGCCGTCCTGCTCCATCAGTTTTGCCAGCAGGTCGGCCGGCAGCGCGGCGGCGACGGCATCAAGCACGACATCGGCGAGGGGCTGGTCGGGGATGACGACCTCCTCGTCATCGGGTGGGGGCTGGTCCTCGGGTGGTGGCGGTTCCGGCTCCTGCTCGTCCTGCGGCGGCGGTGGGAAGCAGGTGGCGCGGGAGAGAAAGACGAGGCGACCTGCGGTGCCCAGATCGGCATCGGTGATGTCGGTGCGGCCATCCAGCGCCGCGACTGCTCGGGCGGCGCGGAGGGCGAACAGCGGGGCGCGGATGGAGTCGATGCCGAGGGCGAAGGCGGCGCCGCAGAGGGCCTCGGCCGGGTCGTTGGGGGCCGTGGGGATAGGGCAGGGGTCAGGGTCGTCGTCATTCCCCACTGCAGTGCAGACGCTGGCCCACGCAGTCGCATCGGCCTCTACCACAGCCGAGTGCGGCGGCGGCGCCCCTTCCATCGCGGTCGGCAATGGTGCCGTCCTCTCGGTCGAATCGGGCAGTGGCGCCATCCCCTCTATCGAACTGCGCGTTGGCGCCGTCCCCGCTATAGAACTGGGCGTTGGCGCGGTCCCCGTTATAGAACTGGGCGTTGGCGCGGTCCCCTTCGTCATGGCGGGCGAAGGCCCGCCATCCACGCCTTGCGGTAATGAAACGGTCAAGGACGGTGCTAACTCAACTAAAGGCGTGGATGGCGGGCCTTCGCCCGCCATGACGGTTGAGACTGGGCCTTCGCCCGCCTTGATGGTTGAGCTTGAGCCTGCGTCAATCGTTACAGCCAGGCGGGCTGATGCGTTGGCATAGGCCTGCCGGTACAACGCCCGCGCCGCTTCAAGCGTTCGCTCGGTCCACGCCGGATCATCGACGTCCCGCACCGACACGTCCGTCAGGTCCACATGGAACGCCAGCCGGTCCAGCAACGCCGCCGGTGGCCGCTCGTCCTCCGTTACGCCCTCGTCCAGCGCTACCACGCCGAACCGGGTGGGCAGCGTGCGGGACAGGCCGTCGCGCTGCAGCGTGACGACGCCCTCATCCAGCACCGAACACAATCTCCCGGCGACGCCTGGCTCGATCCGCTCCGCCATGGCCAGGATCACCACGCCGCCATCCGCCTCCGCCAGCAGGCCCTTCTGCGCAATCGGCTTGCCGGCCTCCAGGGTCGCCGCCAGATCCAACCCGCCAAGCAGGCGTTCATCGGCGACGTTCAGCGGCAAGCGGCGCAGCGGCTTGCCGGCCTCCAGCGCCTCCTTCAGCAGCGTCATCCAATGGTCGCGTACCGGGCCGGCGCCGGCGCGGAGCGAAATGCCGCCCAGGCCGACCGGATCGATGGCGAACAGGGCCAGAGCTTGCAGCGCGTCGGCCCAGGTGGCCGAGGCGCTCATGCGCCCAGAACTTCCTCGACCGCACGGGTCACGCGCGTGCTGGCGACTGCTTCGTCCAACGGGTTCCGGCGCAGGCGGTGGCCGAGCACCATGCAGGAGACGCGGCGGAGGTGGGCATCGGTGACCGCGTCATCGCCATCCAGCGCCGCCAGGGCACGCGCCGCGCGGATCAACGTCAACTCGCCGCGCAGCCCGTCGGTGCCAAGCGCCATGCATAGCCTGGCAGCGTGCTCCAGGGCCTCATCGGCGACGGACACGTTGGGCAGCCGGCCGCGGCCGGTGACGATCTTGCGCCGCAGCTTGTCCTGCGCCTTGTGCCAATGGTCGAGGAACGGCACCGGGTCGCGTTCGAACGCGTCCCGGCGGCGGATGACCTCGATGCGCGTCGGCAGGTCGGTCGGCGTGCGGACTTCCACTGACAGGCCGAAGCGGTCGATCAACTGCGGGCGGAGGTCGCCTTCCTCGGGATTGCCGCTGCCGATCAACACGAACTTCGCCGGGTGGCGGATGGAGAGTCCCTCGCGCTCGACCACGTTTTCGCCAGAGGCGGCGACATCCAGCAGCAGGTCGACGAGGTGGTCCTCCAGCAGGTTGACCTCATCGATATACAGGAAGCCGCGGTTGGCCCTCGCGAGCAGGCCGGGCTCGAAGACTTTCTGACCGGTCAGCGCGCGTTCAAGGTCGAGTGCGCCGACTACGCGGTCTTCGGTGGCGCCGAGCGGAAGATCGACGACCGGAACCGGCACTGTGACGGCCTTGCCTTTGCCTTTCTCGTGACACTCGGCGCACCAGGCATCCGGTGTCGTGGGGTCGCAATGATAGCGGCAGCCGGCGATCGCCTTCATCGGTGGCAGCAGCGCGGCCAGGGCGCGTACGGTGGTGGACTTGCCAGTGCCGCGGTCGCCGAAGGCGAGCACACCGCCGATACCTTGGTCGACGGCGGCGATCAGCATGGCGAGCTTCATGTCGTCTTGGCCGACGATGGCCGCGAACGGGAAGACGGGACGGGCCGTCATGGGCAACTCGAATTCAGGAGGGGGAGAGGAAAGCGCACCCCAGGGTTATCCTGGCTGGGGGGCTGAACCGTCAAGGATGGTTGTCAGTGCCGTGTCAGCTATGCGATGCTAAGCTTGCCGGAACCGTGGTTGCGGAGTCCTATGCTGCGGAAGAGAGCGACTGCGGCGCATGACTGCGCCTCGCGCGCTAACGTTACTTGGACGCACAGGCACTCCGCGACAAATCAATGAAGCGTCGGCTTATCGCCGGGTCGCCGATCCTTGGGCGCGAGCATGTTCCGGTCGCGGCCCCAACTTGTCGCGTGCCACACTAGGTAACGCAGCACCTCTGCCGTCCGCGCGACTGATGCCCGGATGGCTTCCAGCATCTCTGGCATGCGCGTCGTGTCGATCCGGTCGGTTATCTCCAGCGCGGCAAGCTGGGCGTTTTCCACGACCTTTGCCAGCAGGTTCCGGAACACGAGGTCACCCCCGGTGTCCAACTGACCCGATCGGGTCGGGCCCTGTTGCAGGACGACTTCCTGGAACCGCCGTCGCGCCGTCTCTGCGGCCTTGCGCTCCGTCAGGTCGGTGACCATCAGCACGACACCGAGGGTGCGATTGGGAGCCGTAAAGACCGGGTCCGCGCGGATCAGCAACGGCGTCGTGCCGCCGCCGGGTCCAATCATGGCAACTTCACCGCGCCATGATTTGTGCTCCCGCAGCAGGTCGCGCAGCCGGCTCTCGGCCTCCTCCTGCTCCGCCCACAGCGGCAGCAGGTCGTTCAGGTGCGCAGGAGGCGCATCCAGCTTGGGCAGCAGCGCTTCAAACGCGGCGTTCATCTTCAGGATGTGACCGTCGGTGCTGGCAATTACCACAGGCTGGCTTGCTGCCTGCACCTCGCGCCGCACCTGCTCCAACTGATCCTGTGCGAACAGCATCCGCACCGCGCGGAACTGCATGATCACGTCGCTGACCGACTCGCCGATCAGCCGCGCCGCGGCCTGGTCGGATTCGCTCCATGCATCCGACGTCCCTTCGACAAGCTGGTGCCACTGCGCGAACGAACGGCGCGGCGACAGCGTCTTCGGGTCGTCACCGAACGACACTGGCTTGAACGGGTTGCCACCCCAGGTCACGGTGCGGACGCGTTCCGGCCGGAGCCAGATCAGGTACTCGCCGGGCCCAGTGGAGACCGGGACGGCCAGCAAGCCGCTGGCAATCGGTGTCAGCGGGGTGAAGTCCGGCGCGTCGTCGGGCAGCGTGGCCGTCGCCAGCACGCCCTCGCGCGGTTGCGAATCAAGCCAGCGGCCAAGCTCCCGCAGGTCCGCCGTCGATGGCACGTCACCAACGGTCCGCACTTCATTTTCAAACAGCAGAGCGGCGCCGGTGGCCTGCACCGGTTCCAGCAGCGCGCGCGATCCGTCGAACAGCGCACCGCGCCAGTCGCCCTCCTGCGAGATCGCCCGGATCATGCGCTGCTCCAGGCGGCGGACCGAGAGTTCGGCCTGCGCATGGGCAAAGCTTTCGAGCGCTGCGATCCGCGTGGCGACCGCCTCGGCCAGCAGTTCGGTCACCGCCCTGGTTTCAAAATGAATGAAGCGAGGCTCATAGTGATGGCAGGAGATCAGCCCCCACAGCCGGCCGCTGACCAGCAGCGATACCACCAGCGTCGCCCGCACGCCCATGTTCTTCAGGTACTGGACATGGATCGGCGATGAACTGCGCAGGAAGCACAGCGACATGTCGAGGTGATCGCCGGTGAGTGGCGACAGCACCGGCGTCAATGGCACCGGCGCGAAATCGACATCGACGAGCAGCCGCACGCGGTTCCGTTCGTAAAGCCGGCGGGCAATCTGCGGAATATCCGACGCCGGATAATGATTGCCGAGGAACGCCTCCAGATGCGGTTCGCGTGCCTCGGACATGACCTCGCCGTGGCCGTGTTCGTCAAACCGATAGACCATCACCCGGTCGTAGCCGGTGATGGCCTTGACGATGCGGGCGGTCTCATCGCCCAGGCCGCGAATCGTGCCGGCGGCCATGATGGCCTGCAGCGCGCTATCGAGCGTACTGGACAGGTCGACCACCGGCCCGGCCGGCTCCAGCTCGACGATCAGGCCGCCGCCGCTCGGCCGGTGGATAAGGCCGTCAAACATGCGTGGTGGCTCGCCGATGGAGCATCGCACGCCGCGCGCAACGTCAGTTAGCGGGTCGTTGAGGTGCGGGCGCAGGCTTGCCGCAAGGTCGCCAGGAATATCCGCCAGCGTGCGGCCAATCAGCGTATCTGGCAGTGCCAGGAAGGACGCGGCGTTGGCGCTGGTCTGGACGATGACATTGCCGTCCCTGGAGAGGTGCAGCAACGCGCCATGCGGCTGGATAGACCCGGCGAGGTGGATCTGCTCCCGCTCGCAGTTCGAGAGGTCAGCCTCTCCAAACGCTGGCCCCATGGCTGCTCGGGTCAGCACAGATCCTTTCCCCCGATACCGGTCTGTCGGTTTACTCGGTGTCCGCTTCCGTGTCAGCGGTGACCCGCGAGTGACCTTCCATCTCGTATTGCGCCAGCTTCTTGTAGAAGCCCTGGCGGCTGAGCCCAAGGATTTCGGCCGCCGCCGTGCGGTTACCGTCCGACAATTCCAGCGCCGCGGCAATATAGTGCCGTTCGACCAGGCCCACAGCGTCCTTGATCAGCATGCGCAAAGAGGTCTTACCACCTTGCTCGATCACGGCGGCGAGCGCGGACTGCAGCCCGGATGCTGCCTCCTGCGCCGGCAGACGCCGTGTGACATCACGCATCAGCAGCGCGACATGAGCCGGCCGGCCGCCATTGGTCGCGGCCCCGACGGCGGAAATCTCCACCTCCGTCTCCGCGCCCAGTTCGCCGTGGATCGTGGTCGAGAACAGCCGCACAGAGCCGTGCCGGTTCAGGTTCGAGGTCAGGACTGTCAGGTCGGCGCCTGGCCGCGAGAGCCAGCGACTTAGGCGCTCACCCAGAATGGCGCCCTCGGCCCCGACCTGGACGAGGTCGAGAAAGGCGCGGTTGACACGCTGGATGACGCCGCCGCGGTCGATAATGACGAAGGCATCAGGCAGGCGGTCGATGAAGTCATCCAGCGAAATCTGGTCTTTTTCATCCGCAGCCACCGGCGGCCCGCCCGCCGGCGACAGTTGCACCAGAAACATCGGGCTTGGATCGCTTGCCATGAGCGTCGCGCGGGCGATCCAGGCTGCCTGGTTGGGCCCGAGATGCAGCAGCGTGCCCGGCGCACGGCCGCTTTGACGTACGCGGTAGAGCATCGCCTGGAACGACTCGACATCCTGCGGCCCCAGTTCGCGCACCAGCTCACGACCACGGGCCAAACCGAGGGCGCGGATCGCGGCGGGGTTAGCATCGGCAATGCGCAACGTATCCGCATTCAGCATCAGCACGGCTTCGTTCGAGGCATCGAACAGCACGCGGTAGCGGGTTTCAACCTCCCGCAACTTCCAGTAGTCCTGCTCCATCGCCTGCTGGGCGGCGACAAGACGGGCCTGCAGTTCAGCGACAGCCTTCAGGTTCCGTCCAATGGCCATCAGGCCGGCCCTGCCGCCGAGTCGGACGGTCGTATACTCCATCGGCAGCTCGAGGCCGCTGGGGAAGCGCTGGTTGACCTGTCTATACGCAGAGACACCGCGCTCGCGCGCGTCCTCCACCATGCGTTGAACTTTGCTGCCGCCACTGTCAGCGATGGTTTCCACCCAGGGACGGCCGCGCCACTCCTCTGCTGCCTCCTCGGCGACCTCGTTCGACAAAGTCGCATGCTGGATCACGCCCTCCAGGTCCAGGAGCAACGTGACATCGGGCTGGGCGATTTGAACGCCCGGGACGGCCGCAGTGGAAATCGTGTCCTCCTGAGGACGATGAACCCTTTAGATGGGTCCGCCACGCATCGTTTACATCGATACGCCACGATACCTGTCAAAAAAAGTGTATTGTGACAATGTTCAGTTATGCATGTCAGCAATGGTAGCGACGCGAGCGGCACATCGACGTGGCTTTTGTCAACTATAAGTTGCGGAAACCTCAATTGACAGGTCGATATTCATCTGGAAGGCAATTTTTGCCTCCACCACGATCTCGTGCGGTCGCCTGCTTTGATCGGCCGCCGCATCCAGCACCTGCCGGTAGGCATCGGCGAACTCACGCGGATTCTCGAGGGCCGGGAATGCGTGGAACGCCGGCGTCCAGGTCCCATTCCCGCCGAGTGCCGCCGCGCGCCGCCCGATGACCTGCCCGCCGTTCAAGTCGCCGAGGTAACGGGTGTAGCAATGCGCGATCAGCCGCGTGCCGTCGCCCTCTGCGGCCGCCGATTCAATGCACGCCGCGTAACGCCGCCCCGAATCCAGCACCGGAAGAACCGCCGGCCAGTCCGGTCCCGCGAGATGGCGGAGATCAGCCTCAATGGCAGGCGCGCGATACAGCGCCGGGTGGGCGAGTTCGCCGAGTGCCGGATGAAGGTTGGCTTGCAGAGCACGCTCCAGCGCCTGGTAAGCCGGAAGCAGCGCGCGCAGGTAGTGCGCATACATCTGACGGCTCGCTTGTCCGCGCAGCAGCGCGGCAACGACGCCCGATCGCTCTGCCTGGACATGCAGGTCCCGCGTCTGCCGGCGCATCTCGTCGACGATGCTCTGCGATCGATGTAGCAACGGATCAGGATCGATGGGACGTGCTCCGGCTGTCAAATCCGGCAGCGTCAATCGCGCCACTGCGCTCATTCTGTCAACGCCGGCAGTTGCCAAGGATGGTTGACAGGGGGTACGGGCCGAAAAGAAGCCCGCCGGTCCCGGGTGTGCGGGACACCGGCAGGCGCGTGTCAGCTGGCAAGCGGAGCCGGCATCGCAGGGCAGGGCACCATCGCCTGCCACGGGAGGCCGGCCGCCGCGGCCGCCGGTCAGGCAGCGATCTGCTGGTGCTCCGGCACTTTCAGGTTGAAGAACTTCGCCGCGTTCAGCCCGAGGATCTTGGCCCGCTGCACCTCGGACAGCTTTGGCATCGTGCGCTCGATTGCCTCCGCCGAATGCGGCCAGGTGCCTTCATGGTGCGGATAGTCGTTCGCCCAGGCGAAGTTGTCGACCAGACCGAACGGCTCCGCCAGGAACAGCCCGACCGGGTCTTCCTGGAACGTCGCCATGCCGTGGGCCTTGTAGTAGTCGCTGGGCAGGCCCTGCAGCTTTGGCCGCACGAACATGTGGTGCTTGCGATAGCCCTCATCCATCGCTTCCAGCAGCCACGGCACCCAGCCGATGCCGGCCTCGATGGTGGCGAAGCGCAGGCCCTTGAAGCGCTCCAGCACGCCCGAGGCGCACAGATTCGCCACCGGCTCGATGGTCGGCGACAGCGAGTGGGTCACGTAGTTGATCACCGCGCCGCCATTGCCACGCGACGCCCGCGGGTCGCGGCCGGTCGAGATGTGGAAGGTGATCGGCAGGTTGGTTTCCTGGATCAGCGCCCACATCGGGTCGAAATGCGGCAAGTTGTAGTTGACGTGCTCGACGTCGTGACCGCCCCAGACCGGCTTGCACGGCAGCGACACAGCGCGGAAGCCGATCTTGGCGCAGCGCTCGATCTCGGCCAGCGTGCCTTCCAGGTCGCCGGTGGCGACGCAGGCGACCGGCAGCATCGAGTCCGGATAGGCGCCGAACTGCTCCCACGCCCAGTCGTTCCAGACGCGGCACTGCGCGTTGGCAAACACCGCGTCGGGCGTTGCCCACATTGCCAGGCCCTTGTTCGGGAAGATGATCTCGACGTCGATGCCGTCGGCGCGATTGTCCTTGATGCGCTGCTCGACTTCGGCGCCGGCCTTGCTGCGGACCCAGTCCTCGCCCTCAAAGCTCATCACGCGGACGCGATCGGGGCGATAGCCCTCGCAATAGCGCCACTGCACGCCCTGCTCATCGGTGATGATGCGCGGCACGCGGTCGCGGTACTTGGCGTCGATGCGCTTTTCCCACAGGTCGGGCGGCTCATTCGCGTGGCTGTCAGTCGATACCATGAAGTATTTCTTCGGGTCGCCGGCGCGCGCGGTATGAATCCAGCCCGAGTGGCCGGGCGTTTCCAGACGCCAAAGATTGGGCGCATTAATAGGCACTTCGTTCACAGGTGTTCTCCCCAGTTGCTACTCCCGAGTAGGAGTGTGGCACATTCAGGAGAAAACGCCAGTGTCTCGAACACCGATGGCTACGAGGCGCCTTCAGCGTTTCGTGTATGGCGACGCGGTTGCAACGGAGACATTGGTGCAGAACCGACCGACAGGAGTGGGTGGACCTGGGCGCACTATCCACCCACAGCATTGTCGTTTTGATATGCTGTCAGCTCTGGCCGACCGGATCGACTGAACAAGAAACATCTGCCGGGCTCAGCACGGACGACCGTGCTTCCTGCGTTCTGGTCACCGCCTCGGTTGCGTCTGCAACGGTCAGTCCGGACGGCGTACGACCCGGACGACGCCACTCGGGCCGCCGCCGCAGAAGAACACACCGGCGCCATCTGATTCCAGTCCGGATACGATTGTGCCGGCGGGCATCGCCAGCGCCTGCAGCACGGCGCCGCTCTGTGGGTCGATGCGCCGCAAGTCGCTCGCATCATCTTCCCATGTTCCGTGCCAGAGTTGGCCATCGACCCAGGTAACGCCCGTGACATGACGGCTGCAGTGGATACTGCGCAGGACTGCGCCCGTTTCGGGATCGACCTGATGGATTCTGCGTGCCTGATACTGGCCGACCCATAGTGAACCTTCGGCCCAGGCCATGCCGGACGCCACGCCGTCCGGTGCCGGGATCGTTGCCACAACGCGGTCGGTGGTTGGATCGATCTTCCAGATCAGCGTGCCGGATAGTTGGTAGATGTAGCGCCCGTCATAGGCCGTGCCGGCCTGCGCCGATATATGGATGCGATGCTGGATTGTGCCGCTTTCCGGATCGAGCGCCGCGAGGCTGTCGCCGGTCGCAATCCAGACCCGCTTACCATCGAACGATACGCCGTGTACGGCGGCAACACCCGGGAACGGACCAAGCTCGCGAACGATTTCGACTGCTGCGTATGTCATGACGCCACCCTACGCATCAGGTAGCGGCGCCGGGAGTAACAACGCTGTCGCGAATTCCGGCGCCAGCGGCGTCATCCACCGGCGGGCCCGCCCACGCCCAACCGGCTGCACCGCGCCGTGCGCCGCAAGTTCTTCAAGCGCCCGCTGCACCTGCCGCTGGCTTGTCGTGAGCGCAATGGCGAGCGAGGAACTGGACCAGGCCTCACCGTCGGCCAGAAGGGCGATCAGAGACCCGTGCGGCGTCGCGGCCGGCGGCGCCAGCACGACCACCGCGTGTGCCTGGTTTGGCGCAAGAACGAAGCCGCGCCGAGTGGCGGTCACCGCAGCCAGGCCACGCAACGCAACGCGCAGGCGCCCGGTCTCAACCCGTAGGCGCACGCGATGCGATTCGTCAGCGTATCGTGCACCAAACGCCCGGGCGAGCAGCACGTCCCGCGCTGCGTCACCAGGCCAAGCTTCGGCAAGAACACGCACCAGCGCGAACAGCACCGGACGGCGCGCGAGCAGGACCGCCCGATCGCCCGCGCGCACCGCATGGCGGCAGGCATCCACCACCAGCGTTCCGGATGCCAGGAGCGTTTCAACTTCGGCGAACCGGAGCAGGCGTTCCGAACCACGCGACACCAGCAGCGCAGCGGGCCGTTCCAGCACGTCGCGGGCAGCTTCGACTTCGGCGGAAAGGCCGGCAATGCCGGCCTCATGCGCCGTTCGTTCGGCGGTGGCCAGCGCCATCTGCGCCGCCGCCACATTGACCCGGCGGATGGCGATCCAGGCCAATGCCAGTGCGTGTGTGGCCTGGAGTGCAGGCGGCAGCCCGGCGGGCTCGAGTTCTGCCAGGTTACGTTCGGCGTCCAGAAGACGCCCCATCAGCACCAGCCGGCGGACGGCGAGCAGCCGCGCATGGGCGGAATTGATCCGATCGCCCCGCGCTTCGAGCGCCCTGTGTGCGGTGTCGAGCGCCCGCGCCGGCCAGGTGAGGTTACGCATGGCCAACGCGATCTCGGCTTCAGCCACCGCGCACCGGGCCCGAGCCAGAACCTCATGCGGGCCAAAACTGCGTTTTGCACGGCGCAGCAGCAGGCGAGCCCGCTCCAGGTCGCCAAGCTGGGCCATGGCCGTTCCACGCAGCGCCAGTGCAAGCGGATCGTCACGCAGCGCCACACGATTCAGCGCGGCCAATGGATCGCCGGCCGCCAGGGCGCGCGCTGCAGCGGCGATCACAAGGTCCATCCAAAGCCCGCCAGATTTGTCACTCCCGTCCTCCGGGATGCCACGCCTACCTCTTCCCCGCGGACCCAGCGTGTTCGCTGCTCAAGGGAGAAAGCAATCATGGCATCTCATACCATCGGCACCAGGGGCGACTGGCTCGCAGCGCGCATCGAACTGCTTGAGGCCGAGAAGGCGCTGACCCGGCAGAGCGACGAACTGGCACGCCGGCGTCAGGCACTGCCGTGGGTTGCCGTGCAGAAGACCTATCGTTTCGACACGGAACATGGCACGGCGACACTGGCCGACCTGTTCCAGGGCCGGTCGCAATTGCTGATCTATCATTTCATGTTCGGTCCGGACTGGAAGGCGGGCTGTCCGTCCTGCTCGATGATCGCCGATGGGTTCAACGGGTTCGCGGTGCATCTGGCGCAGCATGATGTCATGTTGTGGGCGGTATCGCGGGCGCCGCTGGCGAAGCTGCTGGCCTATCGGCAGCGGATGGGATGGACGTTCCCGTGGGCGTCGTCCTTCGAAAGCGACTTCAACCACGATTTCAACGTCTGGATCACAGAGGAGGAGCAGCTTCGGGGCGGGGTCGAATACAACTACCGTCCGCAGGCCGCATTCGCCTGGCGTCCGGAGCAGGACGGCGGCGGCGCACAGGCAGAGAACCGCTTCGCGGCCATGTGCGGGACCGATACGGCGTCCTTCCACCGCGACCGCCCGGGCATGAGTGCGTTCGCGTTGCAGGATGGCGCCATCTTCCACACCTACTCCACCTACGCCCGCGGCCTCGACGGTTTGTGGGGCGCATACCAGTGGCTCGACCGAGCGCCCTTGGGCCGCAATGACCAGGGTGTATGGTGGCGCCGCCACGACGAGTATGCCTCGATCTGAGCAGCCCGAAGTGCCCGTTGAGGCGTCGGATGGCGGCGGCCTTGCGTCTGCCGCGGCCGCGTGCCATCCGTTCCGTCGTATACCAATCAAGAGGGCACGCCCATGCAACGCGAAGTCTTTGTCGTCTCCGGCGTCCGCACCGCCATCGGTGACTTCGGCGGCAGCCTGAAGGACGTTGCGCCGACCGATCTTGGCGCCCAGGTGGTGAAAGAGGCGCTATCGCGCGCCGGCGTCGACGGCGCTGAAGTGAACCACGTGGTGTTCGGTAACGTCATCCATACGGAAGCGAAGGACATGTACCTCTCCCGCGTCGCCGCGGTGAACGCAGGCGTGTCGCAGGACGCGCCGGCACTGACGCTGAACCGGCTTTGCGGTTCCGGCCTGCAGGCGGTGGTCTCCGCGGCGCAGGCCGTGACGCTGGGTGATGCAGACATCGCCGTCGCCGGCGGCGCCGAAAGCATGAGCCGCGCCGCCTATCTGGCGCAGGGCATGCGCTGGGGTGCGCGCATGGGCGACACGGCGATGATCGACATGATGACGGCGGCGCTGCACGACCCGTTCCACAACATCCACATGGGCGAGACGGCAGAGAACCTGGCTGAAAGCCACCAGATCACCCGCCAGATGCAGGATGAACTGGCGTTGACGTCGCACCAGCGGGCCGCGCGCGCCATCAAGGAAGGCCGCTTCAAGGCGCAGATCCTGCCAGTGGTGCAGAAGACGCGGAAGGGTGAGGTGGTGTTCGACACGGACGAACACGTTCGCCCGGATGTCAGCGCGGCTGACCTGGGCAAGCTGCGCCCGGTGTTCCGCAAGGACGGCACGGTGACCGCCGGCAACGCCTCGGGCATCAATGACGGTGCCGCCTCGGTGGTGCTGATGGACGGCGATACGCTGGCGAAGCGCGGCGCCAAGCCGATGGGCCGCCTGGTCGCCTACGCCCATGCCGGCGTCGATCCGAAGGTGATGGGCATCGGTCCGGTGCCGGCCAGCCGCAAGGTGCTGGAGCGCGCAGGGCTGCGCCTGGAGGACATGGACGTCATCGAGTCCAACGAGGCATTCGCCGCGCAGGCCTGCGCGGTGGCGAAGGACCTCGGCTTCCACCCAGACAAGGTCAACCCCAACGGTTCCGGCATCTCGCTCGGCCATCCGGTCGGTGCGACGGGAACGATCCTGACGGTGAAGGCGCTATACGAGCTGGAGCGGATCGACGGCCGTTACGCGCTGGTGACGATGTGCATCGGCGGCGGCCAGGGCATCGCGGCGATCTTCGAGCGGGTGCACTGAGGGCTTCGTTGGCTTGAGCCTGTGCTTCGTCTCTACTGCCGTCGCGGCGGGCGCGGGCTCTTTATACGTTGAAACAGGCCTGTCGGTGGCGGCCGTTGCTCTCTCGTCATGGCGGTGGCCGTTGCTATTTCGTCATGTCAGGCCTGCGCTCTATTGGCCTTTAGATTGGCCAATTTGGGCGATCGTTGATTTCTCGTCATGGCGGGCGAAGGCCCGTCATCCACGCCTTGCGGTTGAGAATCCCGCGCAGAAACAGCGCCTTTGCGGCCAAGCCGTGGATGCGGGCCTTCGCTCGTCATGACGATGAAAGTCGGTGCCGCACGCCAGGCGTCCGATACAGCTTTAGCTGAACGCCTGGTATCTGCGTTCCCAGTTCCGCCAAATCAGCGAAAAGGGGAGTGCACCGCGTTGGGCGCCAGGACAGTCAGCGGACGGCACGGATGCCGGCACGCCGCAACTTTACGGGTCCCGCTTAACTCTTGATCAACGGGCAGCCGCCTTCATTGATCGGACGGAACGCCTCATCGGCCGGCGTCACGGCCACGACCTTGGCAATATCCCACGATCCCTTGCTCTCTGACGGCTTCTTCGCCTGTAGCAGATAGACCGGGTGCAGCGCCCGACCGTCCGGCCGAATGCGACCCGGCCCGAAGCAGTCATCGTCGGTCGGCATCGCCTTCATCCGCTCGACGACCGCGCGCCCGTCCGCCTTCGCCGCGGCCACGCCCATGTCGTTCACCGCCTTCAGGAAGTGCAGCGTCACCGCGTAGTCGCCCGCCTGCGTCATGTTCGGCCATACGCCGTTCGGCGTCTTGCCCTTCACCCGGTTGTTCCAGGCGCGCGTGCGGTCGTTCAGGTCCCAGTAGTACGATTCGCTCCAGCGCATGCCGTTGGCGACATCCAGCCCCAGCGCCCGCACGCCGCGTACCTGGATCAGCAGCGCCGCGATCTGCATGGAGTTGGCAACGCCGAACTCCTGCGCCTGCTTGATGCAGTTTTCCGTATCGGCGCCGGCCATGCACAGGCCCAGCACCTTGGCGCCCGACGCCTGCGCGCGGATCAGCATCGACGAGAAATCCGTTGTCTCGGGGAACGGATACGCCACGCTGCCCAGCACCTTGCCGCCGGCTTTCGTTATGATCTCGGACGTGTCGCGCTGCAGCGTCTGGCCAAACACATAGTCTGCGGTGATGAAATACCAGCTGTCGCCGCCTTCCTTTACGGTCGCGCCGCCGGTCGATTTGCCGAGCATGTAGGTATCGTAGGTCCAATGCACCGTGTTCGGGCTGCACTGCTTTCCGGTCAGGTCGGACGATCCGGTGCCGGAATTGAGGTAGACCTTGTTCTTCTCCCGGCACACTGTGTTGACCGCCAGCCCGACGGATGACGTCGGCACATCGACGATTGCATCGACGCCGTCGCGGTCGATCCATTGCCGGGCGATGGAAATGCCGACATCCGGCTTGTTCTGGTGGTCGGCCGACAGCACCTCGACATTCCAGCCCTTGCCGGACAGGCCGAAATCCTCCAGCGCCTGCCTGGCGCAGACCACGCCCGTTGGCCCGCCATCGTCGCGGTAGGGTCCGGACTGGTCGTTCATCACGCCGATGCGGATCGTCGGGCTCTGCGCATGGCCAAGGCGCGGCAGCGCGGCGGCCGCTCCAGCAGCGAGGAGGGCGCGTCGTTGCAAGATCATCTTGTTCGTTCCTGTGGAGGTGTTTCGTCAGGCTGCGCCGGCGCGCCTGAATGGCGGGTCCCGTGCCATAGCCACGGCTGCCACGGCTAGTCACAACCTGGCGAATACATGCGGAGCTGCGGTGGCTCGCACGGCCCAGTGATGGTTTCCGGACGCTGGTGCGCGCCGACAATGGCGGGAACGGGCGCGGTCGCCGGAAGTCTGGCCGCGCGCTTATGCGCGAAGTGTGGCCGTGCGCTTATGCGCGGCGGCAACAAAATCCAAGGCGACACACGTGCTTTAATCGTGATGCCTGGTAAAGCACCCAGGTGAAGCTTTGTCGGTCTTGTCGTCCGCCATGCATGAACGCGCGGCGAACAAAGACCAAGGTTGCGCGAGTCGATACGTCGTTTCGACGATAAGAGGCGTCCCGGGCACTATGCTCCGGGACGCCTGCCGGACTTAATGCGCCGGTCGTTACGCCGGCTTGAAGAACGGCAATGACGGGCCGTCCTCGGTTTTGATGAACGTTACTACAACGTTCTGGCCGATCTTGATCTCTTTCGGATCAACCTCGACGATGTTGGTCAGCACGGTCGGGCCTTCGGCCAGCTTCACATAAGCGATGGTGTGCGGCGGCGAGCCGCGCTCCAGCGTGCTGAACGAGTAGACCGTGCCCTTGCCGGACGCCTGCTCCCAAGTGGTGTCGCCGAAGCAGAACGGGCAGAGGTCGCGCGGGTAGAAGTGCGGCTTCTTGCACTTCGTGCAGCGCTTGATCATCAGCTTGCCCTGGTCACACGCCTCGAAGAACGGCTTGGTCTCAGGGTTGGTGTCAGGTGTCCCGACGAACGGGATCTTCCGAGCTACGTATGCCATGAAGGATTACTCCCGTTCCAGGATGACAGTGCTGCCGCAATGGCGCGTGCCGAGCGAGCCGCCGGTGCCGTGGGCAAGGGCGAGGTCGCAGTTCTTCACCTGCACCGCCGGATGCGCTTCGCCGCGCAACTGACGCACCGCCTCGATGATCTTGGTGATGCCGCCGCGATTCGCCGGGTGGTTGGAGCAGAGTCCGCCACCATCGGTGTTGAACGGCAGCTTGCCGGTGCCGGAGATCAGGTTGCCGTCCTGCACGAACTGGCCGCCCTTGCCCTTTTCGCAGAAGCCCAGATCCTCAAGCTGCATCAGCACGGTGATGGTGAAGCTGTCGTAGATCGAGGCGTACTTGATGTCGGACGGCTTGATGCCTGCCATTTCCCACGCCGGCGGGCCGGAATGGCGCGCCGCGGTGTAGGTCAGATCGACCTCGCCGCCCATCTGATGCTTCGGCGACTCGCCGACGCCGATCACCTTCACCAGCGGCCGCTTCAGGCTCTTGGCGATTTCCGGCTTCGTGATGACCAGCGCGCCGCCACCGTCGGAGATGACGCAGCAGTCCAGGCGGTGCAGCGGCGTGGAGACCATCGGCGAGGATACAACGTCCTGCACGGTCACGACGTCGCGCAGCATGGCGTGCGGGTTGTGCTGGGCATGGTGCGAAGCGGCGACCTTGATCCAGGCAAGCTGCTCACTGGTTGTCCCGTACTCATACATATGGCGCGCGGCGCACATGGCGTACTGGTTCACCACGGTCGGGCCGTATGGATACTCGAACTGATTGACCGGATCGACCGGGCTGCCGGCGCGGGGTGCGGTGCCGGTGGCCATGCCTTCACTGCGCGGGCGTCCTGCCAGCGTCACCAGCGCGACATTGCAACGACCCGCCGCGATCGACTCCAGCGCGTGGCCGACGGCCACCTGGTATGACGAACCGCCGACATCGGTGCTGTCGATATGGCGCAGCTTGAGGTTCATGTAGTCGGCCATGGACAGGCCGCCGAGTGAACCGGGTGCATCGCCGGCGCAGAAATAGCCGTCAACGTCGTCCTTGGTCAGGCCGGCGTCTTCCAGCGCGCCGCGTGCACATTCTGCATGGAGCAGGGCGACCGACTTGTCTGTCGCCTTTCGCGTGGGGTGTTCCCACGCCCCCACGATATATCCAGCACCTTTCAAACTCATGCTTCACTCCCCATCAGGGCTGTTTCGGCTGCCCCCGTTATCCGGTTGGATTGCGTGGGACAGCCCGTGATCGGCTGTCACGAGCGGCGATTATACCCATCGGTAGCGGTTCGGCTACCCCGCCTGCTGGTGAGCGCGTCGCCAGCCTGGGGATTGCAAATTATGTCTAGACCGATGTTGCACTTGTTTGTGACACAATCCGGGTGCAAGGGTTTCGTAGGGGACCGGAAGGTGACACGATGGACACGTCTTCACATATCGCTGTGGTCGAGGATGATCCCGACATCAGCCGCATGATGGTTTCGTGCATGACGGAGCATGGGTTCGAAGTCACGCCAACGACGAACGGGCGTGATCTCGATCGTGTGATGTCGTCGGAAAAGATCGACCTTGTGATCCTTGACGTCGGCCTGCCTGGAGAGGACGGGCTGTCGATCTGCCGGCGTCTGCGTGGCAAGTCAGCCGTACCTATTATCATGGTGACCGGCCGCGGGTCGGATACCGACCGCATCGTCGGACTGGAGATTGGCGCCGACGATTACCTGCCGAAGCCGTTCAACCCGCGCGAACTCGTTGCGCGCGTGAAGGCGGTGATGCGGCGCAGCACCATGTCGGAGCAGCAACAGACTGACTCGGCGCGGATCTTGATGTTTGAGGGCTGGAAGCTGGACCTTGCCCGCCGGCAGTTGTTTGACCCGGACGGTGAGCCACGTTCCCTGACCAGCGGTGAGTTCAACATCCTGGCGATCTTCTGCAATAACCCGCGCAAGGTCCTGTCGCGCGATGAGTTGCTGGACCAGTTGCACGGCCGCGCGGCGGCGGTGTTCGACCGCAGCGTCGACGTGCAGATCAGCCGCCTGCGCCGCAAAATCGAGAGCAAGACGAAGGACCCGTCCTTCATCAAGACGATTCGCTACGGCGGCTATTTCTTCACCCCACAGGTGACCGTCGTCCACGAGAACTGAGTCGCACTGAGCGGCCGGGTATGGGGCGCCCGTCTTCGGCGCCCCTTTTTTGCGTCTACGCGATCGCGGACCAGGGCGCGGGACGGTCGGCGTCCGACCCTCCGCCCGTGCTTCATAACCTGACGCGTCCGTATGCGCGCTTAAATGTAGCGAAACCGCCGTCCGATGAGCCGGCAAAGCGTCGCGAGCGGCCACGACTTCTCCTTGACGTCACGGTCGAGAACGCGAGACGCATAGCCAGGCGTGGATGGAGGACCCCTGTCCTCCGGCTCTGTTCCGCCGGCCGATAATTTCGCTTTCCGATGACGGCCGGCCGGCTGGATGTGCTAGGGTCAGGCGACGTTCTACCCCTAAGGCCCAACGCCATGCTCCTGCGCCTGCTTGCAGTCCTGCTGATCCTGTTCGGCACGCTTGCGCATGGACCGGCCTGGGCCGATGACCCGATCCCATCGGGCTTACAGTCGGACAGTTCTGCCTGGATACGGGAGTTAGCAAAAGCATTCCCGGCGGGCAGTAACGCGCAGCAGAAGAAGGACGCGGACCAGCAGGTTGCCGCGGCTCTGGCGAAGAAGGACGCACCTGCTGCCATTACCGCGCTGGAACGCCGCATCGGCATGGGCGACGTACAGGCCCCCACCTTCCTCACCATCGCGCGGCTCTATGCGGAGCGGTCGCCGCCGGACTGGCGCAAGGCCCTGGCGGCCGCCACGCGTGCTTATAGCTACACGGACGCGGCGGACCAGCAGGCGCAGGCCCTGCTGCTGATCGCCAAGGGTTTGCGTGCGCAGGGTCTGCATGCCGCCGCCATCCCGGTGCTCGAAGCAGCCGTGGACCGCGCCGATACCCCGGCAAACAAGGCGCTGCTTGCCGATGCACAACGCGCCGTCGGCGTCCTGCTGCGGGAGGTGCGGACCGAATCCGAGGCCGATCCGGCCCGCGCCTGCGTCAGCTTCAGCGTGCCGCCAACCCGCCGCACTGATTTTCAGCCGCAGGACTGGGTACGGATCGATCCGGCGCAGCAAAATATTGCCGTGACGCTGGAGGGCAAGGAGATCTGCGTCTCCGGGCTGCCCTGGGCGGCAACGACGAAGCTGACGTTCAAGTCAGGGATGCCAGCCGAACAGGGCCTGTCGCTTACCGCGGACCTGATCGTGCCGGTCGCGATGCCCGGCCGCAAACCGCGCATCGACTTTGATACGCGCTTCTATGTCCTGCCGCGGGGCCAGGTCCCGGCGGTGACGCTGAACACGGTCAATCTGTCCTCAGTCAACCTGAAGCTGATGCGGCTGACGGAGCGCAACATTCCGCCGTTCCTGCGCGACTCGAAGCTGGGTGAACCGGTGTCGAAGTGGACCGCCACGGAGATCGGCGAGACCAACGGGCGGGTCGTGTGGGAGGGGAAGGCCGACATCCCGACCTGGCAGCCGAACCGCACGGCACGGACCAAGTTGCCGTTCCCCGAGTCGCTCGCAAATGCCGGACCCGGCCTCTATGCGCTGCTGGCCACGCCTGGCGATGGCACACGGGACTACGACGTCGCGTCGGTGCAGATGGTGCTGCGCACCGATCTCGCGCCGACGGTCTGGCGGGGTTCGGACGGGCTGACCGTGCAGGTGCGATCCTATGGCGACGCCGAACCGCGTGCGGGTGTGCGGCTCGACCTGTTAGCGCGCAACAACGATATCCTTGGCCAGGCAACCACGGACGCGGACGGCGTCGGCCGGTTCCCGATCGCGCTGCTGCGGGGTGAAGGACCGCTGGCGCCCTCCGTCGTGCACGCCTTCGGCGGTCCGGACGACTTTGCCGCGCTCGATCTGACCACCGCATCATTCGACCTGTCGGACCGCGGCGTATCCGGGCAGGCGCATCCCGGGCCGATCGATTCCTATGTGTGGCTCGACCGTGGCATCTACCGTCCCGGCGAGACCGTGCAGGTCATGGCGCTGCTGCGTGACAATGCTGGGCGGCCGCTCGACATCCCGGCGCGCGTGACGGTGCGTCGTCCGAACGGACAGGTGTTCACCCAGGCCACCCCGCCGCGCCAGGCAGACGGCGCGATCCACCTGCCGGTCACGTTGTCGCGCGGCGCCGCGGCTGGCACCTGGAGCGTGGAACTGCACGCCGATCCGAATGGCGCGCCGATCGGCAGCACCGATTTCCGGGTCGACAATTTCATCCCGGACCGGCTGGCGGTGGAGATGCCGTCACCGCCGCAATTCCTGCCCGTCGGACGGAAAACGACGATCGGCGTCACCGCGCGCTATCTCTACGGCGCGCCGGCCGCACAACTGTCTGCCGAAGGCTCGCTGCGGCTGGAGGTCGACGCGACGCCCTTTGCGGACCGCGCGGGTTGGCGCTTCGGGCTGGTCGATGAGCCGTTCGCCCCAGACCAGATCCCGGTCACGGTGCCAACCACGGACGGCGACGGCCGAACCGAGTTGGCGGTGACGCTGGACAAGGTGCCCGATACAACCCGCCCGCTGAAGGCGGAGCTTGAGGTGGCGGTGAACGATCCGTCCGGCCATGCCGCCTACGCCAGAGCGTCACTGCCGGTGCGCGGCACCGCGCCGCTGATCGGCCTGAAGCCTGGCTTTATTGACGACGCGGTCAATGCCGATACCGAAGCGGCGTTCGACATCGTGGCGCTGAAGCCTGACGGCACACCCACTGCCATGAAGGCGCGGCTGCGCCTGGTGCGGGAGCGGCCGGACTGGCGCCTGGTGATGCGCGACGGCAGCGCCCGCTACCAGACGGTGTGGAAGGATGAGCCGCTGGAGACGCGCGACATCGACCTGAAGGCGGACGCGCCGCTGCATGTCACCAAGACGCTGCCCTGGGGCCGCTACCGGATCGAGGTCGCGCAGACCGGCGGCATGGCGATTACCTCGTACCGGTTCCGCTCCGGCTGGGCGAGTTCCGAGTCGCCGGATGTGCCTGACAAGGTGGACGTTTCCGTCGACCGGCCGATGGCGCCGGCGGGCGAGAACGTACGCGTGCATATCGATGCGCCCTTTGCTGGCCAGGCGACGTTGCTGGTGCTGTCCGACCGGGTGCACGCGCTGCGCAACCTGCCCGTCCCGGCTGGCGGCACCGAAGTCAGCATCCCGGTTTCGGCTGACTGGGGCCCCGGTGCCTATGTCACGGTGCACGTCTTCCGCGGCGGCACCGACTCGAAGCGGCCGAACCGTGCGATTGGCCTGGTCTGGGTCGGCGTCGATCCCTCCGCACGCAAGCTGGATGTGGCGTTTGAGGCGCCGCAGCGGACCGCGCCGCGCCAGCGTACGGTGGTGCCGCTGCGCACTGCGCCGGGTGCCTGGGTCAGCGTTGCCGCGGTGGACGAGGGCATCCTGCGCCTGACCCGCTTCGTCTCCCCCGACCCAGCGCCGCATTTCCTCGGCCGCCGCATCCTGGGCCTGGATATCCGTGACGACTGGGGCCGCCTGCTGGCGCCGCCGGACGGCACGCCAACCGTGCTGCGGCAGGGCGGCGACGAGTTCGGCACCATGCCGCGCGAGGATCCCACGCGGACCGTGACGCTGTTCTTCCCGCCGATGCAGGCCGGGCCGGACGGCGTCGTGCAGGTGCCGCTGGATATCGGCGACTTCAACGGCCAGGTGCGGCTCATGGCGGTGGCCTGGCAGGGCAGCCGGATCGGCTCCGCCTCGGCCGACGTCATCGTACGCGACCCGCTGATCGCCGAGGCGCTGCCGCCGCGCTTCCTCGCCCCCGGAGACGAAGCCAGGCTGGCCGTGCTGCTGCATAATCTGGACCTGCCGGGCGGCGAGGCCAGCGCGAAAATCTCGCTGGAAGGGCCGTTGACGCTGACCGGTCCGGATCGGCTGAGCGCGAACCTTGCGCCGGGTGCCAGTGCCGTGCCGTTCACGTCGCTTAAGGCAACCGGTGCCGGGACTGCGGTGATCCGGCTGCAGGCCAGCGGGCCCGACCGGTTCAACGTCACGCATGAATGGCGGCTGACGGTGGCGCCCGCTCGCCCGGCGGTGACGGTGGTCAGCGGTCAGGAGGTAGCCCCCGGCGCCGAGGTGAAGCTGCCCGTGCCGATTGCCTCCTTTATCCCCGGCACCTGGACCGCCACCGCCACACTCGGCGCGCCGGTGCGCTACGATGTCGGCGCGCTGACCGAGGCGCTGGAAGAGTACCAGATGACCTGCCTGGAGCAGCTCACGAGCCGCGGCCTGCCGTTGGTGATGCTCCCCGATGGCGCCTTCCCTTGGGGCGATCGCGCCGGGCGCCTGCAGGCTTCCGTCAACGCCGTGCTCGACCGGCAGCGCTATGACGGGTCCTTCGCCTTGTGGCGCGCCAGCGGCGAGCCGGTGGCCTGGCTGTCCAACTACGCGGTCGAATTCCTGCTGCGCGCGCGCAAGGCCGGTGCCGTGGTGCCGCCTCCGGCGATGGAGGCTGCGCTGAAGCGCCTGGGCGAAGACAGCGAAGGTCCGGACAATACCGCGGAGTCGCGCGCGGACTACGCCTACCGGCTGTACGTGCTGGCCATGGCCGGGCGCGGCGAACCCGGCGCGGCGCGGGTACTGTTCGAGCAATTGAAGGACCTGCCGACGCCACTGGCCAAGGCGCAGCTTGGGGCCGCCCTGGCGCTGGCGCACGACACGCCGCGCGCCGAGGCGGCGTTTGCCGCCGCGGTCGCTGCGCCGGCGCGGAAATGGTGGTCGTTCGACTACGGCTCGACGCTGCGGGACCAGGCAGCAACGCTGGTACTGATGAAAGAGAGCGGCGTCGTCCAGGACAAGGTGACGCTGCTGGCGGCCTCGCTGCCGGGCGCCGACCTCGCGGTGCAGCGGCTCAACACGCAGGAGCAGGCGTGGCTTGTCGCCGCGGCCGGCGCGCTCGGCCGCACCGGGGGCAACACCCAGGTGATGCTGAACGGTACGAAACTGCCGGAGGCGCCGGTTGTCTCATCCCGGCTGGCGCAGGAGGCGACGCTGCAGAATCTGGGCCGGCGGGCTGTCTGGGCCAGCGTCGCTACGGCCGGCGTTCCCGCCACGCCGCTGCCGGCCTCGCGCAATCAGATGCAGATCCGGCGGAAGTTCTTCACGCTGGGTGGCGAGACGCTGAACCTCGATACGCTGAAGCAGAACACCAGCTTTGTGCTGGTGCTGGAGGGCAAGGCCGAGGACGGGATGGAGCGCACGGCGCTGCTGACCCAGGGCCTGCCGGCAGGCTGGGAGGTCGTCGGTCGTATTTCCGACGGTGCCGCCGCCGGGATGCCCTGGCTGGCGGACCTCACCGAGGTGGACGCGCAGGCGGCGGCCGATGACCGGTTCGCCGCGGTGCTGTCGCTGAAGGACAAGCCGGAGTTCCGCATCGCCGTGCGGCTGCGGGCAGTGACACCGGGCTCGTTCGAGCTGCCGGGCGCCGAGGTGTCGGATATGTACGCCCCCGCCGTCTACGCACGGCAGGGCGTGAACCGCATCAAGGTGCTGCCGCCTGAATGAGCGACGGCCCGGCCACTGACCGCGTGCCCGGCTTTGGTGGGGCTGGGGCGTCAGCGCCAGCTTCCCCCGTCATGGCGGGCGGAGGCGCGCCATCCACGCCTTTGTCGATCAAAGGCTCGGGCCGCGACGTCCTCGATACCGCCAGGCGTGGCTGGCGGGCCTTCGCCCGCCGCGACGGTGAAAGGTTCCACCATGGCGGTGGAGGGTTCCACCACGGCGGTGAGGGGACCCGCCACGGCGATGAAATGGCTGGTCGTGGTAACGAAATGGCCCGTCGTCACGGTGGTGGCCGTTCGCTCCGCTGGACCGCTGCCGCCTTCGCCGCGGCGGCCGTAATCGCCATCATCGCCGTCGTCCTTGACAGGCTCTTCCCGCCGAACCTCACACGCCTCGCTGAGACCGGCAGCGAGATTGTCGACCGAAATGGCCGGACCCTTGCCCTCCGCCCGGCACCCGGCGGCGTTTGGCGGCTGCGTACGGGTGTCGAGGACGTTTCTCCCGCCTTGATCGACACCCTGATTGCCACCGAGGATCGCCGTTTCTGGCACCATCCCGGTATTGACCCGCTTGCCCTTGCGCGCGCCGCGCTGTCCGACCTGCGCGCCGGGCGCATCGTCTCCGGCGGCTCCACCCTCACCATGCAGGCCGCCCGGCTGTTGGAACCGCGGCCGCGCACCATCCGCAGCAAGCTGATCGAAATCGCCCGTGCGCTCCAGCTGGAGGCGCATTACAGCAAGCGGGACATCCTCGGCATGTGGCTGACGCTCGCGCCGATGGGAGGTAACCTCGAGGGGGTGCGCTCCGGCAGCCTGGCCTGGTTCGGCGCTTCGCCGCGTATGCTGGAACCGGCACAGGCGGCGCTGCTGGTTGCCATTCCGCGGCGGCCGGAAGCGCTGCGGCCGGACCGCCACCCGGACCAGGCACTGGCCTTGCGCAATCGCATCCTGACGGCCAACGGCGCCGCGGACGCACGCGCCATACCGGTTCCTGCCGCCCGCGTAAGGCTGCCCCGCCACGCCTTCCAGGCATTCGCCGGCCTGCCTGCACAGCCGCGCATCGCCACGACACTCGACCTCCCTCTGCAGGAGGCGCTGGAACGGTTGGCGGCGCAGCGGCTGGACACGCTGCCGGCTCGCGCCTCGCTGGCGATGCTGATCGCCGACGCCCGGACGCGGGAGATCCGGGCCCTGGTGCCCGGCGACAGCCAGGGCGGTGAGGCGCGCGGCTCTGCTCTGGATCTGACGCGAGCGGTCCGCTCACCCGGATCGGCGCTCAAGCCGTTCATCTATGCGCTGGCGTTCGCCGATGGCTGGGTTGGACCGGAGACCGTGCTGAGCGACCTGCCGCGCCGCTTCGGCGCCTATGCGCCGGAAAATTTTGACCGCGGCTTCCACGGCACCGTCACCGCGGCGGACGCGCTGCGGCAATCGCTGAACCTGCCGGCGGTGGCACTGCTCGACCGGGTCGGACCGCTGCGGTTCCAGACGGCACTGAAGGCCGGTGGTGTGTCCCTGGTCTTGCCCAACCGGGCAACGGCCTCGCTGCCTCTGGCGCTCGGCGGCGCCGGAATCACGCTGCGACAGGCGGCCGGGCTTTATGCCGCGCTTGCCACCGACGGCCAGGGCGGCGCGCTGCGCTTGCTGCGCGACCAGCCAGCCGAAACGCGCCCGTTCCTCGATCCACGGGCCGCAGCCACGGTCGCCGCGGTGCTGACACAGCGCCTGCCGGATGGGGGGCAGAGCGGCATTGCCTGGAAGACCGGAACAAGCTGGGGTGGCCGCGACGCCTGGGCGCTGGGGTTCGACCAGTCGCATGTGGTCGGCGTGTGGATCGGCCGCCCAGACGGCACACCGCTGCCTGGCGCCACCGGCCGGTCACTGGCGCTGCCGATGCTGTCGCGCGTGTTCGACCTGTTGCCGGAGGCGCCACGTCCCGATCCGGAGCTGCGCCCCACGATCGTGCACCGGGCGCCGCCGCCACGGGCGGATGCGCTGCGCCTGCTGTTTCCGCCGGATCAGGCGGTGATTTCCGACGATGGCGCGGTGACGCTGCGGGCGATGGGTGGCCGCCGGCCGCTGACCTTTTTGATCGACGGTGCCCGGCTCGAGACCGACGCTGCCCGCCGCGAAGTGTCGTGGCTGCCGCCGTCGCCCGGGTTCTACAAGATTACGGTGGTGGATGCCGACGGCACGGCAGCGCAGGCAGCGGTGCGGGTACGGTAGCGGCAGGCTCCCGGTTGCTGGGGCTGCTCTGCTGCCATGGCGGGGAGCAAGCGGACGCCGCCGGCCTCACCTCAATCCAACACCACAGCGGACTGGCAGCAGCAGTCATGCGTCGCCGACACCCGGCCAGCCACGACAGCTGGCCTGGCGTCTGCGCGATCGGGCGACTACCGTTGTGGCGTCGTCAGCGCCCCGCCCAGTGCACCCACGCCGCCGCCGATCAGCGCACCGGTTGCCGCACCCCGGCCGCCCCCGGCGATGGCCCCGACCGCGGCACCGGTGCCGGCTCCGATCGCGGCGCCGCCAAGGGCGCGCTGGCCCGGATCATACGGATCCGTGCAGGCCGCCGCGCCGAGCGCGAGGCCGGCAAGCAGGGCCGCCTTGATGAGCGATGACGTCATGATGAAACTCCTTCAACACGGCACGATCATAGCGGGCCGCAACATTCCGGAGTATCATTTGTTTCTTCTGCCGAGTGGTATCGCACCCGCGTGGGTTGCATACCGGGCAAGAGGTGGCGAGCGCGCGACGAGATGCGGCTGCCGTATTCGATCAACTGGTGGCCGGCGGGCTTCTTGGCGCCAAGCCAACGCATCAACGCCATGACTAAATCGTGCCGAAGGGCAGGGTGGGCGCCTGTTCCATGCGCGTATGGCTTCCGGTAGGCCGTTCAGGCCGGCACTGGCAATCACATCCTGGCGTGGTAACAGAGGCTGCCCAGCAGGCTGGACACCGCCCGGCCATGCGCATGGCCGGACGGCGTAAGCACCGTTAGCGGTAACCGTATCCGTAAGGCTGCTGATAGTATTGCGGGGGCGGCGGTTGCGGCGTGGTCAGCGCGCCGCCCAAGGCTCCAACGCCGCCGCCGATCAATGCGCCGGTTGCGGCGCCACGACCGCCACCAGCCAAACCGCCGATCGCCGCGCCCGTTCCCGCCCCGAGCACGCCGCCGCCGACGGCGCGTTGGCCGGGGTCGTAAGGATTGGTGCATGCCGCGAGGCCGGCGGCAACGCTGAGGAGCAGGGCGGTCCGAATCAGTGATGTCTTCATGTGGAAACCTCTTTCGTCCCTGAATGCGCTTCTAACAGAAGCCGAGCATTCCGAGGTTTATATGATATTTCTGTGGCAGGACCGTGACCTTTTGTAAGGCGTCACGTTCTGGCGAGTATATCGCAATGTCGTGTATCGATCGGATTCGTTACGAAACATCTGAAGTCCAGGTGAAATCGCGGCTGAACTGTCGCACATCATGCGGAGACCATGGAGCAATTGTGATGGCAGAAGCTGGGATCGGGCATTCGGTCCGGATATATAACGTACGCAGCAGGTCATTTAGGGCAGGTCGGCACGCCCGGATAGCCGGATCGACCGAGGCGCCCGGCCGGAGCGGAACCAGACGCATCCCGGGCGGCCTGACTGTCTACGTCTCGCTCCCGGTCCCGGTCCCGGCTTCCTGCCTCAGAAAATCCGGTGACACCTAATCGATGATGTCGCCCACCGCGTGGATCGGCGTACCGACCGGCTTGCCAACGACCGGCACGACCTTGACGGCATCGCCGACAACACGAAACGGAAAAGCAACGACACCGCAGCCGTTCAACGCCAGTAGCCCCAGTAGGCAAAGCGCTAGTCGACATCGCCTCATCAGCAGGTCACACTTCCGTGCACGCGACGCCTTGGTCGCCATGATGAGCTTTGGCTGCATCGGCACAGACGTATGGCGATCCGGTCCCTGCTCACCACAAGTTTCGATCGTCAGCAGGACCAGAATATCATCAACTCCACGTGCGGCAGTGTATCCGCCTGACGTATTCGATCCGTAATGAATCCGCCGTCATGGCAGGCGCCGCATCCGCGGTCACCGGCCCGGCGGTTGGCGGTGCATCATCCTGATGGCATGGTCAGGCCGCTGAAAGAAGCAACCGAGGAGCGTGCCTTGAGTGTTTCGGGGGAAACGAGACGCCTGTCGGTGCCACAGTTTATGGCCCGCAAAGGCGGTGAGCCGCTGGTATGCCTGACCGCCTATACAGCGCCGGTCGCGCGCCTGCTCGACCCGCATGTCGACATGCTGCTGGTTGGCGACAGCCTGGGCATGGTGATCTACGGCTACGAGACGACGCTGCCGGTCACGCTGGCGCAGATGATCGCGCATGGTGACGCGGTTGTCCGCCATACCAGGAAGGCGCTGGTGGTCGTCGACCTGCCGTTCGGCAGCTATCAGGCGTCGCCTTCCGTCGCGTTCGAGGCAGCGTCTGCCGTGATGGCCAAAACCGGGTGCACTGCCGTCAAGCTGGAAGGCGGCGTGGAGATGGCCGAGACCGTCGCGTTTCTCAGCCAGCGCGGGATTCCGGTGATGGGCCATGTCGGGCTGACACCGCAAGCGGTCAACGCGCTCGGCGGTTACCGCTCACGCGGCAAGGACGATGCCGAGAGTGCCAAGATCCGCATGGACACGCGCGCTATTGTCGACGCCGGCGCTTTCGCTGTTGTCGTTGAGGCGGTGCGCGAACCGATTGCCCGGGAACTGACGACGGAAACGCCGGTGCCGATCATCGGCATCGGCGGCTCTCCCGCCTGCGATGGGCAGATCCTGGTGACCGATGATCTGCTTGGCCTCTTCGGCACATTCACCCCACGCTTCGTCAAGCGCTACGCCGAACTCGGCGAGTCCATCGGTCGCGCTGCCGCAGAATACGCCGCGGATGTCAGGGCGCGGCGGTTTCCAGGGCCGGAGCATGTGTTCGGGACAAAGGCAAAACGGGTCTGACGGCGGGGCGGTTGAGCCGGTTACGACTCGCCTGGCGGTGGCCGGCGCTGCGGATCGAGCTGCTGGTAGACACTGTCCGCCAGTGACAGAAGCTGCTCGCGATCCAACGCACCGACAATCGCAAAGCCCAGACCCTCGTCGACCCAGGAGAATGCTCCGAGGCCATCGGCGGCGAGGAACCGGAACTGCGTGTCACCGCCTTCGACGGCGCGCACGTAGACCGTCAGGCGGGTGCCTGTGCCGTTTTCATACATGAACTGCGCGGCGGCGACGGACCCGGCGGGCAGCAGCCGCCCGCCCATCAGCAGGTAGCCCTGCCGCGACAGGTCCGGCGCAACCAGCTTGTGCTTCAACCGGCGTGACAGCCATTGCACCAGGTGCTGTTGCTGCGCGGCCCCCACCTCCACCGGGTGCGCGGTCTCCACGACGAAAATCCGGTGTGCGGCGATGGCATCGCTGGCCGCCGCCGCCAGCGCGAGCTGCTGGCGCTGGGTGGGATGCGCGCGCAGCAGGTCGTTGGCCATCCAGCCGCCGGCACCCCCGGCCAGCAGCAGCGCGACGCTTGCAGCCGCCGCGGTGATACGCCGGCGGCGCGTCTCCTGACGGCGCGCCAGGATGGTTTCGACCCGTAGGCGGTCGGGGATGGTCGCGTCATCTATCGGCGCGAGGCGTTGGCGCAGCCAGTCGCGCACCGCCAGGTCGGTATTGATGCGCGCTTTTACCGCCGGATTGGCTTCCAGGTAGCGGATCACGACGAGACGGCGTGCCTCGGTCAGGTAGCCATCGACAAAGGCCAGCAGGTCGTCCTCGCCGACGGGAGCGTTGTCGTCGGTCACTTTACCCTCCGCAGGGTCACGCGGGTGCCGCCCTCGATCAGGGCGCGCAAACTGGCGCGGGCTCTGCTCAGACGAGACATGATCGTGCCAATGGGCACGCCAAACACCTCCGCGGCTTGCTGGTAGGAGAGGCCCTCAACTGCGATCAGCAGCAGCAGGGATCGTTGTTCCTCCGGCAGGGTGCTCAGCGCCTGCAACGCATCGCGGCCGAGCAGACTGCGTTCGCCGTCGGGGTCACTGGCGATGTGAGCCTCCGCGTCCTGGATATCGACATGCGGGCCGCGGCGCGCCTTCTGCCGCAGCGTGTTCACGTACTGGTTGCGCAGAATGGTGAACAGCAGTGCCCGCGGGTCAGCGTCAGGCCGTCGCAGGTGCCAACGGGAAATGGCGCGTTCCAGACAGTCCTGCACGAGGTCATCCGCGGCATCCTGGTTGCGGACGAGCGCCCAGGCATACCGGCGCAAGGCTGGTATGTGGGGCTCGATTTCCGCTGCCAGGTCGGTCAAGGCTGGCCCGGGCTAGGGCTGGGCGACGTGCCAGACCTGGTTGACGCCATCGCCGGTGACGTCACCGGGCTTGGCGTCCTTCACCCAGGTGTAGAGCGGTTTGCCCTTGTAGGCCCACTGCTGGGTGCCGTCGTCGCGGGTGATGATGGTCCAGGGGCCGGACGCTGTGCCACCGCTGGCGGCGAAGGGCGGCCAGTTCTTGGCGCAGGGGCCGTTACAGGCTGACTTGCCGCCGCTGTCCTTGTCGAAGGTGTACAGTGTCATGCCAGCGGGATCGACGAATGTCAGGCCCTTGGTCGTGGTCAAACTCGTCGCCGGCGGCGGCGCGTTGGACGCCGGTGTGCACGCGGCCAGGGCGAGCAGCGTCGAGAAGGCGAGGGCGTAGGGGCGCAA